>CAYQDZ010000162.1:0-7392 GCA_964416375.1 uncultured Bacteroidales bacterium
TGTATCAAAAATAAATAATTAAAATTCATTCATTTTTATGAATAATGCAGGCTAAGCTGCCTGTTTAAGAGAAGCTTTTTTTATGTCATCCGAAAATATTCAATGCAACAGGTGTAATAAGAAGGAGTATGAAAAGAATATTGTTCATGAAATTATTCCTGCACTCACTGAAATAAGAGGATAAAAGAATTGATGTTGGAATGGAAAAAAGTATAAATATTTCTATTCCTACGGAAGGAATGAAAATAAACATCAATAGTATATTCACGAAAAGGTAAAAAATCAACTGATAAAACTTTCTTAATTGAACCTTTGCGGTTGCATACTTGCGCATAGCATATAAATTTGCAATAGCCATAACAAAAAGATAAACCCCCAATGATGCCATCATAGGCCAGGTAAAATTCACCACCTTGTCCAGAGTCAACCATTGAAATAGAATATTTACCATTTCTTTAATTGATATATCCATAACAAAGTATCCTGTCAGGATATAGATAAACGGCAGTGCCAAACCAATAAGAGTGTACAAAAATTCTCTCCAATTGAATTGCCTAAAAGTAAATTGAGCTATCCATAAAAACGGTAATAAAAAAATGATGTTAAAATAAAACAAACTTCCAATGGCCAGTAATATGCCGACATCTAAATACCTGAGAGATACATTCTGATTGGAGGCGATACCAAAAAGCCGGTGTATAATAAACAAAATAAATAGGCCTGCTATTAAGATCTCTGAGAATAGCTCCTGATAAAAAGCAAATGATGAAATTGAAATAACAAATATTGCAGGGAATTGCGCCCGTCTTTGGAGTATAAGGAACTTTATGCTGGTCCTTGTCAGGTAAAATCCGGCAAATATCAAACCCAAAGCTGTAAAAATAGATAGAATAAAACCAGAATTATCCAGCTCAAATAGTATGTTCTTATAATTTGCTAAAAAGGGTAATAAAAAGGGTATGGGTAAATTTGGCTGATTTGCGCGTACAACATATACATTAAAAACTGAAAAAAAAGAGTAGAAAATAATGAATAGTATGAATGCTTGTTGATTTCTGCGAAATAATTTTAACATAATATTCTAAAAAAGAAAACCATCAAAAACAGTAATTCGATCTATGATCTTCCCATGACAGTTTCTGAAGGTTTTCAACTCAAATTATCCTGACTATAGAAGTGCATTCAACTTGTTTACCAAAGTACTTTTAGGAACAGCTCCCACTTGTTTGTCCTTAATCTCACCATTTTTGAAAAACAGAATGGTTGGAATATTTCTTATCCCATATTTACTAGCCACTCCGGGATTGCTGTCAACATCAAGCTTACCGACAATCACTTTTTCCTTGTAATCTTCTCCTATTTCAGCCACAATTGGGCCTACCATAAGACAAGGGGCACACCATTCTGCCCAAAAATCAACAATCACAGGCTTTTCTGCCTTGATTACAATTTCCTCAAAATTCGCATCAGTTAATTCTAAAGCCATTTCTTTTATATATTTATTAGTTAATAATTCTCCCTGATGTGTTAAACAAATTTAATAAAATTCGGAAGCTACAACGCCTATTGATCAACTTACTTTATATTCAATCTCAGTTCTATTGTTAAGATAGTCTATGAGCTCATTTGTTAAAGATACTGTAGTATTTCTTGAAAACATTTCTAAAGTAATGCCTTCGTCTTCATCGTAAATATAAAACTTGATATTTGCTTTCCCATTGTACTGGTTTGCTTTCTCCCGAATTTCATTGATAAATGCTTCATTCAGATCTTTTAATGCTATCCTGATCGCTAGACTATTAACGATTTCTTCTCTGGCATTGTTCAATATAATCATTGATTTAACCTTAAACTCCCATGAATCCATTTCTCTTCGCCATTGATTTGGCTGCATAGATCCTTTAATCAACAAAGAATACCCTTCATACATATATTTCCTGTAATCCTCATAGTCTCTGCCAAAAAGCATGAATTTATATGAATCTGTATAGTCTTCAATCACAAAGGTACCAAAAGGCCTGCCTGTTTTTGTTGTCAGATGCTTCACTTCAGTAACCAATCCTGCTATCGATAATTCTTTGTCCTTAATGTTTTCAATCTCCGTTAATTCAGACAAAGTACAATTTGTAAAATTGTCAATTTCAAGTTTATAATCATCCAGAGGATGAGACGAAAGAAAAACTCCTATTAAATCTTTTTCCTTGTTCAATTTCTCCAGGGGAGCCCATGATTCTCCTTTGATGATGGCAGGCTGTTTTTGTGCATCCTGATAACTTAAATCTTCATCGAAAAGAGTTTTTGTTTGTTGTGTTTTCACAAGATTTCCATACCGGATCAGTTGATCAATGAATGTGATGCCCTCTCTGTCTGTAAGAAAATATTGATATCGATCGATCTCTTTAAAACTATCAAAACCTCCTGCCATTACCATTGCCTCAAGACTGCGTTTATTCACGGTATTCAGGTTCAATCGTTCAACAAAGTCATAAATATCCTTAAATACTCCACTTTCTTTCCGTTCTTCAATAATGTGTTGCACGGCAGATTCACCCAAACCTTTTATTGCTGCTAAGCCAAAGCGAATGTTCCCCTCATTATTCACCGTAAATCTTGAATGGCTTTCATTTATATCAGGCACCAGAACATTCAATCCCATACGTTTACATTCTTCCATAAAGAAGGTGATCTTCTTGATATCGCTCAAATTGCGGCTAAGTACTGCTGCCATAAATTCAGCCGGATAATGTGCTTTCAGATACGCCGTCTGATAGGATACCAAAGCATAACATGTAGAATGCGATTTATTGAATGCATATTGTGCAAATGCTTCCCAGTCGCTCCATATTTTTTGAATTGTCTTTTCCTGGTATCCGTTTTTCTGACAGCCTTCAATAAATTTCTCTTTCAGATCATCCATCATGGATTTGATCTTTTTCCCCATCGCTTTTCTCAATGAGTCAGCCATCCCCTTTGTAAATCCGGCGAGTTTTTGCGAAAGAAGCATGACTTGCTCCTGGTATACTGTTATGCCATAAGTGTCCTTCAGGTATTCTTCCATCTCTGGCAAATCATATTCGATTTTTTCGCGGCCTTGTTTTCTGGCAATGAATTTTGGAATATAATCCATAGGGCCAGGACGGTAAAGTGCATTCATGGCTACAAGATCCTCAAATCGATTGGGCTTTAACGCCCGCAAATGTTTTTTCATTCCGGGCGACTCAAACTGGAAAAGAGCTGTAGTCTCACCTTTGCTATAAAGTTCAAAGGTTTTGGTATCATTCATCGGTATTTTATTAATATCAATATCCTTTTTCTTTGATTGTTTGATATTTTCAATGGTGTCTTTAATAATAGAAAGGGTTTTCAAGCCAAGAAAATCCATCTTCAGCATACCTACTGCTTCAATATGCTTGCCATCAAACTGAGTAACATAAAGCTCAGTATCTTTATTGGTGCAAACAGGAATATACTCTTCCAGGTCCTCTTTTCCGATAATAATTCCACAGGCATGTACACCTGTTTGTCTTACAGATCCTTCAAGCACTTCAGCATACTTAAGCGTTTGAGATATCAGGACATTTGGGCTTTCTTTTTCCTGCAAAAGTGCTGGAACTTCTTCATATGCCTTCTTAAAGGATGTTCCAGGTCTTTCAGGCACTAATTTAGCCAGTCGATCCGCCTCTGAAAGTTCAAGTTTTTGCACCCTGGCAACATCCCGTATTGCCATTTTGGGCGCCATAGTACCAAACGTAATGATGTGAGCTACCCGTTTGGCACCATATTTATCTACTACATATTTTAATACCTTTTCTCTTCCGTCTTCATCAAAATCAATATCCATGTCGGGCATAGAAATACGATCGGGATTGAGAAATCTTTCAAAAAGCAAGTCGTGATCAATCGGATCAATATCCGTAATCTGAAGACAGTAGGCAACAGCAGAACCTGCTGCCGATCCGCGGCCAGGACCAACCGAAACATCCATTTCACGAGCCGCCCGTATGAAATCCCAAACAATCAGAAAATAGCCCGGAAAACCCATTGATTTTATAGTGTTCAATTCAAAATCAATTCTGTCTTTAACAGAAGGATCCAATGGATCTCCATAATGAGATTTTGCTCCTTTATACACCAGGTATTGTAAGTAATCAGCTTCCAATTTAACGCGTAACACTTTTTCTAAATTGCCTAATCTTTTATACGATGTCTCTGACATCTCGTTTACCAGGTCCTCCTTATTGTACTTCTCCCGGTAGCTTTCAATCGTTCCAAAATCTTCCGGGATAGGAAATTCTGGCATGATTGGAGATGAATCCAATTTAAAATCCTCTATTTTTTTAACTATCCGGTCAGTATTTTCCAGGGCTTCAGGTATATCGTGAAATAATTCACGCATTTCTTCCTGTGTCTTTAACCACTCCTGATGCGTATACCTCATCCTGTTCGGATCATCAATATCCGTAGCTGTGCTTATACAGAGTAACCTATCATGTGCTTCCGCATCTTCTTCATTTATAAAATGTACATCATTGGTTGCTATCAGCGGTGTATTTGTTTCTTTGGCAAGTTGAACCAGATTGCTGTTAACATACACCTGATCCTTATATACCTTTTCATCCATTTCAGGATCACCTGATTTATGTCTCTGTAATTCCAGGTAAAAGTCTTCACCGAATATTTCCTTAAATTCAATTATTTTTTTGCGTGCCTCGTCGATCCCTTCATGAAGTATCAGGTTTGATATCACACCGTGCAGGCAGGCTGAACAAGCGATCAAACCTTCATGGTATTTCTTTAAGAGTTCCATATCAATCCTGGGTTTGTAGTAGAACCCTTCCGTCCAGCCATAAGAGACCAGCTTTACAAGATTATGATAACCCTGAATGTTTTTTGCCAATAATACCAAGTGCTTTCCTCCACCGTCCGACTTATCAGATTTATCAAATCTTGTGCGATGAGCTATATAAACTTCACATCCCAGTATTGGTTTTATTCCTTTTTTTCTGGCAATGTTGTGAAATTCTTTCACTCCAAACATGTTCCCGTGATCGGTAATAGCCAGGGCCACCATTCCATCCGCTTTGGTTTTGGTTACCAACCCGGTTATATCCGCTGCCCCATCAAGAATTGAATACTGCGTATGAACATGCAAATGAGTAAAGGGTATTGATGTATCGGATGCCTGTGTTTCTGCATTCGAAATTTCTTCAGAGGATAGATCCGTTTGTATCTTTACATCCTTATTCGATTTGATTGTGAGTTCAATGGGCTTGATAACATCAGGATTGTGCTTTCTAAACTCTTCAGCAAATGTTTTGGCTAAACCATGTTTCTGCGGATCAATGATTCCAAGCCTTAATAGCTCCAAAAAGCAACGTGCAGTTGCAACAACATCTGCAGAAGCATTATGGGCCTGCTCAAAATCTTTTCCAAAAAGCTTTGTGTGCAATTCAGAAAGGTTTGGCCATTTGAATTTTCCACCTCTGCCACCGGGCAAAGCACAATATTCAGTACTTTCTTCCTTGGTATCGATTTGAGCTAGTTTCAGAAAATCGGTAGAAATATTCTTCCTGATAAATTCTGCCCCTGTAATGCTGATATCAAATTCTACATTGTGTCCGGCAAGATATTTGGTATTGGCCAGAGTTTTATTGAATTCCTCAAGTACCCACTGCAAATCCTTGCCCTCTTTCAAGGCCTTTTCAGTGGATATGCCATGGACTTTTTCAGCACTATAAGGTATGGTATAAGCTTCGGGTTTTATAATGTAATTCTTTACCTCCAATAACTTTCCATTCTCGTCATGCAATTGCCAGGCAAGTTGCACCATGCGTGGCCAATTCTCTGAATCGGTGAGGGGTGCGTTGTATTTCTTTGGAAGACCCGTGGTCTCAGTATCGAATATCAGAAACATGAAAGAAGGATATTAATTTCATGTGTAAAGTTACAATACCCGAAAGGAAAAACTATGCTGTGTTAATATTTATAGAAAACTTGTGGTAAATTCAATTTCTAATTCTTCTTGTTTAATAAAATCTCATCAATTTGTTGCTTGAACATTTCTTTGGTTTGTTCAGGAGTTTGAGCAATACCGGCAGACATTACCGGTTTATCGTTTTTAGGAATAAAAAGAAATGCGGGTATGCTTTGCACTCCAAATACTGCAGCAAGTTCTTGTTCCTTCTGAATGTCAATCTTGTAAATCTTAATTTTACCGGCATATTCCTGGGCCAGTTCTTCCAATATGGGTGAGGATATCAGACAGGGTCTGCACCAATCGGCATAAAAATCAACTAAGCCCGGAAGTTCTCCTTTATAATTCCACTCATCCGGATTACTTTCATAGTCCATGATCTCATCGAGAAACATTTGTTTGGTGAGCAAAGTCGGTTTTACAATTTCATTTGTTTCTTCCACCACTTCTTTCACTTCTTCTTTACTACTGGCCTGACTGTTACAACCAAGAGCCAATGTGGTGATAATCAGGGATATGCTAATTATTTTTTTCATCTGTTTATTTTTAGTTCAATCCATATTTCGTATTTATACTCAACTGTTGAAGTTCGTTATAATTATTTACATATTGTATTATATGTTTATATCTATACACTTACATATATTATGCCGCAATATATATTTCAATAGTTTCTCCGGAATGCTTTATATATACAAAAAAGAAGCTGCCAGATTGACAGCCTCATTAAAATTTGAGTCTCCATAGGTACAGTTTCATAAAAAATTTCAATAGTATAGTTCGTGAAATCAAGATATAAATATCTAAGCGGAGAAAAATTGTCTCAACAAAATATTGAGGGAATGCTTTTTTTATAAATATTTATCTAAATTTGCAGGCTCAATTTTAAATGTGGTTTATAGCCACAACAATTGTAGGTTTATTTAAATAATAATTTTTATGCCCACGAAAATCAGGTTAACAAGACAAGGTCGCAAACAAAGACCGTTCTACCACATTGTGGTAGCAGATAGCAGGGCGCCACGGGATGGTAAATTTATCGAAAGATTAGGGATGTATGATCCAAACACTAATCCTGCTACAATCGATCTAAATTTTGAAAAGGCATTAGATTGGTTGCAAAAGGGCGCACAACCTACAGAAACTTGTAGAGCTATCTTATCTTACAATGGTGTTTTAATGAAGAAGCATTTATTGGAAGGAGTAAGGAAAGGTGCTTTTTCTGAAGATGAAGCCAATTCACGTTTTGATAAATGGCTGAAAGAAAAAGAAGCTAAGATTCAGGCCAATGTCGATAAAGTGCAAAAAGCTAAAGAAGCCGATGCTAAAAAACGATTTGAAGAAGAAAGTAAAGCAAAAGAAGCCAAGGCTGAAGAAATAGCGAAGAAAAAAGCTGCTGCAGAAAAAGCTGAGGCAGA
>CAYQDZ010000163.1:0-7377 GCA_964416375.1 uncultured Bacteroidales bacterium
CTTTTTTTCAAATCTGATATAGTATTTATCCTTTCCTATTTTCTCAGCAATGCCTTTTGCCAACAAATGATTACCAGGCATAGCAAATAGCTTGTATTTGATTGAAGAACTTCCACAGTTGAAAACAAGTATCTTCATATGGAAAGTTAATAATTAATGGTTTATCCACGAAGCATGTCATTATGATTTTCATCATAATTGGATACGATAGTATACTGTTTAATGATACTTAATAGCTTGAATAACAAAGAATTAAATCAAAGATAAAGAAGTTTCCCAATTTTTTGGAGTACTTCAGTTGCCTTACCTTTAAGGAAAATATCAGAGGTCGATTCGGTAAGATGAGATTCTTTGATATTAATTTCGATTATTTTGGCACCATGTTCTTTTGCTATAACAGGCAGGTCTGCTGCAGGCAGAACTTCGGCATTGGTTCCAATGATGAGCATGACATCGGCTTTCTTAGCTTCTGCAAATGAACGTGTTTTGGCAAACTGGGGAATAGGTTCATTAAAGAATACTATATTGGGTTTTAATATTCCTTTGCAAACATAGCAGGTCGGGGGCAGGAAATCCAGGTTAGCAAAGCTAATATCGTATTCAGAGCTGCACTCGGTACAAATCAGTTTTTTGTAATTTCCATGGAGTTCGTATACATGCTTGCTTCCTGCTTTCTGGTGCAAATTATCTATATTTTGCGTAATTACAGATTCAATGAAACTTCTCTTTTCCATTTTTGCCAAAACCTTGTGCGCAATATTTGGCTCTGCATCATCCAGATTATCATAGAATATTTCTTTGATTTTTATCCAGGATTGAAGCGGTTTTTTTTTAAAAAAATCGATTTCAAGGTAGATGGGATGATGACTGTTCCATACACCATCGTCTCCTCTGAACGCCGGAATCCCACTATCGACGGATATGCCTGCACCAGTAAAGGCTACAGCATATTTGGCATTACGAATTATTTCTGCTGCTTTTTCAATTTTTAGTGAACTCATGGGAATATCAAAAAACCTCCCGACAGTTAAGTAGCGACTTGAGAGAATGAATTAGTACTCAAATGAAATAAATTTTGTCAATTATTTTTTACTCCTCTTCTTCAGATAACACTTTGTTTACCGAAACCGTAGTATCCTCATTAAATTGTATTTTGAAGTTCAGTTTCCTGAAAACTGAGATCATAGGTTTATTATTTTTTGTTGTTTCTGCCGCAAGCCGTTTGATGCCGTTATTTTTTGCAATATTCATACAATATTCAGTAATAATATAGCCTAATTCCTTCTGTTGCCATTCATCCGTAATTAAAATGGCATATTCCATGATTTCAACATCAGGATCAGCAATTAGTCTTCCAACACCAATAAGCTTTTTCTTTCCTTTTACACTAATTTCGGCAACAATAGCTAACTCTCTGTCGTAATCAATAAAACAGAATTGTGAAGCAACATCATGTGAGTCATAATAGAAATCATACCTGAATCGCAAATAAATGGATTCCTTGGAGCAACTTGCCAGCAATTCAAGCCACATGGGCTCATCTTCCGGTTTAATTGGTCTTAGAAGCACTTTTGTTCCGTCATTGAGTTTTGTAGATGAGATTAATCTTTCAGGATATGGTCTTAAAATTAGATGTGAATAATCCTTAACAGGTTTAAACAAGAGTTTCTCATCTACAACAATCCGGGCATCTAAGGCAATAATATCATCAGGAGTAACCAAAAGCGGATTTATATCCAGCTCTTCGATTTCAGGATAGTCAGCAGCCAGATAAGATAAACGTATGATAACCTCAATGAGTTTATCAATATTTTTAGGTTTGGTTCCGCGATAACCTTTTAATAATGGATAAATCTGCAGCGATTGTAACATTTGTCTGGCAAGCTGTTCATTTAATGGAGGGAATTCCAAGCGCTTGTCTTTAAACAATTCTGCGGTGGTCCCGCCCATTCCTACCAGCATTACCGTACCAAAAACAGGATCTTTTTTAATGCCGAGGATTAATTCCACAGCATCTTTTGATGAGATCATTTTTTGAATGGTTACTCCATCAATTTTTGCATCGGGCAATTTCGCCGATACTGTTTTGATCATATTTTTAAATGTTGCCCTAACCATATCATCATTCCTGATATTCAGAGCAACCCCACCTGCATCGGATTTGTGTGTAATATCACCCGAGTAAATTTTTATAACTACCGGGTATCCTTTTTCATTGGCAATTTTCACGGCCTGGTCTTCATCAAAAGCAGGTTCCGGATGGGTTGTTGAAATGCCATAATCGTTAATGAGAAGCTTAGAATCATCTTCGTTAAGAATTTTTGCTTTTGGAAAAAATTCCAACAAATACTTTTTCCGGAGTTCATCGCGGTCGTAACTAAATGAAACCGGTATTTCTTTCGGCGTTTCATACAAAAGTTCAAGATTGTTAGAATAATTCGATAGTGTCATAAATGCAAGGATAGCCTGTTCAGGTGTACTGTATGCTGCTATACCGGCATTATTAAATACTGTCATTCCTGCTCTCATGCTTGCTCCGCCAAGCCAGGCCGCCATAATGGCTTTTGATGTTTTGCCGGCAAGTGCAGCAATGGCTTCTGCAGATTCAGTTGGCTCGGTCATTGCCTGGGGAGTTAATAGCACCAAAACAGCATCAACATGTTCATCCTCCAATACGATTTCTGTTGCCTTTGCAAGTCGCTCGGGAGTTGCATCTCCCAGAACATCAACAGGATTTCCATGTGACCAGAAAGGAGGGAGGTAATCATTCAATTTTTGCATGGTTGTGTCCGAAAGTTCTACAAGTTTTCCTCCCCATGAAATTAGGGAGTCGGTAGCCATTACACCGGGTCCCCCGGCATTGGTTATGATGGCAAGGTTAGAACCTTTAGGTGCTCTTCTTCTGCCGATGAGATCGGTAAAATCGAAAATATCACCATAGTTATATACCCTGGCAATACCGGCTCTTCTGAAAACAGCATCGTAGATTGAATCCTCCGAAGCCATGGCACCTGTATGTGATGCGGCAGCAGCAGCCGATTCGGGGAAACGCCCTGATTTGTAAACTATAATGGGCTTCTTTCGTGCAAATGCACGTGCTGCCGACATGAATGAACGTGCATTAGATAATGATTCAACATACAATACAATGGATTTGGTATTCGGATCCTGTCCGAAATAATCAATCAGATCTCCAAAACTAACGTCCATGGAATTACCAATAGAAACAAAATAGGAAAATCCAACATTGTTTTCATAAGCCCAATCGAGAAGTGATGTACACAAAGCTCCCGATTGAGAAATAAAAGCAACATGTCCGCTCTTAGGCATACCGGCAGCAAAACTAACATTCATGTTCAATCCGGGTACCAGGATTCCCAGACAGTTTGGCCCGATAATTCTCATTTCAGGGAATTTTGCCTTTTCTTCTTTTACCTGTTCTTCGAGCTTCTTTCCTTCCTTACCTGATTCTTTAAATCCTGCAGACATAATAATTAAACCAAGTATCCCGGTTTCTCCACATTCTCTGACCAATTGAGGTACAATTTTCGCCGCTGTCATGATAACTGCCAGATCCGGTACTTTAGGAAGACTTTTCACATCAGGAAAACAGGGTATTCCAAGAACAGCTTCTCTTTTCGGATTAACAGGATATACAACCCCGCTAAAACCGCCACCAACCAGATTTTTAAGGGTTATTCCTCCAACACTTTTAGGGTCGTTAGAGACTCCAATCAGAGCAATTCTTTTCGGCCTGAATATGCTATTAAGCTTTTTTATTGGCATTGTATTGATTTTTCAGTGAATCAAAAAAGGATAAATAAAAATTGCAATAAGGACTGCAAAATTAGAAAACTAAATTAATCTTATCAATAGAGTTTGAATCGAAATTTGTAATTAAAGGTAAATCTAAATAAGCAAAAAAAAAAGCGCTTTTCAGCGCCAGATTTTCAAATGAATTATGCTTTTTTAGGTGGTTTTGCAAACAAAATAACAAACGCACCAACTATACAGGCAACACCAGCAATGATGAATGGAGTTATCCAGGCTGATGGTGTATCTGCACTTTTAGCAGCATCTTTAAAAAGACCTGCAATCTGAGGTCCGGCAATTCCGGCTATGCCATAGGCGAAAAATACAAGGCCGTAGTTTTTACCAACTGTTTTATTTCCAAAGAAATCTGCAGTAGCAGCAGGGAAAAGAGCAAAATTACCACCAAAGTTAAATCCAATTATGGCAGCAGCTATAATAAAAGTAACTGTTCCTGAACCTAATTTGAACAAGAAAAGCATGATAATTCCCTGCAACAAACTCATTAAAAAAATGGACGATTTGCGTCCGATTTTATCCGAAACAATTCCCCAAACAATTCTACCCAATCCGTTAAGAATAGCATAAGTAGCCATTGCAGTACCTGCTATGGCACTTGCCCAGTTCTTAGTGCTTTCAAAGTCAACATTTGAAATATCCAGTGATCCAAGTTTAGAATAAGTCAATGCATCAATTCCAAAAAGTTTAATGCAATAAATAACCATAAGTCCGGCAAGTGCAGAAAAGACAAAAGTTAAGAACAGCATGTAATACTGAGGAGTTTTCAGCATTTCATTAGTATCAAAGTTAACTTGTCCTGATGCTTTAGTATTCGAGGTTTCAGGAGGTGTATATCCTTTTGGCAGCCATCCTTCAGGTGGATCTTTCATTACAAGGCTTCCAATAAGAACCATGGCTGCGAAAATAATCCCATACAATACAAATACAGATCTTATAGCGTCAAGACCAAATAATTCAAGATTATTCAAAAGACCTCCTCCCCATGAACCGGCCCATTTTACCCAGATGGTTGCTCCAAATCCAAATCCGGCCACGGCAAGACCTGTAAGCATTCCTTTTCTGTCGGGGAACCATTTTACACCAACTGCAATAGGTACAACGTAAGCTAGACCAATACCGGAACCTCCGATAACTCCAATTAAAATCAATTGAGCAATGAAGCTATCGCCAAAAAAACCGGCCAAAATATAGCCAAGACCAAGGGTTATACCACCAGCCATTGCAAGTTTTTGAGGTCCAAAAGAAGCAAGCTTTCTTCCAGCCCAAATCATTACGAGAGCAAAAGAGAATAATCCTGCTGAGAAGATCCAAGCTGCCTGCCCGGCAGTAAACTGATAAGCACCATCAGTTGTAGTTAATTTAGGAGTAAAAACTGACCATGCGTAGATGGCTCCTAATGCTAATTGAATCAATATGGCTCCTACAACAACAAGCCATCTGTTCATTACTTTTTGGTTTTCCATAATGTATAATTTAGAAGTCAGAATAGATACTTAAATGTATCTTATTCTGACTTCATATTGTTTGGCTATTTAAATATAATTATCGTTTTACTTCTACTTTAGCACCGTCAATTATTGCTTTTACTACTCCTGGATCCAGCAATGTGGAAGTATCTCCCAGATTTGAAGCATCCCCTTCTCCAATTTTACGAAGAATTCGACGCATGATTTTACCGGAACGTGTTTTGGGCAGGCCACTTACAATCTGGATCAGATCTGGTTTCGCAATGGGTCCGATATACTTTGTTACCGTATCTCTGATCTCTTTCTCAATAGTTTCCATTTCAGCATCAGAAAGTTCTTCACAAATTACGTATGCATAAATTCCGGAACCTTTAATAGCATGAGGATAACCGACAACTGCAGATTCGTTGACTTTTGGATGCTGGTTTATCGCATCTTCCACTTCTGCAGTCCCAATTCTATGACCCGATACATTGATGACATCATCAATACGACCAATGATCCGATAATATCCTTCTTCGTCGCGTTTTGCTCCGTCACCGGTTAAGTATAAACCTTTGAATGCAGAGAAATAGGTCTCAAAGCATCTCTTGTGATCGCCATACGTGGTTCTTAACATTCCGGGCCATGGAAATTTAATACAGAGTATTCCTTCCACGCCATTTCCTTTTAATTCATTTCCTTCCTGATCTACAAGAATAGGTTGAACACCGGGAAGGGGCAATGTGGCCAGTGAAGGTTTTGTAGGGGTGATACCTGCCAGAGGCGTGATCATTATACCTCCTGTTTCAGTTTGCCACCAGGTATCCACAATGGGGCAACGGCTTTTACCAACGATATCATGATACCATCTCCAGGCTTCATCATTAATAGGCTCTCCCACTGTGCCCAAAACTTTCAATGAGCTAAGGTCATGTTTTGTAACCAATTCATCTCCAAGTGCAACCAATGCTCTGATGGCAGTGGGAGCAGTATAGAACTGGGTCACCTTGTATTTATCAACAACTTCCCAAAACCGTCCTCCGTCAGGCCAGGTTGGAACTCCTTCAAACATGATGGTAGTAGCACCGGCCAAAAGCGGACCATATACAATATATGAATGGCCGGTAACCCAGCCAATATCAGCTGTGCACCAAAAAATGTCACCGTCACTGTATTGGAAAACATTTTTGAATGTATATTCTGTATAGACCATGTAACCTGCTGTGGTATGAAGAACACCCTTAGGCTTTCCTGTTGAACCGGAAGTATACAGAATAAACAGTGTGTCTTCAGAATCCATTACCTCGGCTTTATTTTCTGTGCCAACACCTTTAATCAGATCATGCCACCAGATATCACGTCCCTGAACAAAATTTATGTCTTCACCGGTACGTTTGAAAACGATTGTATTTTTAATTGTCGGACATTTTTCTACTGCTTCGTCAACAATTTCTTTAAGAGGAATGCTTTTGGTTCCGCGGTAACCACCGTCAGATGTAATGACAACATTGGACTCCGCATCAATGATTCGATCAGCAAGTGCTGTAGCAGAAAATCCTGCAAATACAATGGAATGGATTGCCCCGATTCTAGCACAGGCAAGCATGGCTATAGCCAGTTCGGGAATCATAGGAAGATAAATAGCTACCCTGTCTCCTTTTTTAACACCAATCTTAAGCAAACCATTAGCGAACTCTTTGACCTTATCGAATAGTTCACCATAGGTCAGTTTAACTTCTTTTTCTTTAGGATCGTTTGGCTCCCAAATGATAGCAACCTGATCTTTGCGCATAAACATATTTCTTTCGAAAATATTTTCGGTTATATTCAGCTTACCGTTTACAAACCAGTTTATATCAGGGGCATCTTTTCCCTCAAATTTCCAGTCCAGAACTTTATCCCATTTCTTATGCCAATAATTATTTTCAGCAATATTTGCCCAAAATCCTTCAGGATCGGCAACACTCTCTTTGTATTTTTGCAAGTACTCAGCCAGGCTTGTGATCTTATTTGTCATAACAAGATTTTTTTTTATATGGTTAGTTTACACTTAGTTAATTATCATTCTGGATATGATAGTCTATGTGAACAAAAAACC
>CAYQDZ010000164.1:0-7215 GCA_964416375.1 uncultured Bacteroidales bacterium
AAGCTACTCAGCGGAGGCGCTGTGGTATATTTTTAATTTACTATTACACAGAGGATCACAAAGAAGACACAGAGTTTCACAAAGTAAAAACATCTCATTGAGCAAGTTTTTTTACTTCTTGGACAGCCTCTTTTTTATTTGAAATAAATACTTACAATTATTTGACAACGCTGATTGAATCACCGATATGTTCAGCGAGGAATTTATCCATGGTACGATAGAAATCAAATCGGTTTTCTTCATTATGAAACCCATGACCTTCATTTTCCTTCACCATATATTCAACCTCAATTCCTCTGGCTTTAAGTGCTTCAACCATCTGATCAGACTCGGCTATATTAACCCTCGGATCGTTTGCTCCCTGGGCAATAAATAAAGGAACAACGATTTTATCGGCATGAAAAACAGGAGAAACCTCGGCTAACAGCAGGCTGTCTTCAACCGGATTTCCGACCAGTTCATAGAAAAGTTCGCGCATTGGTTCCCAATAGGGAGGAATGGTATTCATAAAGGTGAACATATTGGAAACACCAACATAATCGATTCCACAGGCATAAACATCGGGAGTAAAGGTTAATCCTGCAAGGGTGGCATAACCGCCATAGCTTCCTCCATAAATAGCAACACGTTCCGGGTCAGCAATGCCTTGTTCAATAAGCCAGTTCACTCCATCTGTAATATCATCCTGCATGCTACGTCCCCATTGCTTGACAGACTTCAGCCAAAACTCTTTTCCATAGCCTGTTGATCCTCTGAAATTCATCTGGAGAACCGCATATCCCCGGTTGGCCAGAAGCTGAACTTCCGGGTTAAAACCCCAGGTATCTCTATGCCATGGTCCGCCATGCGGATTGATAACTACCGGAAGGTTTTTTGCATCATATCCTTTGGGCAGTGTTAAATAACCATGAATGGTTAATCCGTCTCTGCTCTGATAATTTATTGGTTTCATTACGGCAAGATGATCTTCGTTCAGCCACGGACTGATATCTGAAATTTTTGTCAGATCCTTTGTTTCCGAATCAAATAAATAATATGCTCCCCGACTTCTATCGCTGTATGTTCTTACAATAAATTTCTTCTCTGCGGTATCTGAAGCGGATATCGAAATTTCATATCCCGGAAGCTCCTGCTGCAAAAATTCATACCTCTGCTTCGCTTTTTCATCGAAAAAATGATACTGTCTTTTATCTGTTGTATAGGATGCGGAAAGGAGTACTTTTCGTTTTTGTGAGTAGTGTAAACCACTTACATCAACTTCATCGTTTTTATACAAACTTTCAACCTCTTCCCCTGTCTTCGGGTCAAAAATTACAATTTCCTCTTTATCTCTTCCCAGATTGGACGAGACGTAAAGTTTTTCATTATCGAAAGTGAAAAAATGAGGATTGAAATTGTCCCGCCAGCTTGTAGTGAGAATATCATGAAATTCATCTTCTTCATTCTCTCTGTAAAGCAATGTTTGGTTTACGCCATCCGTAATAGCATAAGCAGCTCTTAGTTTGCCCTTGTGGTCAGTAATCCATCCAACAATATTCCCGGGATTCTCAGCAAGAAGTTTCATCTCACCGGTTTCAATATTCAATCGATAAGGGTCAAATACTTGTGATGATCTTTTGTTTAAGGCAATTAACACTTCCGATGGCTGGTCTCTTAGATCATCAATAAGTTGAGTTCGTACACCCTCGAAGCAGGTCAGACATTTCTGGTTACCACCATCCCTGTCCACACCGTATAATTTAAAGTCTTCATTGCCGCCTTCATCTTTAATGTAGAGAATTCTGTTATCATTTGCCCAGATGTATCCGGCAATATCACGATCTGTTTCAAACGTGATTTGTTTTACTGAATCCTGGCCGACCTCCCGGATAAATAAATTCATCCTGCTTTCATAAGGGGCTGTGTAGGAGATGAATTCTCCGTCAGGTGAGATCTTAAAATAAGCTTGTTCCGGATTTTTAAAAAAATCTTCAAGCTCAACACGTGGAGGTTTCTGTCCGGTTTTTATGCACGATGCAAACATCATTGCCATGATTGTTAATAAAAAAATTGATTTAGTTTTCATGGAGTTACGGTTTAATATAGTTTATTAAAACGGACTAAATTAAATCGCTTCATATCAAAATGCAAACAAAAGCAAATTATATTTGTATTTTTTTGATTTTTTAAGAATACTTTAAAAAACATTATAATATTGCGCTAAAATTTCTGATGCAATGAAGGTTTTGACAGAGAAAATAAATAAACTGGGAAAACAAATTGACGGTGAATTGTTAACGGATAGAGTTGCATTAACCCTTTATGCTACGGATGCATCTGCCTACCAGGAAATGCCAATGGCCGTAATTATTCCACGTTCTGATAAAGACATTCAGGAGACCATCCTTTTTGCCAGTGAATACAACATACCACTAATACCGAGAGCTGCAGGAACTTCTCTTGCAGGTCAGGTAGTGGGAGAGGGAATCGTTGTCGATGTGTCAAAATATCTGAACAGGATCATTGAAATAAATAAGGAAGAAAAGTGGGTAAGGGTGCAACCCGGAGTAGTGCTCGATGAATTGAATTTTCATTTGAAAGAGTATGGATTATATTTTGGCCCGGAAACTTCTACTTCCAACAGGTGTATGATCGGAGGTATGGTTGGTAATAATGCCTGTGGGGTCCATTCATTGATCTATGGGAGTACGCGCGATCATACTTTGGAACTGAAAGGATTTTTAAGTGATGGTTCTGAAGTTCATTTTACATCTTTGAGCAAATCAGAATTTTTGGAGAAGTGCAAAAATGAAAAATTGGAAGGGAATATATATAGAAATATCGAGAGCACATTATCTGATCCTGAAAACCGAAAGAGAATAACAGATGAATTTCCTGATCCGAGGATTAAGCGCAGAAATACGGGGTATGCTATCGATTTATTAATGGAATCCGATCCTTTTGTGGAAGGTGGTAAACCGTTTAATTTCTGCCAGGTAATTTGCGGATCAGAAGGCACATTGATGTTTGTGACAGAGATAAAACTGAATCTGGTAGATCTTCCTCCTGCAGAAAAAGGCTTGTTGGTAGTTCACCATAAGAACATAGCCGAAGCCCTGAAAGCTAACCTGATTATACTGAAATATAATCCGGGAGCTATTGAACTTATTGATGATATTATACTCGAATGCACAAAAAGCAGTCTTCAGCATAGTCGTAACCGTTTTTTTATTAAGGGTGATCCGGGAGCTTTATTGTGTGTTGAATTTGCCGGTGAAAGCAGGAAAGAAATAAAGAAAATCGTCCATGATCTTATAGCAGATCTAAAACAGGAAGGTTATGGCTATGAATACCCCCTGCTTTTCGGTCCTGATATTGCAAAGGTCTGGGCTCTGAGAAAAGCCGGGCTCGGATTGCTTTCTAATATGCCGGGTGATGCCAAACCTCAGGCAGTAATTGAAGATACGGCAGTACATCCGGAAGTATTGCCAGGATACATTGATGATTTTAATGTGATATTAAAAGAGCAGGAACTGAAATGTGTATTCTATGCACATATAGCTACGGGGGAATTGCATCTGCGTCCTGTCATCAATCTGAAGACAAAAAAAGGAGTGGAGCAGTTTCATTCCATTGCGCTGGAAATTGCACAACTTGTAAAAACATACCGGGGATCATTAAGTGGTGAACATGGTGATGGACGATTACGTGGTGAGTTTATTCCCTTTATGATTGGAGAGCAAAATTATCAGTTGCTAAGGAAGATCAAAAAAACATGGGATCCATATGGCGTATTGAATCCTGGGAAGATAACGGATGCTCCGCCAATGGATACGAACCTGAGGTACAAACCCGGTCAGGATACTCCGGAATTCAATACGATATTCGATTTTTCCGATTCCGATGGAGTTTTGCGCTTAGCGGAAAAATGCACAGGCTCTGCCGATTGCAGGAAATCTGCGCTCATGGGAGGAACTATGTGCCCTTCATACCAGGCAACACGCGATGAGGATAAAACAACACGTGCCCGTGCAAATGTTCTTCGAAACATATTATCAGGAAATAACAAAGGCAATCCTTTTAACAACAAAGAATTGTATACTATTCTTGATTTGTGCCTTTCTTGTAAAGGCTGTAAATCTGAATGTCCTTCAGGAGTGGATATGACCAAGTTGAAAGCAGAGTTTCTTCACCAGTATTATAAATCCAATTTGCCGTCATTGCGGACTTTGCTGATAACAAATTTCTCCAGACTGCAGGCATTTGCTTCAAATTTCAGTGCTTTGTACAATAAACTTGTGAACTCAAAAATCTTTGCGAATCTTCTTAAAAGATCCATCGGTTTTGCCCTCGACAGGTCTCTTCCGGGGGTCCACAAACAAACATTCAGAAAATGGTTGAAAAAGAATCTGGAGCAATTGAATCAGGAAATAAAACGTTCTGCCGGTACTGTTTATCTTTTTGTGGATGAATTTACTAACTACAATGATGTGCCTATCGGAATCACCTCAGTTAGACTGTTAAACAAGCTGGGATATAAAATATATACTGTAGACAATGCCGATAGTGGCCGTCCGTATCTTTCCAAAGGATTTTTAAAGAAAGCAAGAAATCTGGCTAAAAAAAATACCAGGTTATTTGCTCCTTTGATTTCTGAAGAAATACCACTGGTTGGAATTGAACCATCGGCCATACTAACATTTCGGGATGAATATCCCGATTTGCTTAGAGGCGAGGAAAAGAAAAAGGCCCACACGCTTTCAAAAAATACGTACACACTGGAAGAGTTCATTGCAAAGGAGGCGGAAAAGGGAAAAATATCCTCGGATAAATTTAGTACGCGAACTACAAAAGTGTTATTGCACGGACATTGTCAGCAAAAAGCGATTTCAACAACAGAGGCAACAATAAAATGTCTGACTCTCCCGGTGAACTATTCAGTTGAAGAGATCAAGTCGGGGTGTTGTGGAATGGCCGGTTCTTTTGGTTATGAAAAAGAGCATTTCGATCTGTCTATGAAAATTGGTGAGTTGGTATTGTTTCCGTCGGTTCGGGAAGCAGAGGAGGAAACAATAATTGCTGCTCCGGGAACATCATGCAGACATCAAATAAAGGATGGTACAGGAAAAAAAGCACTCCATCCGGTGGAGATTTTGTTTGAAGCATTGAAGGGGAATGTTTAACTGTGTGATTGTTTAATCGTTGAGAGGTTTAGACGTTGAGAAGGGAAGAAATAATGAAAAATTAAAAATGAATAATGGAAGAAGTCTCTAGTCTCAAGTTGCTGGTTGCTGGATGCTTGTTACTGGATGCTTGTTACTGGTTGCTGGTTGCTTGTTACTGGTTGCTGGTTGCTGGTTGCTTGTTACTGGTTGCTGGTTGCTGGTTACTGGTTGCCTGGTACTCGAAACACAAAACTCAAAACTTTTTACTTTTATCTTGTTACCGATTACTGATTACCGATTACCGATTACTTGAAACTCAAAACACAAAACTTTTTACTTTTTATCTTTTATCTTTTAATCTTATATCTTAAATCTCACTACTCACTACTCACATCTCAAATTATAAATTTACCTCGTAGAGGTTTCATTATTAAAATGAAGAGAACCTTATTTCTATGCAGAACACAGGAAGAACCATCAAATTTTTAATTTTTCCCCTTCCGAAGCAGCAACAGTAATCGCTCCGCAGGTATCTCCAAAAACATTGGTAGCAGTCCGTAACATATCGAGTGGCCTGTCAATTGGCAGGATGAGTGCGATGGCTTCAAAAGGCAAACCAATGGCAGTGAAAATGATTGTCATGGTGACATAACTGGCCATGGGTACACCCGCTGTTCCAATAGAGCTTAACAATGCTGTTAAAACTACAATCAATTGTTGAGTGATGGATAAATCAATGCCATAGAGTTGGGCTACAAAACCAACAACCACAAGCTCATACAATGCGGTTCCATCCATATTGATGGTAGCTCCCAATGGCAATGTAAAACTTGAAATTTTATTGGAAACACCGGCATTGTTTTCTACTGATTCCATGGTAAGGGGTAGAGTTGCATTGGATGAAGCAGTGGAAAAGGCTGTTAGCAGGGCAACTCCAACAGCCTTAATGTGTTTTACAGGATTGACCTTACCAACAAAACGAAGAATAAGCGGCAAAGTGAACAGGCTGTGAATAGCCAGACCTGCAACAACCACCAGCATAAATTTACCCAGCCGCATAGCCAATCCACTTAAATCTGTTTGTTCAGCAACAACTTTGCTGACGATTCCAAATATACCCAGTGGAGCAAACCTGATGATAAACAAAGTGATTTTCATCATGACCTGGAAAGTGCCATGAAAGAAGTTTTCAAGGCTTTCACGGTGAGGTGACTGTAATCTTGTTATAAAAAACCCAAATAGTATTGCAAACAGGATGATCGACAACATATTTCCGCCTGCCAGGGCCTCAATTATATTTGTAGGGATTATTTCTATCAGAGTCTCAGATATAGGTTTTGTTATCAAATCAGGATTTCCTGTGATTTCTTCATTCAGTAAATCCGTTCCCGCTCCGGGTTTAAAAAGGTTGACCAGAATTAATCCGGTGAAAATAGCCAGTAAACTTGTTGTAAGATAAAAAGATAGGGTTTTCAATCCGAGTCTTCCCAAATTTCCTTCTGAACCTATATTCGTAATTCCGGAGATCAATGAACAAAAAACAAGAGGCACAACAACCATTTTTAATGCCCGGAGAAAAATTGTACCGAACCAGCTAACATATTTTGTAAGGCCGGGAAAAAATATTCCAAACAACACAGATAATACGATGGCAAATAAAATTTGCCAGTGAAGCGCAATTTTTTTCATGGAAACAAAATTAACAGCAAAAATAACATTTCCTTATCATCTGAAAATTTAATGAAATAATTAGCAGAACGCCTGTATCCAAAGGGATATAAAGGATTTATTATGGTTGAGAGATGGATACTCTTTAAAATATCCTTAGGAGAAGGGCAGGATACAGGCAAATATTAAATTCTAATTCCCTTAAAATCGAAAAAAGACAAAATTTTATGGATAAAGTTAAAAATATCAAGAAAAACAATTCTCCTAAATTAATTGGAGTAAAGTGCAGCAGAGTTTAGAAAATGAGAAAATGATCAATCAGTAAATGAAATACTTCGTTATGTAAATAAAATAACGTGAGTTCGAGCTAAGATTAGTTCTTTCTATTGAATCAAAAACAGGT
>CAYQDZ010000165.1:0-1063 GCA_964416375.1 uncultured Bacteroidales bacterium
TAGATTCTGGTTTCTGGTTGCTGGATGCTTGTTTGTTGATTGTTGATGCCTAAATAATGTTGACCTTTTTGTTATTACTTTTCCTTTTTCTCTTTTAACCCTTACATCTGCCAGTTTTCCAAGATCAGGGTGGAAAAGGCAAATACATTGACCAGAATATGAGCGAGCGTAGCATAAAGGATATTGTTGGTCTTCGTTACCACGATCTGCCAGATGATGCCCATGGCAACAGCCCCGCCAACCAGGCTTAGTATCCCTCCCTGGTAATTGATTCCTTCTATGGTGGACAGAGTGAAATGCCACAAGCCAAATCCGCAAAGAGAAAAAATAACAACCAGCGTTTTATGTTCTCCTTGGTTTTTTACGGTCAGTCCCCGCCAGAATAATTCTTCACAGATGCCGTTCAGGGTGCCCATGGCAATGGCAAGCAATAGAAAAGGTGTTTTCAGCAGAGGAGCCGAGTGGACAAACGAAACAAAAAACACAGCTACCACAGGGATGAAGGCAAGAACATTCCAAAGTTGTTTTTTTGTTTTGTCGGGCTTGTAGAGCGATTTTACTTTCTTTGTACCCAGATAGAAGAATGTAAATGAGACTAACAATATCCAATAGATTCCAAAGGTAAGCCAGTAGCCTTTCTGAAATCCAAGATATCTGGTGAATAGGGTAAAAAAGATGTATGTAAGCGGTAACATGAAACAGAAAGCAGCAAGCTTTGCTATTTCCTTCTTTGAGATTTTTATGATCAATGTAGTTTGATTGGATATCAATTGACTGCTTTAAGTTAATGGATTTTTATTCCACTGGGATAAATAGAACTCTTATTTCAGCAATCCAATTCATATCCTTTTCAATACCTGTTTTTCAGTAAAATAGTTTTTCATCATAACCTTAATATTGAAATGCGATTTTGATATTTCTGGTAAGCATCACCATATTTGGCAAGACAATATTTTTCTTCAACAAGAGCCTCTTTATAAAAACTTAATGCCATCATGATACTGAGAAATATAAATATCCATGAGCAAGAAGAAATACCGGAACCCAGGCAGATGAAAAAACT
>CAYQDZ010000165.1:1163-7203 GCA_964416375.1 uncultured Bacteroidales bacterium
AAGTGTTATCATTTTCACAAAATAGTATATATTTGCAGCCGCTATCATGCCTCTCCATCGAAAGAGACCAGGTGTATAAATTTGAAAGTATGAAATTTGCAGGTAGAATTATCGTGGTGTTATTCCTTGTTTTTCAAGCCCTTCTGGGTGTCGGATGTTCCCCGCACAATACAGGAAAGAAAGAAAGTCTGGTGGAAAAAAACGGACAATTGGCAGTAAAAAAAACCTTCATTGTGAATTGCACAGGCGAGCCTGTTTCCTTGCGCGGGATGGGCCTGTTCTGGAGTCAGTGGGGTGATGAATACTACAATTCCGATTGCATACAGTGGTTACGTGACGACTGGAACTGCCAGGTGGTAAGGGCAGCGATAGCCACAGGAAAGGATGGATACGCTGATGGTCCTCAGGGTGAACTGGAGAAAGTGAAACGTGTTATCGATGCCTGTATCGATCTTGGAATTTATGTTCTTGTCGACTGGCACTCGCACCATGCTGAAGAAGAAGTGGATCTTGCCATAGAATTTTTTGAAGAAATTGCAAGCCGTTATGGAGAGCATCCAAACATCATCTATGAAATATACAACGAACCGGAGCGAACTTCGTGGAGCCATGTGGTAAAACCTTATGCCGAAACATTGATTCAGGCTATACGCCGAATAGATCCTGATAACATTATTGTGGTGGGCTCTTCGCATTGGGCACAGGATGTGGATAGTGTAGCCATAGATCCGCTGGATTTTAACAACATAGCTTATTCTCTTCATTTCTATGCTGCTACCCACAAGCAATGGTTAAGGGACAAAGCTACCGTTGCTATCGACAGCGGTTTAGCTCTTTGGGTTACAGAGTTCGGTACATGCGAATCGAACGGAGACGGACCCATTGATTACAAGGAAATGGAAAAGTGGTTTGACTTTATGAAGAAACATAAAATAAGCTGTTGCAATTGGTCAGTCAGTGATAAAAAGGAAACTTCTGCCGCACTAAAACCCGGAGCAGATGTCAAGGGTGGATGGCCTGAATCTATGCTCACTGAATCGGGGAATTACATCCGGAAGAAGATGAAAACTCACAGCAATTCCTCTGAATAATTTTTTCAATCCAATTCTTGTTTCAGAGATCCTCGATTTTGTCCACGCCGAAGTAATCTTGCAGTAAATCTTCTATGGTCTCTTCGCCTGCATTTCTGAAAGTGGCATCCTTCTGAAGAAGGATTTTTACGAGCTCGCGATTTTGTAATTCAAAGGCATAGGTGAGGGGAGATACACCATAATCGTCCCGCTGGTTAACATCAGCACCAAGTTTAACAAGCAGGATGGCTGTTTCAGCATGGCCGAAAATCATGGCAAGGATCAGGGATGTCTGGTTCAGATCGGTTTGCGCGGGAGCATCGATGTTGGCGCCTTTTTTTACCAGGTATTCTACCAGTTTGTTTTGTCCTTTTACCGATGCCCATTGCAGGGCATTCCAACCGTTGTCAATGTTCTGGTACAGGTTAATTTCCTTGTCTTCAACAGAGATCTTCTGTTTTTCAACCAGGTATTTCAGGATGTTTTTTTTCCCTTCGCCGGCAGCAATGGAGAGACAGCTTCCGTAAATGAATTCAAATTTGCTTTCGGTGTCGGTAAAAGGAATCCATCCTTTCATGCTTATATCGGCCCCTTTTTTTATCAGCAGTTTCACCATTTTCATATCCGACAGGTAAACCGCCCACATAAGAGGTGTTGCTTTGTCGGAATCGCGCAGGTTAACGGATCCTTCATATTCTTTCACACCGGCATGATCGTTATTCCTGATCAGATCAAAAATTTTCTGTGCAGACAAAGGTTGAACGAGAACCAGAAGTACTATAATAACTTTGAGTTTCATTCAGATTTAGGATTTTGCCTTTGGCATAATCAGCTATTCAAAAGTATAACAAAATGTAAGAGTAAAACAACAATATTATTAAACTTTTTATTGTAAGTAAAACATTGGTTTTTAGGAGTATTACTGAATTTTACTTATTCAGAAGTCTGATTGTATTTCTGCATTTTGCCTTCAGTACGGCCGAATCTTCCATCATCATGGATTCTAAAATGCTGATGAACTCTGCTTTGATCTCAGGATATTTTTTTACCACGTACAGACCAAACTGTATAGAATAATACCGGATGGAAATAGCTTCTTTTGGATTGTTCATCCACTGAAAAGCCAGGTCGGTGAGAATACCCAGGGAATCTTCATCAAGGCATTCGGGTAGCTTTGAAAGAATTTGCAGAAAACCTCGCCTGACACCCGTTACTTTTACTATTTGCAGCGATTGAAGCATGGTATGGATATGTATTAAGGTGCTGTTTTTCTCAGCACATAGGGTAAGAATTCTTGCTGTCCTCATGGAAACAGGGTAGTTATCCAGAAGGGCAACCGACATCATTTCATTGACTTTTTCTTCAGAATTATCAATATCTTCAACAAGGATATCGGCAAGCAATCTTGAGCTGTCAACAAGTTTTGATTTGTAATCGAACACAGGATTTGAATTTGTGATAAATTTATAAGAAAATTTAACAATTTTACCTGTTATGAAAGTCTGGAAACCAACAGCTGAAGAAATTAAAAAAACAAACAACTGGGGTACATGGAATAAAGAAATATCTGAATTTCCCTGGTCCTATAACGAGATGGAAACATGCTACATTCTTGAAGGTGAGGCCATAGCCACCAGTGCCGATGGCCAGGAAATCCGGTTCAAATCAGGCGACATGGTGCAATTTGAACAGGGTCTTGAATGTACATGGAAGATTGTTAAAAGCATCAGGAAACGGTACAAATTTAGCTGAGAAAATAACCATCTGTCAGCGCATTGTTTCTGACAGTTCTTCACGGGAGTTAATGCAATGATGAAGCCTGTAAAAATAGTAGTGCTAGTTGCTGTAGCATTTTTTATTCTGTTGTCAGAATGCCGGAACGACCCTCTTCTTTCCTTCCGGCATAAAACGAAAGAATTCTCAGATTCTGTAATGAATATGGAAGATGCTGATTCGTTGTCTGTTCAGTCTGTAAAAAATGCAAAACCTGTAAAAATTTATGGCGATACGGTTCGGGTACAGACTTATCTGTCCACGGTGTGGTATGATACTGTTTCTCAGGAGAATTATGAAGTCTACATGTCTGTATGGGTAGATACCACCGATTATATTGTGGATACTGTCATTTCGTCGAAGGGCAGACGCATTGTGATTGGTTATAACCACCGTTACAATTTGGAATTCAGGAAAAACGGAAAGTTCTGGTTTGCAGCTGTTTTTAATAAGAAAGATGATCTCAAAGACTTGCTGTCAGGTACGGATTTCTGGTTGGAAAGCAACATCGATGTATTTCAAAAAATATACTACAATAAAAAATTTGACAAGTTTATTGTGGATTACAACATCAATCCAAGGTACAATTATGGCACGGTCTATTATTTTGTATTCAACACCAATGGGGTGATTGAATACACCGGTAAGGCTGGTATCTGGGGCGGAGGCGCTCCTGATGGTGAACCCTTTATTACCGGCAATGAAAAACTTTTTGTCACGGCATACGAGTTGTATAACTTTTCGGACGGAACGGTTATCGATGTGTCAGGTTTTTCTTTTCTTCCCGGCTCGGATGGCCTGTCGGGGGTTCATTCACAATTGATCGATTTGCATGGCTACAGACCTCTTACCGATAGTGCATTTCTCATGATCTTCAATTGTGAAGATAATCCTCCCGACTACAATGCTTACATTTTGAACACCGATACAACTGTTTTGAAACGGTTCAGGTATTTTGGTATGATAGAAGAGATGGATGCCATCCTGTTATTTCGTTACAATGAAAAGCTAAAGACTTATTATTTATACGATACGGAAAGAAAAACTTTGATATGCATATCAAAAAACGGAGACTGCTGTTTGAAGGAGATATCCACCAGAAACATGATTGAAATACAATCGGATACACTACATGATAAAAACAATCTGAAGGAGGTAAGTTTTGAAGCTTTTGGCACCTATAAATTCTTCATTGGTGATTCCCTTGTTTACTACGAGATCGAGACTTTTTAATAGTGAAAAGAAAAAAAAATGAGTTTAGTGTTTAGAGTTTAGTGTTTCAAGTAAAGGGCACCCAGCACCCAGCAACCCACCTTCGTCAAGACTACGGCGGGCAAAGCCAGCAACTAGCAACTTGAGACTAGAGACTTCTTCCATTATTCATTTTTAATTTTTCATTATTAATTCTTTTTACTCCCGATTTCTCACCTCCTCAACTTCTCACCTCCTCAACTTCTCACCTTCTCATCTTCCCATCTTCTCACCTTCTCATCTTCTCACTTTCTCAACTCATCAACTCATCAACTCATCAATTCATCAATTCATCAACTACTCATCTTCTCAACCTTCTCACTTTCTCATTCTTTTTTGTCTGTAAAAATAAGGGCTTCATAAGTATACATATCGGAACTCTGCCACTCGCCCTCACTCAGGTAAGCCTTTTCTCTGGCACAATGTTCTACAAGTTCCTTGGCATTCCATCCTGTTTTTATGGCAACCTGTGGCAAATACGTTCCCGACCGGGAATCTTTACGCAATAAAATACCATGCTTTCCCGGTACAATTTCTTCAATGGTAACTATTTTTTTTAGTGGTGTGAGAACAGATATTTCAATATGAACATCGGGCATCTCTTCTTTGGCGATGGATTTGAACCGTGTATCATGAAATGCTGCGCTGATAGCCATTTCTCTGACGGACTGGTACAGAGGTACTTTGGATTCAATACGACCTATACAGCCTCTGAGCTTGTCTTTGCAATACACAGTCACAAACACCCCATTGGCCTGCTTTAGTTCATCTGAAATCTCTTTATCGCTGATGGTGTATGAATTTTCTATGTTTAGCTCTTCGGATATGGAATCTCTGGCTATATGCAGGAGCTTATTTTTTTCTTTTTCCGAGAGCTGAAATCCCAAATTCTTATCCGGTATTTTCTGGGTCACCAATACTGACTGGTAGCCAACAACTCTCGATTTTTCTCCATACAAAGGTATATCTCCCGAGTTTTGATAGAGCAGGGGAGTATAGCGGATGTTTTTTTTATTTTCTGTGAGGTACATGAGTGTCAGAGCAGAAGTCCAGCCACACATGCTGGTGGATAAATTATAGATATTCAAGGTATCATTTTTTTCCAGCCTTTGCAAAAACTCTTTGGGCTTATTGCTGCATAGGGCATTGATGGTTTGCTTGTCAATTTTCACGGCATCGTTGTATGCAGGGTAATGTGACAAGTCAGTACTTACTACAAAAAAATTTCCTGGTTGAAAATAGGGATCCAGGGCTTTTGCAAGTTTTTTCGGAATCTCTTTTGAATGTGTTCCAAGCAAAATCGGGATAATGGTAAACTGATCTCCCAGCAGGTATTGTAAAAAGGGAAGCTGCACTTCCAGACTATGCTCTGATCTGTGAGCTTCGGGCATATAGGTGAACACATTGCTGTTTTCCAGGAGGGAATTAGCAACAGCACTGTCAACTTTTACTTTTCCGAGGGGAGTGAGGTAATTGCCTGAATAATACACCGAGGCTTTATCGAACCAGGCATTGTGACTTGATCCGATGAGGAAAATCCTTTTGATATTCTTTTTTCCTTTCAATGGCAGGAAAGCTGAAGCAGAAACGGTTCCCGAAAAAACGTATCCTGCATGAGGAGACAGCACGGCAAGAATTTCTTCGCCGGGGATGGATAGAGCCGTTTCCTGTTTCATGGCCTCCGAAAAATAATTTTCTATCTCCTTTTTCAGCTCATTAGCAGATGATGGATAAAACCTTCCTGCAACAACCGGTGGCCTGTCGGAAGGGCTATGCGTTCTTTGCTTCATATGATTTATTAAACCGGATTTCTTACTTGCAGCCTAAATACCTGATGATTCGGGTGCCAATGCTTTAGCAAAGTTACTGAAATGTATCATGGGAATCAATTCATTTATTTAGGTCGAAGGTGTTGACATAGTTGCACGCTTTTTATAACTTACAAG
>CAYQDZ010000166.1:0-5337 GCA_964416375.1 uncultured Bacteroidales bacterium
ATCACAAATAAATAATTAAAATTCATTCATTTTTATGAATAATGCAGGTTAAAATAGATAGCTATGATGGGCGCTATACGAAATGGGAGCATGACAGCAAAAAATTGCCGGAGATACGGGCGTATACAAATACCATTGAAGCAATTGAGGGCAATGAATTTGGAATGATTTTAAGAATCATATACGGAAAAGGCTTGAAACTGGACTTTTGTATCAAACACCCGCCCTTTCAGAATGCGAAGGGTAATCAGGAACCTGATTTTAAAGGTGAACATTTTGTAAATTCGAATGATCTTCGTTTTTATATTGGCGATTGCATTTGGCCACCTGTTGAGGATAAAGTCGGAGAGTAGAATATCATGGTATTTCATGAGGGGAAAACTGTAGCTTCACAAACTTTTCAAGTTATAATACCTTAAACAGATCAAACTATGAGTAGAGAAAACAAACCCCAAACCCTGATAAAAAAAGTGGCCCCAAAACTAAATAAAGGGCTGTATGTGTTTGTTACTTCAAATGATTTGAAAAAGATTGCTGCATCTGAAATATTATGCCAGTTTCGGGAAAAGGAAGGCACTACCCTTATTTTGGAAAAGAGTGTTGCTGATAAACTCGGGTTTTCTTATTTCTTTGTAGCCTCCTGGATTACTTTGACGGTGCATTCATCGCTTGAAGCAGTGGGATTAACAGCCAGGGTCTCAACTGTTCTTGCAAAAGAAGGCATAAGCTGTAATGCATTGGCAGCATACCATCACGACCATATTTTTGTCCCTTACAAAGATGCAGACCGGGCAATTTCTATTCTAAGGAAACTCAATTAAGGTTTATTTGAAATATGAATTGTAACTGCAATTGTTTGGTTGTTTATTAGTCTATAAATTTCTTAGCAAATTCTTAGTGATTTGGGGTCTTTGTAACATTTTCTCTCTTTTTTCGCCACAAATTCTCTAAGACTCAAAAATGCACAAAGAGTCATTCATAAATATCAGATTTATAACACTTTGTGTTTTGAGCCAACAATTTTTCAACTTTTTCCCAAGATTAATTTGAAAAATCAGGAAATAATAACAATCTTTGTTCGGTAAATTACGAACAAAGATTTATAATGAAAGAAGCAATCAGTCCAGAACAGAAAAAAATGGCACGCTATGCAAAGGCAATGGGACATCCTGTCAGGATGTATGTACTGGAATTGCTTTCTAAACAAGCTTGTTGTTACAGCGGAGATTTAACGGAAATTTTGCCCATCGCTAAATCCACCCTTTCACAGCATTTAAAGGAATTGAAAGATGCCGGGTTGATACAGGGAGAAATTGAAGCACCGAAAATTAAATATTGCATCAACCAGGAGAAATGGGATGAAGCACAAGCTTTATTTAAAAAATTCATGAAGATGTAAAAAATTTTGAATCATAAGTTCGCCATTCTACGAACTACGAATTGATTAAATATGAATCTACGGATAATAGAATATTTATTTCAAATGCAAGAACCGGAGACAACATACTAATCGACAAATTGTCACATTTTCAAATTAATAAATTATCACATTATGAACATAAAAGTTTTAGGAACAGGTTGCACCAGGTGTAAAACACTTGAGCAGACTACAAGGCAGGCAGTAAAAGAATTAGGATTAGACGCTACCGTTGAAAAAGTTGAAGATATTCAGAAAATTATGGAATACGGGATTATGCGCACCCCGGGTCTGGCGGTAGATGAAAAGGTCGTCTTATCGGGACAGACACCTAAAGTAGAAGAACTAAAAGAAATAATTAAACAATTTGAAAATGAGGTAATTTGAAAATAGGGTTCTGGTAATTTTCAAATTAGTGAATTGTTCAATTTAAAATCAACAGACTATGAACACAATTAAATCTATTTTTTTCATGATGGTATTTTCCGGCATTATTATGTCGTGCAATGCCCAGGGCGATAAAAATGACAAAACTGTTAAAGTAGTTAAGACCGAAAAGGTGGAAGTATTTTATTTTCACTACACGCGCAGATGTGCAACTTGCAATGCGGTAGAACGTGTTTCAAGAGATGCTGTAAAAGAATTATATGGTGATCAGATCCTGTTTTCAGAATACAATCTGGATGAGGCGGCCGGAAAGGAAAAAGGAAATCAATTGGGCATTTCGGGACAAACCTTATTGATCGTATCGGGGGACATCAAAATAAATATCACCAATGAAGGATTTATGAATGCCCGCAGCAATCCGGAAAAACTGAAACAAATTATCAAAGACAAAATAGACCCATTGCGTTAATTTGAAGATTGCTCAATTTGAAGATTTGAAAATGAGATAATGTAACAATTATAATTGATTCATTATGATTTAAGAATATGAGGAATGATAAACAAAATATAATAGTAGAAATGACTTTTAATTTTGCACTTCAAATTGTTGATTTCTGTGAGCTTTTGGAAGAAAAGAAAAAAATTGTCATTGCTAGGCAATTACTAAAATCAGGAACATCAATTGGAGCAAATGTAAGAGAATCGCAAAACGCAGAAAGCAAAGCGGATTTTATTCATAAACTAAAAATTGCAGCAAAAGAAGCTGATGAGGCTGAGTATTGGCTGCTGCTATGCGATCGATCCAAAAATTATCCTGAGTCAGATAATCTATTAGTGAAAGTGCATGAAATAATTAAAGTCCTATCCAAAATTATCAGTACATCAGTACATCAAAACACAACAATTAACCAATTATCATATTTTCAAATTAATGGAATGGAAGAAGTATTAAACAGTCTTTACAATAACAGCTCAGTTCCGGTTTTATCAGCCTTACTTTTAGGATTGATGACAGCTATTAGCCCTTGTCCCCTGGCAACCAATATTACAGCAATGGGTTTCATAAGCAAAGACATCACCAATAGGAACAAGGTTTTATTCAATGGGATTGTCTATACTTTTGGCAGGGCGTTTTCATATACTTTTCTCGCATTTGTTTTATTTGTTGGTGCCGACCGGTTTAAAATATCAGGTGTATTTCAGCAATACGGAGAAAGGATCCTGGGACCTTTACTGCTCATATTAGGATTGATGATGCTGGGGATTTTCACTTTGAATTTCCCGGCATTGAACAAACTCACAGAGAAATTTCAGAATAAGGAAAAACATTCTTATTGGGATGTGTTTTTGCTTGGTGTATTGTTTGCTCTTGCCTTTTGCCCTTATAGTGGAGTACTGTACTTCGGACTGCTGATTCCCATGACCATTCAAAGTGCATCGGGTCTCTATCTGCCTGTTGTATTTGCTATTGCTACAGGTATTCCGGTGATCATTTTTGCATGGTTATTGGCTTATACTGTATCGGGAGTTGGCAAATTATACCACCGTCTGAAAACATTTGAATTGTGGTTTCGCAGGGTAATAGCGTTAGTATTCATAGGGATAGGCTTGTATTATACAATCATCATTTGGATCTAAGAAATTTGAAAACATTGTTTGGGAAATTATATAACTACAATTGAAAGATGGCCGGAAAGAAAATCATTACCATATCATTGCTACTTGGACTTTGGATTTTGATATATACCAATCTTCAGAAAATTGCAGATCTTGTTGTAAATAAAATCTTTCATTTGGAGGGAGGGAATCACCTCACAGAATCCATTCGTTTTTTCCTGTTTGAAACACCAAAAGTATTGTTGCTCCTGGTGCTTATCATTTTTATTGTTGGTATAATACGTTCCTATTTTTCACCTGAAAAAACCCGAAAAGCACTGGAAGGCAAATCTTTGTTTGCAGGCAATGTGATGGCTTCCTTTTTAGGCATTGTTACTCCTTTTTGTTCTTGTTCGGCTATTCCCCTGTTTTTAGGATTCGTGGAAGCAGGAATACCCATTGGCGTGACCTTTTCCTTTTTAATTGTCTCTCCCATGATCAACGAGGTTGCTTTGGTGCTTTTGGTTGGCTTGTTCGGTTGGAAAGTGGCCCTGATTTATGTTTTCACAGGGCTAATTATTGCCGTAATATCGGGTTATATAATAGAAAAACTGAAACTTCAGAAATATGTGGCCGATTGGGTATTTCAGGTCAAATCGAAACAAACATCAGAAGAAGATGAAAAGCTGGACTTTGGACAGAGGATACAAGCGGGTTTTGATTCGGTAAAAGAAATAGTAGGTAAGATATGGATATACATCATTGTTGGTATTGCCATTGGTGCCGGGGTGCATGGTTTTGTTCCTGATGCTTATCTGGCCAATGTTTTGGGAGCACAAAACTGGTACTCTGTTCTTCTGGCAATTGTTGTCGGCGTGCCTCTCTATTCCAATGCAGCAGGAATTATACCCATTGTAAGTGTCCTCATCGAAAAAGGAGTTTCATTGGGCACTGCCCTTGCTTTTATGATGTCGGTGATCGGATTGTCATTGCCTGAAATGATCATATTAAAAAAGGTGCTGAAGTGGCAGCTAATAGCTGTTTTTATTGGGGTTGTGGCAATGGGAATTATTGTTGTTGGATATTTGTTTAACATGATTCTCATTTGAAAGTGAAACAATTTGAGAGTGAGACAATTTGAAAATGAGACAATTTGAGAGTGAGATAATTTGAAAATTATGATGAAATAATGAATGCATTTGGGGATATGAAAATATTAATTCTTTGTACGGGCAATAGTTGCCGGAGTCAGATGGCACAGGGATTTCTTCAATCCTTTGATCCGAACATTTTTGTATGTTCAGCAGGTACTGAGGCTTCAGGCAAATTAAACGAAATAGCAGTTAAGGTCATGCAGGAAATGGGCATTGACATCAGTCACCATACTTCAGACCCGGTTGAGAAATACCTTGATGAAGAGTGGGATTATGTAATCACCGTTTGCGGAGGTGCAAATGAAGTCTGTCCTGCTTTTATGGGCAAAGTTAAACACCGCTTACATATCGGATTCGATGACCCATCTCATGCAACAGGAACAGAAGAATTTATCCGAAGCGAATTTTATCGTGTACGCGATGAAATCAACAAAGCATTCTACAATTTGTATAATACAGAAATTAAGCCTCAGATATGAAAGCAAAAGAATTAAAACTCATAGTGAAAGAGAAATATGGTGAAATTGCTTCTCAAAGCAAAATTCAAAATCAATCTTCATGTTGCGGTAGTACGGGATGTTGCGATGATATTGACTACAGCATATTCAGTGACGACTACACGAAGCTGGAAGGTTACAATGCCGATGCGGACCTTGGTTTGGGTTGTGGATTGCTTATGTGGCCTTGCCCCTGGTTATTCAAACCTATTTCATATTCTTTATTACCTGGTTCGCCGGTCGATTTTTAAAACTACCGCATGCTGTTTGTTCTCCGGCTGCCATG
>CAYQDZ010000166.1:5437-7177 GCA_964416375.1 uncultured Bacteroidales bacterium
GCTGCCATGGTTACCGTTGTTGGGGTGCTGGTTGAAGTTCCGGTAATGCTTTCATTGGTAGCACTGGTAAACAAATGGAAATATTAAAACAATACCGCAAAGTCACACAATGATGTTTTGAACAGCGTCATTTACAACCTAATCCGCTTGATCAGCTCCTGGTTGGAAAATCCGGCATGAATGGCTTTTTTGAGATAGGATTTTGCTTCATAGATTTGCCCGGTTTCAGAATAATAGAGGGCATAGAAGTAAAACATGTCCGGATTGTTTGGTTCAATGAGTTGGTAAACCGACAAGAGTTTTTCTGCACTTTTCAAATCGTCCGACTGAAGTGTTTTGTTTGTAATGGTATAGCACATAATTCCCAGGAATGCCTTGATCCTTTTGTAGGCAAGATTTCTGTAATGATCTTTATCCTGTTTTATATTCTGGTCAAGGCTTGAAATTTCATTTTTCCACCAGGCAAGGTCTTCCGCCAGAAAAGCATTCATGTAGGCATCCCTTACCGAAAGTTCGAACCGTATGCTTTCTTTCAACTGGTTCAATTCCTTGTTCAGACCTTCACTGTATTCAATAGAATTCAGGAGGGATTGAAATGGATTTATACTTTCGTCTTTATACAGGCGGGTCATATTTTTTGCAATCAGTAAAGCGCTCAGAAAGTTCCCCTTCTTTTTCAGTTGATCGATTTGAGACTTCTTCATGTCCGTTAGTTCGGCATGGATCTTTTTTGCATCAATGCATTTCCTGTTCAACTGATTATCATGGATCAGTAAATACGCGATACCATTGCTCAGGTCCTGTTCAGAAGGCCACTCGTGCATTTCCTCCGACAGCTCGATGAGTAAATTGCCGGGCGTATTTTCAGGCCGGAAAAAGTACTGTGCCGTTTCAATAAAGTTAAAATCCTGCATGCCTGTCAGGACATAAACAGGAGCACGTATGGTAATGATCTGATTGGTTGTAGCAAGGGCACCACAGGCAATGACGCCATCCACAATGTTTCTCTGTCCAAAGGCAAGGGCCATTCGTGCCCCTCCGGAAAATCCGGCAAGGTATATTTTACCGTTTGTTGGGTATTTTGCCCTGACATCTTCCAGCAAGGAATTGATCTCGGTAGAGTAATTTCCAAAATTGTTTTTTATCAGGTTCGATGCAGCCAGCATACATTTGTATTGATCGGCGGCAGGAATAAATTTTTTTATGGCCGTTTTTCCTGAGCCATGAGGGTCGAGAATAACAATCAGCGGAAGCTGGACGCAGGCTTTGGCATTACCCGGCAGGTATACCTCATAGGTATGGTTTGTATTTCCGGAACAGGTATCCTGAACAGAAATGAGTTCATTGGTCTTTATCACATTCCCCTCTTGTGAGCAGGAAAAAAGAAGGGAAAACAAAACCGCAAAAAAAGTTATGGATAACGAATATTGTTTCGATGATTTAAGGCTCATTATATTATCACTTAGGTTTGGCTGCAACATAACAAAGTAAAGATAATACAAAGAGAAATAATAAATTCCTGATCGGATGAACAGATGAAATCATGATGTGACCTCACAGGCCTGGACAATTCCTGAAACGTAAGCTGCTATACTTCAAACGGAATACGGATTCTCCAGTCTTTCGTGCTTTTTTTAACACATGCCTAATCAGATCTTAATGTCAATCTGAATTAATAAAAGGTAGTCTTTGACTACCATAAAAAACCTCACCTCTTATCAGACGTAGCTTTGGCGAAGT
>CAYQDZ010000167.1:0-7149 GCA_964416375.1 uncultured Bacteroidales bacterium
CTGAAAGGCTTGTAGCTAAGGGGTATGGAGCCCAAAATCCCATAGCACCGAACTTTAATCCTGATGGATCTGACAATGAAGAAGGCCGCGAGCAAAACAGGAGAACAGAATTTAGAGTGGTGGGAACAATAGGTGGAGAAGATGAAGATGAGATTTACGTGGGAGATTCTTTTTAAACTTATGTCTTTTACGTTAGGCATTTATGCATTCTGCACAGAGCGGTTCATTATTGTCCTTGATTTTAATGGAATTTGTTATGAAGAATTAAAATTCTTCGATACAATGCAATTTTATTTGCTTCCATACGTTAATAAATGAATCTACAAAACAAAATTGTAAAACTTTTTACTTACTTTTTTTATGAAACTAACTAGACTATTATTTGTGTGTATGGTTTTACTATTTCATTTGGTACATGAGACAACAACAGCTCAGAAATCAGTTGAAAAATTATCATTGAATGAAGGGACAATTGAGAATCAATTCAATTATGTTATCAAGAAATCAAATGACTACGAAGATTTTAAAATGGTGAAATCCTGGTGGTTATACAGATTGAAAACACACGTTTTGGACAGCATGAAGATAGAAAAAGAGAAACTATCCAAATCCATATCATTAACGGTCGAAAAAATTAAAGAAATTGAATCACTCCGGGCAACTTTGCAAACTACCAATGATAAACTTAGTCTGGCTGTCAGAGAAAAAAACAATCTGGTATTCCTGGGCATAACAATGAATAAAGCTACATACAACAGCATCATGTGGGTTCTGATTGCGGGTCTGACCGTGTTGCTTGGTGCATTTGTTTTTCTCTACAGAAGAAGCAATGCAGTAACAATACAAACAAAAGCTTCCCTGTCTGAGCTCAAAGAAGAGTATGAAGATTACAGAAAACGCACACTGGAGCGGGAACAAAAAACAGTAAGAAAACTATACGATGAGATTCTTAAGTACAAAAGCAAAGTAACCAAGGTTTAGCTGCTTCTGTTTTTTTTGAAAATACTTTTTTTCTGTTTTTTGAAAATTTGAATCTTTCAGGCCAGTATCTCTCCCAGAGACGGATCAGCAGTATTGAAAAAACAGAAAAACAAAAGTGCCCAATATACCTCCAATGTTAATGAATACAAGGATTTCAGCGAACGACATTCGCATAATGTATATGGCAACAGGAAAGATAGCGGCAAATTTCCATGTTCAGCAGAGTATAACAGTTAATTCCTTCATAAATACAATTTGTGGTTCTATGTCAATTAAAACATAGATTTTATGTAACAAATTTCAAATTATTCACGTAAATTAAGCATTTCTTTGATATCTTATTTTTATAAGAATGATAAAATGTATATATTTAGTATAATTATTTTTAATATTGTTTATTTTTACAGGAAAATTTGACATTGCTTATAAAAAGAAGTAATTGATAATACAAACTGTTTTTGTAAAAAATACATGAATCAAATTGTTTAACTAAAATTTCTAATGTTATGAAGTACAAATTACTATTTATTGCTCTGTTCACTATTGCTTCATTAGGAGTAAGTGCACAGACAACTGTTTTTGACCCTGCTACTTTTGAAGGTACCCTTCCTGCTAATGCGGCGATTGTCGATATTGGAGGAACTGATTATCTTCGGGTGGTATTGGATGGTGGATATCCTGGTATAACACTCGATTCGGCAATTGAAGTAACTGAAGCGACTCATTTTATTGCTGAAACAAAGTTGGAGCTTGTAGACAGTGATTCATTGGACGTAACAGAAACTTATACTTTCTTGAAACTTGCTGATGCCAGTTGGGGTGATCTTGCTGCTGAGAGCAATATATCTCATGCTGCATTGACTGAAGACACAGTTGAATTCGCCGTTCAGGGAGTTATTACTATTTTGCAGTATACAGGGCAAGATACAACAACTGGTGGTCCGGCATTATCTGGAGATACCCTTTGGATTGGTAAAATTGACGTTTATCCTAGAGTGGGTCAAGTAGCTACACAAGATACACTTGTATGTGAAAATCATCTGGATGGTGATAATATCAGAGATGACAGTGATTTCTTAACCATTGCTGAAGTAACGTGGGATGTGGATTCTCTGTACGTTAAATTTACCGTATGGGATGATACAATATTCAACGATGGCGGCGATACATATAAACAAGATAACCTTGAATTGTATCTTGATATGGATGATTCTAAAGGAACTGATTTTGATCAAGTTGATGACTTCCAGTTCAGATTTATGAATGATTCAACTTGGACTTCTGTTAATTCTGATGCTAATGATATTGGCAACGGATACAGGTTAGATTACGAAGTATTCCCTGCTGGTGGTGCTGTTGATACTGCTGGATACACTTATGATATCGCTATTTGTTTTGACTCACTAGTTTGGGCTGATGCAGAATCTAGTTTTATACCTAGTGTTGGTGCTCAAATTGGTTTTGATATTCTTGCAAGTGATAATGATGGAACTCCGGTTTTCCGCGATCAGGTGAGTTGGAATTCTATTTCAGGAGATTTATGGAAGACTCCTGGGTACTGGGGCGTTCTTCAACTTGAAGAAGGTGGTAAAGTAGGCAAAGTAGAAGATACTGAAGCACCAACTGCTCCAAGCGATTTGGCAGCAGTTGTAGATGATCATAATGTTGATCTGGATTGGGAAGCATCAACAGATAACAGACTTGTTGCAAGCTATACTGTTCTTCAGGACGGTGCGCCAATCGATACTGTAGCAAGCAGCAGTTTTACTGTAGCAGATTTAGAAGTCGGAACTTATGTCTTTAGCGTGTTTGCAACAGATATCTATGGCTTAATGTCTGATACTACTACAACAGTAGATGCTGAAATATTAACAGGCATAATAAATGTCCCATCAGCTAAGGGAATTGTGGTTTATCCAAACCCGGCTTCCGATATCCTGAAAATAAAGACTGAGGGATCTATTGAAACAATAGAAATTGCAGACATCTCAGGAAAAACATTGTTACGTGCAACCAATGTAAAAGAAATAAATGTCAATGCTTTGAAGAAAGGTGTTTATTTCATCAAGGTTAAAACTGAAAATGATATTTATTCATCGAAATTCGTAAAAGAATAGAGGAATAAATCTTTCTGGATACAAAAAAAGGCCTTCAAAAAGAAGGCCTTTTTTTTTGTTTAAAAAAAAATCGGCGGTGTTCGCAGTGAACTGAAATCTGGCTTTCTGTCAGGGATAAAAAAAAAGCGAAGTGAAAATTCACTTCGCTTGAACCAAAGAACCTGCTTAATGGATTATCATACCATTAAGACTTATGGGCAAATCGTATACTCACTTTGAATGTAATGCCTTCCAACAGCGAATGAGCCTTTATGGTGTTCCGCTTTAATACCCTATTTGCATAATCCACAAGGTCTTTGTTGTTGCCTTCCACATAAATGTCTTCCAGTTCCCGGTTGTCATTTACCCTGAATGTTACGTCCAAAACACAACATTCGCTTTCCTGTAAAAAAGTTTCAAAGGGTACGTAATTGAAAAGAAATTTGATTTCATCTTTTAATTGCTTTTTAGCCGAAGTAAATTCTCTCGCTTCACCTGCCTGCAGGTTTGCCAGCCCAAGCATTAAAACAATCGCACATAGAACTAATTTCTGTGGTTTCATGATTTATGGTTTTTGAAGTTATTGATGCTTCCCTGTTTAGGATGGCTAAAGTACCGGAGAGATTGAAATTAAATGTCACACAGGGGTAAAGCAGTGTAAAAAAATGTAATAAAATGTCACAACCGTACAAATCATACTATGAAAAGTAATATTCATAGAGTTGCTGCAGCTGGTATCACGGTATTGACTTTGTGAATGTGAATGGGTGTTATACAGCACAACTTGCTACGCTTTAATAACTTAAAACACAAAACACAAAACAATTATACCAGAGATCAGTAGTTATTTTTTAATTCATAGTTTCTGATTGTATTGTTGGCCATATAAAATGAGATGGGCGGTAGAGCGTTTAAGTTAAATTTGGAACTTTTTACTGGTTATTAAGTTATATAAGTAATGATTACCGGATAAAGCCGGATAACAGAAACATAATTTTAACAATACAACATATCAATTCGTATACAGCATGTCAAAAATTGAAGACAACAAATACCTGAAAAGAACACGAGCTACCTGGCTGGCTGAAAAGCTTGACATAAACTTTGCTAAAGCACACGCAATAATACATAATCTGATGCCTGCAACACCTGGTGAACAACAAAAAATAGCGAAAGCTATAAGGAAAGAAATGCGTGCCCCGCTCTACCATAAACACACAAAGAAATAAACGCTTAGTAATTAGGAATCTTTGATATTTCTTTAATAAAAGCAGATTTATAACCACTGTTTACAACATTTTCCAGATTATCTCTTGCCGATGATAATGTGGCATACTCGCCGGTAGTATATCTGTATATCTGATCGTTTCCAACGCTTACCTTTACATTGGACAGGTTTGTAAACGTGTGGATGCCAATTTCCTTGTTTAGGGCCATAATTTGTATGGTATAGGCTGAGTTGCCATGAGATTCTTCGTATTCAATAGTGTTTTGGGGTTTCTTCAGATAGTCTTCCAGCCTGTAGTAGCGTATAAATGCATTTCGGTATTTGCCTTTTGTAATCTCAGCTTTTGCTGTTTCAGCTTCTTCAAGTGTATTGTATTTTCCGGTTACGTAACGGTAATACTTGTCTTCTCCTTCCTGAATTTCTATCTCATATAAATTATCCGGTTCAATCCTTTGAACAAGGGCCATCAGCTGAATGGTGAATTTGCGGTCCGATGCATCATAAGGAACAGTGCTAACAGGCATTTCATACGATTCTGTTTCAGTATCCATACTCTCTTCTTCAGGTACTGGATATGAAGGTTCCAAGGCTTCTGTAAATTCTTCCTCCGCTGTTTCCATATACATGTTCTCTTCTACAGGTTCAGAAACAACAGACTCTATGATTTCGACGTATTCTTCCTCTGGTGGTTCCATTGTTTCCGCACTGTCTGGCTCCTCCACCACAATTTCTTCTACAAGAGGTATGGTCAGTTCAAGAAGAGGATAAATCAAATAGTTATCTTCCGGATAATCAGAAGTAAGATCAACCAAATGAGTATAAATGTTGTAATCGGGGTTAATAAAATTGATCATATAATTTCCATTGCTTACCTCAAAACTGAAGTCTCCGCTCATTGCATCGGGGGCAACATCAAATATTTTTTCATAGGTTATTCCACTAATTACTTCGATGCTTGCATTGGTAAAATCGGATGATCCATCCTGTAATGCTATCTGACCTGAGATTTCATACTTTTTGTATGGATCATCCTTTAGTATTTCAATCTGATACAAATTAAAATTCCCATCGTAAGCCGGATCACTCATTGCAACATAAGCGGAATTTCCATCCCCTGAAGGCATATAATGTATATCGTCATCGGCGGTGTTTATTGGAAACCCCATATTTACAGGAGTACTCCATTCATTTGTACCCGTTCTCGTGGAATGAAAAACATCATATCCACCAATGTTTTCATGACCTTCCGATTTGAAAAAAAGTTTCGTATCATCACGACTCATCACCGGCATAATATCGTTTAGTTTTGTATTCACCTTATCTCCGAGATTTATTGGTTTTCCCCAATTGCCTTTTTCATCTTTCTCCGAACAGTAAATATCCATGGCACCCATTCCACCCTTTCTGTCACTGGTAAAGTAAAGATACTTTCCATCGAAAGATTCAAATGCATCTGAATCCCAGTCTTTGCTATTCACTGGTTTATCCAGCTTGACCATCTTTTGCCATTTTTTGTTTTTCCTGAATGTGTAAAATATATCATTTGACACACCAACTTTTACAGTCAGATAAACTCTTTCATTATCAAAAGAAACCGATGAGGGATAACATTCGCTTTTCACGCCAATGAAAATTGTGATTTTAACAGGCTGGCTCCAACTATCATTTACCTTTTCAGAAAAGTAAATATTATTTTTGTTGTATTTTCCTTTTACGCAGTAAAATAACATGGTCTCATCATGATTAACAACCGGGTACTGCTTTGATTTCTCAGAGATGATTGAACTGCCAAGATCTGATTTTGAGTAATATACAGGATTCTTCTGCATCCTTTGGGCTGTATAGCAAGATTCAAGCAACCTGTTTGCCACTTCAGTTTCCTCCGGCTCCCTCTGCACAAGTGATTTGTACTGGTTAAGCTGTTCAATGGCTTTGGGTATATTATCATTTAATTTACAGGCAATTGCATAATATTTCAATACCTCAAGAGGTGCATTGACCTCTTTGGTACTGCCATATTTGTAATCTGAAGTAGCAAAAGGAGCAGCTTTTTCCAAAAATTTCAAGGACTCTTTTTTCCTTTCCTGCAAATGTATCAGGCACAACCCGTTAAGAAAGTTCAGGTTTGAATTATCAGGTTCTGACTTTAAAAGCTTTTCGTACGTTTTTTGCGCTTTCTCATAATCTTTATCAAGCAAAGCCATATCGGCTTCAAAGAAATCAGTTTTATTAAAATTCTGCCCTGAAATTATCAGGCAACAAAAGAAAAACAGACTGATGAATAGTACTTTATGTATCATGTCTCCAAAATAAGAATGATATTCGTAGATTAAATTACACAGATATGTAAAACAATTTATAATTGTATGCCTGAATTAATTAACAAAATGCCATCCCGGGTTGTTAATTAAGGTAGTGAAATCCCTTAAAATGTATAGCTACGAATAGAAGACAATTACTTAAAAACAACGCTGCCACTAGCTTGCTGGCACTTAATCCTTTTCCATATCATTAGTTTACAGGAGATAAAAAGAAATACATATCAGACAAGATACTATTGGGTAATACCGGCATTGAAGTTTCATGCATGGACATCGGAACCGGAACCAATGGTCGGGCAAAACATTCAAATCAGACCAGGCAATCTTTCAAACAGGGTTGACGAGTGTTTGAAGTATGTCCTGGCACAGAATTATGTTGATTGTTTTACTACAGGCATTGAAAATTACAGTCAGTTTAAAGATCTGGAAAGAAGATTGCCTGAGGCAAGCGTTAGAGGCTGGATTCTTATTCTTTTCAGCCGGGAAATTTATTAAGAATTGGCGTGATGTAAATATAATATTC
>CAYQDZ010000168.1:0-7104 GCA_964416375.1 uncultured Bacteroidales bacterium
CATGTAATTGCCTTATCTTTCTCTATTTCACTTGAATAGGCAGTGAGGGCTATTATTGGTAAATCGGGCCTGAGTATTTTAATTTTTTTTGTAGCCTCAAAACCGTTCATTATTGGCATTCTCAGATCCATAATCACTAAATCGACAGGCTGATCTGCCTTGCATATTTCAACGGCCTCCAACCCATTTTTGGCATGCAAAATTGAGAAATTACTTTCAGATAACAACTCTTCTAAAAGCATGAAGTTAAGCTCTTCATCTTCGGCAATCAGAATTATTGCGGGCCTTTCAACTTCAATTTTTTTCTCCAAGGGTGATTGTTTGTCAGAAAAATCGTTGAGGATTACCTTTTTAAAAGGTACGGTAAAATAGAAAACTGAGCCCTCTTCTGGTTTGGATGTGAGCCAAATATTACCACCAAGCATCTCAACGTATGCCTTAGAGATTGATAATCCCAATCCTGAACCGCCAAACTGTCGAGTAGTTGAATGATTAGTCTGGTAAAAACGTTGAAAGATTTTTTTATGCAGCTCGGGTGAAATGCCAATACCTGAATCTTCCACATAAAACTCCAATTTTTTTTCTTTTTCTTTGTATCCAAAATTAATATGGCCCTGTGTTGTGAATTTAAGGGCATTCTCTATCAAATTGCTAAGAATCTGAATTAACTTGCCTTCATCAGTAGTTATTAAGTCTTCATGATCGGAAAGATCGATATCATAATTGAAATTAATAAGTTTTAACTGAGCTTTTAAATAGAATTGTTCATAGATAAGTCTGCATATCGAATTGATATTTGTTTCTTTTTCAACAATCTTTTCCTGACCGGCTTCAATAGATGCAATACTTACTATATCCGTAATAATTGAAAGTAATTGATCGCTGCTGGTAACAATAATATTAGTGTATTCTTGAAGCTTTTCAGGAAGCAATTTTGGATTATTAAGAAGCCCTGCAAAGCCAACAATCGCATTCATAGGTGTACGTATTTCATGAGAAATGTTCTGCAGGAATGCAGTTTTTAAATGATCGCTTTCTTCGGCTTTTTCTTTGGCTAATAATAGTTGTTCCTCTTCCTTTTTACGCTCAGTAATGTCGCGCGCCGAAGAAAGGGCACCGGTAACTTTTGTATTCTCATCCTTGAGTACCTGGCACCACCAGGCGAGCAGTCTTTTCTGACCATCTTTGCGCCGTTGCCAGCTTTCAACATAAAAGATGTTTTCGTCTCCGGCAAAGAGAGGCTTCATTTTATCATAGGTATCTTGCTCTCCTTCAAAGTAATATTCGGCTTCTTTTCCAATGGCCTCTTCCCCGAAAAATTCCATTCCCGCCGGGTTTGCCCATGTATATACCTTGTTGTTATCCACCTCCATGATAATATCCGGAACAGCTGCAAGAATGGCTTCCTGCCGAGCATTCAATGCTTGCAGTGCTTTTTCTGTCAATTTGCGATCGGTAATATCTCTTGAAAGACCCATGATTCCAATGATCTTACCAGTCCTGTCGAGTAATGGCATTTTGGTTGTTAAAACCCAGGAGATATGACCGTCGGGCCAAACTTCTTTCTCCTCTTTATTTATAATTGATTTTCCCGATGCAATAATTCGTTGCTCGTCTTTAAATGCTTTTTGAGCATGTCCCTCATCAAAAAATTCGAAATCTGTTTTTCCAAGTGCTGCTTGAAAATCATCCAGACCAAATTGTTTGGCCATCCCATTATTGATCCTGATGAAGTGACTCTTGTTATCTTTAAAGTAGATATTATCCGGTAATGTATCAATCAGGCTGTTAAACAGGTGTTGTTCTTCCATTAATTTTTTTTCGGCCTCTTTGCACTCGGTGATGTTAAGAGTAAAACCAATAACACCAATACAATTACCCTTTTCATCGAAATAGGGGATTTTATCGGTTTCTGCCCACAGGGTCTCAGTTCCGATAGTCATGGGTTCAACTATATTCCGCTTTGGAGTGCAGGAATCGATTACTTCCAGATCATCCTTCCAGAAAGCTTCAGCCTCCTCTTTAGTATAAAAATCTTCCAAAGAGCGGCCTTCCAGTTGTTCTTTGGTCATCCCCATTACATCAGCAAATACCTTATTGACTCTTACAAACCTGTTTTCTTTGTCTTTATAAAAGATCCATGCCGGCACGGAATCAAGAATAATCTGCAACTCTTCTTCCATCTTTATTAGTTTGGTGATATCCCTTACCGTAGCAAAAATACCCTGAACTTTCCCTGTTTCGTCTTTGTGTATCCAAGCATTGTACAGCACAGGTGTAATGATACCCGATGTATTGAGCAGGTTTAACGGATAATCCTTAATAAATCCTTTTAATAATGCTTTTTTATAGCCGGCTTCGGCTTTTTCAGGATCGGTAAAATAATCCTGAAATTGAGTGCCGATTATTTTTTTGCGAGCAATCCCTGTTGCTTTAAGTGTTGCTTCGTTTACATCGGTTATTGCACCATCGAGCCCGATCGTAACCAGCGGGTCAAGACTGGTTTCTATTATCGATCGAGTATAATACTGACGCCTTTTATGGTATCGTAACGAATAAACCAACAGAAAATAAAAAGTTATTCCTAAAATTCGGTTTACTATGGCATAATTTAACGGGATAATACTTGGGGAGATAAATAGATCGAATATGAGTATGCATGAAATTAATATAGCAAAGGGGACAAGATACCTGGAGGAAAATTCCCAATAAATGATCAGCAAAGGGATCACATAAAGAACCCAGATCTTTATTCCAAGGGGAATGAATAAGTCGATAATAAACAGAGCCCAGGTAGTAATAATTACCAGAACTAAGGCGAGTGATTTTCTGTTAATATTCTTTTTCATTGTGATAATCGGCTATAAATATCTATGTCTGAACAAAACGCCTATACTAAATTTACAATTTAATAAAATGAAAACCTATGTAATTTATTTATATTACTGGGTGATTTAGCTCATTCTTGCCGGGCTTTCTTTATCCGGTTGTCATCCCTCATGAGCAATCATTATCAGGATTTATTCTTTGTTTTGAATACTCAATAACCTGACAGTCGATATGCCTATGGCATTAGGCTTTCTGGGAGCTCTTGTTGCAAAAACCCCGTGGGGTTTATTGTCTAAAAAAGGAATGACATGCAAATCAAAGTCTTTGGACTTGTGCAGATGGTAGATCAGGTATATATGCGAAAAACCTTCAAGATCCATTAATCCCCTGGTGTATTTCTTTTTTAATTCTATGCTCCCTTTCACGCCTTTAGCGCCGGAAGGTTGAACGGGCATGCCTTCTCTTGTCTTAAAAGGAGTTTTAATGGTGCCTATGTAGGAAAACTGAATAGACATGTTTTCTGTTTGTTATAATGGATACAAGTATTGCCTGTATTTTTTTACATAGCAAGACAAGAAACAGGAAAAAGTCTCAAAAATGTACTTACAAACTTATGCAGGTTTTATACGATATTTGTTCCATAGTAAACCAGGAGAGAACAAGAGAGAGAATGCGTATACTATGTAAGAAATGTATTTATTTTTTCATACAGCAGATCCTGGTGAATGGGTTTTGTGATGTAATTGCTAAAACCTGTAGATAAAATTTTTGTTCTGTCGTCGGAGAAAGCATAGGAGGTTTGAGCAATAACAGGTAAATCGGGACGCAGGGCTTTTATTCTTTTAAACACCTCAAAACCATCCATCACCGGCATTCTGATGTCCAGCAATACAAGGTTAATATCACTGTTTTTTTCAATGATTGAGATCGTTTCTTTGCCACTGACAGCAAAATGCATTTTGATTTTTGTATTGCCAAGAATTTCTCTGAAATAGTCAATAACCAATGGTTCATCATCGACAATGAGAATGTTGTAATCTGACCAGTTGTAGTCCATGTTAGTTATATTTTCTTCAACAATTATTTTTTTTTCTTTTTTCCGGCACTTTTCACAAGGAAGGGTGAAATAACAGGTTGCCCCTTCATTTTTTACAGATTCTATCCATATTTCACCTCCAAGCATTTCAACATAAGCTTTAGATATTGAAAGTCCCAGTCCTGTACCTCCATATTCACGCGTATGATCTTCTTCAGCCTGTCTGAATCTTTCAAAAATTATATCGGATATATTTTTGCTGATGCCGATACCGGTATCCTTTATATAAATTTGTATTTGATCATTTTTAACCTGTGCCCCTATTTCAATGAATCCTTCTTTTGTGAATTTGAGTGCATTGTTCATTAAATTTGTTATGATCTGCCTAACTTTGGTGTCGTCGGTTACTGTTACAGAGTTTTTGTGTGTAAGTTGAATATTTACCTTAAAATCCAGACCTTTTTCTTTTACATCCTTCTCAAAAAGAATGGAAATTTTATTCAATAGATTGTTTAAGTCAACTGTGCTAAGGTCAACCTGTACCTGATCAGATTCAATTTTTGAGATTTCTATGATGTTGTTAACAATAGACAATAACTGATTTGAACTTTCAGTAATTAAGGATTTATAATACTCGGTATTTTTCTGAGAAATATTTTTACCGGTTAACAAATTTGAAAATCCGATAATGCCGTTCATGGGAGTGCGTATCTCATGACTCATATTGGCAAGAAATGCAGATTTGAGTTTATCAGATTCTTCCGCTTTTTCTTTTGCGCGGATCAGCTCAAATTCAGTTTTCTTTTTTTCTGTTATATCCTCTTTTATGGCAACAAAGTGAGTGATTTTACCTTCCGAATTCGTAACCGGCGATATCAGAGCGGACTCCCAATACAGCTCTTTGTTTTTCTTCCTGTTAACAATTTCTCCGCTCCATACCTTTCCTGAAAGAATGGTTTCCCACATTTCTTTATAAAAAAGTTTCGGATAATTACCCGACTTTAAAAAACGAGGATTTTTTCCTGCCGTGTCTTCAGGTGTGTATCCGGTTACTTCTGTAAATTTCGGATTCACATATTCAATATTTCCTGCTTTGTCTGTTATTAAGATCAATGCCGGTGCCTGGTTTACGGCTCTGGACAATATTTTTAGCTCTGCTTCCTGCCTTATTCTTTGCGTTACATCAGTATAAAATCCGACATAACACTTCCGGTTATCAATGCGTGTGGGAGAAGAGTTGATGTCAGCATACATAATGCTTTTATCTTTTCTAATACAGGGCAGGGAATGAAAAATTACTTTCTTCTCTTCTTGCTTTTCATCGTATCCTTTTTTTATTGCTTCCAAATTGTCTTCGGGATGAATGTCCATGATAGTCAGATTCTTCAATTCGTTCTCAGAATAATCCAACATACTACAAATAGCAGGATTTACATAAAGAATTTCTGCTGTATTTACATCAATGACTACTATTCCTTCAACTGCTCCATTGAATAATGAACGGTAGCTTTCTTCGCTTTTTTCCAGTTCCAGCTCGGTTAGTTTCAAATGAGTAATGTCTGTTATCAATCCATTGAGTTCAGTTACTTCTCCCTGGTCATTATAAGTTCCACTGCCTCTGTCAACCACCCATTTTTCTTCTTTTTCCTTGGTTATGATTTTGTATTCTGTGGAGTATTGTTTTTTTTGTTCCAATGCTTTCTGAATTTTGCTCCATACCTGTTCGCGATAATCGGGGTGAATGATTTCATTAAAAGGCAGAGCCTTGTCACCAATCAGCTCGTGAACATCATAACCCGTAAGAAATTTGCACCCGGCACTGATGTATTCCATGGTCCAGTCTCTATTGTTCATGCATTTGTACGCTAGTCCCTGAAGATTGTTGAGGATTGCGAATAACCTTTTTTCCGATTCAATAACGGCCAGCTCAGCTTTCTTCCTCTTGGTTATGTCCTGGTTTGCTCCGTAAGTTTTAATGGTCCTGCCTTTTTTATCTTTCACTACAAAAAAGTGAGAAGTAATATAACCGACTTTCCCATCGTCATAGATAATCCGGTGTTCCATCTGACGACTATAATCAGGATCCTTCGTTTCCAGTGCACTTTTCATTTCCTTGTCAATGATCTCCATGTCGTCGGGATGCAGAAAATTCTTTGCGTAATCAGCCGGCCTTACCTTATAGCCACCTACTTTTTTAGCGGTGGTACGAAAAATGGAATAAAATTGATCGTTGAAAGTAAAATAGTCTTCATCTACATTGTATTCCCAGTATCCTAACTGGGCAATTTCCATGGCATTGGAGAGTTGCGCTTCACTCTTGTGTAAGATCGTTTCTGACTCTTTTCTTTTCGTAATGTTTCTTGAAATTCCTGCAATGAAGCGCTTACCTTCCTCAGTAAAAGCTGTGGCACTTATTTCAACGGGGAAAAGGGTACCGTCTTTTTTTCTATGAATTGTTTGAAACAGTAAGGGAGTGTTATTGGGCTTGTCTTTCCAGAATTTATTAAATATTTCGGTTTGATATCCAGGATCGATATTTCCGATATTCATTTTCAGAAGTTCTTCACGTGTGTAACCGAGATTGTGGCAGGCAGCATCATTTACCTCAATAATATCGCCCAGCTCATTATTTAAAATAATGGAGCTATTGGTTATTTTGCTTAGTATTTGATAATAATTATCACTACTGAAAATAGTATCTGCCTTATTCCGTATACTTTCAATTTTTTTGATCAGTTCCTTCTTAGAAAGTTTGTTCAAGTCTTTCATACACCAATTTGTCTTCAAATAACCTGTTTAATAAGTATTGCAATTATCTTCTTTCAAACTTATACCTTCTTCTGCGAAGTAGGATTGGTATTAAACATAAAACAGATCATATGGTTGAGCGTAACAATATGATCGGGAAATTGTTCATGATTTTAAGATACAAAAATCTTATGAATTGTCAAATAGAAATACAAGAAATAAAAGTGGTGGGGTGGAAATTTAGATTACAATCAGGCGAATAATGACAGACTGCAATGCTATATTCAATGCATGATGATCACTTTTCCGGTAAGGTCTGGGATATTCTCTGATGTCCAGTTCATATGTCAATTTTCTATATAAAACAAATCAGAATGACTTTGTTTCATTCAAATATTGTGTTTGTAAAACAAAGACAAATTGTTCAATGAAATATATAAAGAGGCTGTCCAAAAAGTCTTTGTGTACCTTTGTGTATACTTTGAGTAACT
>CAYQDZ010000169.1:0-3094 GCA_964416375.1 uncultured Bacteroidales bacterium
GGGGAAGATAACTGCATCAGGAATCTCAGCAATGGAGTTGTACATTGATCAACCGGGAATGGGTTACTTTCGGAATAAAATGTTATTTTTAAGCTGAGTTTACGGATTGAATTTTGTTGCGATTGAATACTGGAATGCGTTGAATTTCACGCGTTTCATATACCAGGCCGTTGAAAGGAAATCGAAGAAAGAGTTACAATCCATTGAACCAGGTTCATAGAGTATTTGTAGCAGCTGAGAAGGTAAATTTAGCAAACAATTAACTGACTGTACAATACATGGCAGCCAGCTCAATTATTATATCGTTAAATAAATAAATTCATTTTTTCTATGTCTAATCAAACAATGCATTTACTATGAAAAAAATTACTAGACCATTAAGGTTAATAGGTGTGCTATTGACCATTTCACTACTTATTTTTGGATTTTCAGATGTCTACGGACAAAAAAAAGCTGTTAAAAAAGTTTCTGAGGACCTGGCCTCAACGGGACAAATGATGCTCAAGACAACGACTGCATCACCGCTGCTGGAAAAAATTGATCTGAGTCTTAAGGGACCGGATATCAGCATGGTTTTCATTGACGCCATATCGAATGGTGATACCGATCAGCTGCTAAAAGAGCTCAGCGATCTTGGTCTGAAAAATGCCATGGTTTATGGCAATAAGATAAACGGTTATCTTCCTGTAAACGCTGTTGCAGATCTTGAGTCGGTTGAAAGTCTGGTTTACGCGGGACCTGTGTACAAACCCTTATTAAATTCCGGGCCGGCCTACACAAACGGAGACATTGCATTAAGATCTGATGTCATACGCTCCACAAGAGGACTGGATGGTACAGGTAAAAAGATAGGTGTTTTGTCCGACTCTTACAATAGCCTGGAAGGAGCATCAGAAGGCGTTATGAATGGAGAACTTCCGGGAGCAAATAATCCCAATGGATATTTATCTGATGTACAGGTACTGGAAGATATCACAGGGGGCTCGGATGAAGGTCGTGCCATTTGTGAGATCCTTCATGATATTGCCCCGGCATCAGAACTGGCATTTAATACCGCCTATTTGGGGAATGCAGGCTTTGCTCAGGGAATTATCAACCTGGCTGAAGCAGGCTGTGATATTATTACCGATGATATTACTTACTTCAATGAACCCTTCTTTCAGGATGGTATCATTACACAGGCGGTGGACGAAGTAGTCAAAAAATACGGAATAGCGTATTATTCTTCCGCCGGAAATTATGACCGTGACTCCTACAGCTCCTTTTTTCGTAACGCTGGAACCTATACCATTGCAAATCCCTATGGCGGTTATATTCTTGGTGAGTATGCAATGCATGATTTTGACCCGGGACCGGGAATTGATATGTTCCAGGAAATTGTGTTTGCCCCGGGAGACGATTTTACCTGTTCATTTCAGTGGGCAGATCCCTTTGCATCGGTTTGCGAAGGTTGTCCGGGGGCCCTGTCCGATCTGGATATATTTCTTACTCTTTCCGAAGATACAGCAGATGTTATTATTGAATCCATAAACTATAATATTGATGGTGATGCCGTAGAAGTTCTGGGGGCAAGCTATTCAGGAACAGATACTCTCATAGCATATATTGCCTTTGGGCGCTGGCTAGGTGCTCCCGGAGATAATCCGGATCCCCGCAATGTAAAATACATCAATTTTGGCACTGCCCTCCCCGGCGAATACATTACAAACTCTCCCACTACCATGGGACACTCGAATGCAAAGCATGGTGTCAGCGTAGGAGCTTCTGCCTGGTTTTATACTCCCGAATTCGGTACCGATCCGGCTGAGATCAACTACTTCTCATCGGTTGGGGGAATCCCGATTTTGTTTAATACCAAAGGCAAAAGACTGAGAAGGCCTCAGGTAAGAATGAATCCTCTGTTTACAGCTACCGATGGGGGAAATACCTCTTTCTTTGGTTCCACCCTGAACGATGGAGATGATTTCCTGAATTTCTTCGGAACCTCAGCTTCCGCTCCTCATGCTGCTGCGGTATCGGCCCAGCTTCAGCAAATGGCGGCAGGAAGGCTTAGGACAAAAGATATTGACCACATTCTTTCTTATACAGCACTGGATATGGACGATCCCTTTACTCCCTGGTTTGACAGGGGCTACGACCGGAAAACAGGTTATGGCCTGATACAGGCTGATAAAGCAGCAAACGAATTGTTAAAACGGGTGGGTATCATGTGGCTTATTCCCTATGCCGAATGTTCAGCCGACCCGGATAGTTCAAGGAACTGGAGGATCAACAATCCCAATCCTTTTGCTGTTGAAGTAAGTTGGGAGCTTGTATATACCGAACAACAAGGTTCATTCCTTGCTCCTCCGGGCGATAGTTACCTGGAAACTGTCAGCCAGCCGTATTATAATCTTCTGTGTATTCAATACGAGAATCCCTGGGGCAGACCGGTAAAAAGCATGGCCTGGTCACCAGGCATTACCTGCTCAGAATTTAAATCGACCCTTACCGAAAAATCTATGGATTTGAATCGGGAGCCAACCCTTCTTCTCGGGGCATATCCTAACCCCTTTGTTTCAACTCTGAATTTAGAGATGTACAATGGCAACGAAAACACCTTTGTAGTTACGGTATTCACTGCGCAGGGCGCTCAGGTTTATCACAAACTCATAAAACCTGTTGAAGGATATTCTTCCACAACAATGGACTTGTCGGCTTTGCAAAAGGGTATGTACATACTGAAAGTATATAGCTCTGACGGCCAGACGGGCGATACGTATAAATTGATAAAACAATAAAGATTTAAAGCTTGTACGAAGCTGTCCTGAAAATCAGGAAATAGTCCGGAACTGATTTTTGGGACAGCTTCTTCTTTGTGACTTAACCCTTTGTGGTCACCCTGAGCGCATCGCCGTCGGTAAGCCTTGCGCCTCCGCTAAAGCTTCAGCGGCAAGTGGATGGCGGCCGAAGGTAGTCGAAGGGTGTTTGAATGCATAAGAGTGCTTCGACTCCGCTCAGCATGACCTATAGTAAGAGATGTCTGCTTGCACGGCAGGCAGTTGCTCAGCGTGACTTTGCTGGTTATTGTCATCCTGAGCGGAGTCGAAGGGTG
>CAYQDZ010000169.1:3194-7072 GCA_964416375.1 uncultured Bacteroidales bacterium
TTCATCCTAAATCAACGAAAATGAAAATCACATGTTTCATAACAATTTTACTCCTGTCAGGTAATTTATTCCTAGTCAGTGCACAGCAAAATGAAACTGCTGCCAGAGACGTATACGATTGGAAAACGTATGATAATAAATCCTCTGTGGTGAAAAAGGATGCCATCGATTTTCGTATGCTCCAGGGAAGATGGACTGCCTATGAAAGCTGGCATTATGGTGACATCAAAAAATTCTGGAAAGATGCAAACCAGCCAAGTATATTGGAAATCAGGGGAAATCAATACAGAAGCGGTTCATACGGCACATTCAAAACCTATAAACTGACCGGGCACCTGCTGGTTTTTGATCCCGGGAGCAAGGCAGATTCGGCCTATATTAATATGATTAATGATAGCAAGCTGACCATTAGTTTTAAAAGAGGAAAAGATTTTGAAAAGTATCTGTTTCAGAGGTAATGCAAACACAATATATCAGGTCTTAAATACCTGCGCCATACGGCGCTTTTTTTATTTTTCAAAATAACCAGCTTGCAAGTGCATTTTTCGTGTGCCTGATAAGCCAACAATATTCTTTGGAGAATTTACCGGATGCCTGTAATCCGTTTCTGAAAACCTAAATATTCAGTTCATCAGTTCACCACCTCATCGATTTATCGTTTTACCAAACCACCCAATTCACCTACTTTGTTTCAATAAACCGGATCAGCTCTTTGTAAAGCATCTGAACAGGTAAGCCCATGACGTTAAAAAACGAGCCTTTGATCTTCTCAATTCCCACATATCCTATCCATTCCTGAATTCCGTATGCGCCGGCTTTATCAAGAGGTTTGTATTTTGTCACGTAATAATAAATTTCTTCATGCGTTAATCTGCGAAAAACGACTTCAGATTTGCTGTGAAAAACCCGTATATTCTCAGAACTGCGCAGACAAACACCTGTTACCACCTTGTGTTTATTGCCCGAAAGGCGGGAGACCAGATCATAAGCTTCCTGAACATCACGCGGTTTCCCCAGCACTTCGTCTTTATGCCATACAATGGTGTCAGCCGTGATGAGGATGGTCTTTTTATCCAGGAGATCGGTATAATGGTCCGATTTACTTCTGGCAAGAAATTCCGGTATTTCCACCATTCCCAGATCTGCAGGATAGGATTCGTCGATGTCGTTGCGAACAATGACTTCAAAATTCAGATCAAGTCCTTCCAGCAGGTTTTTTCTGCGTGGCGATTGCGAGGCAAGGATAATACGGTATGTATTGGCCAGATCGTTTAAGGTCATCCTTCATTATGTTTGGGCTGCAATGATGTAATTTACCAGTGGACAGTATAGTAATCCCGACAGCATGATCAGTTTTGAAGACTGGCTAAGTATGTGGAACTGCTTTTTTGTTGATGCCCAGCTTACACCAAAGGCAAGCATGATGAGAGGAACAATGACAAACAAAACAATGTATACAAAGCTGATCTTATCGGACAGATGATATACCAACAGGTAGACAATGGGTAAAATCATAATGACGATCAATGCAATGACTATCCATTTGGCTGTACGTACTCCCCATGCAATGGGAATAGTCTGCCGGCCAAAAACATAGTCGCCTTCAAAATCTTCAATATCCTTAATAATTTCTCTTATAAGGTTTACAATAAAGGCAAAGATAGCATAGCTTCCCACCCAGAATATAAGGTAATCAAAATTGATTCCACTGGCGAGTATATAAAGTTGGTATCGTTTTACAAGCAGAGGAAATTCAAACAACAAAACCATCATGGGAACCAATCCGATCAATGCGGAAATAATGAAATTACCCACCAGCACCTGACGTTTGTATGTGGTGGAATAAAACCACAATACAAGGCTGGCAAAAATAAAAACAATACTAAGGCTTAACCGGTGGATGCTGTAAGCAAGGTATGTTCCGGCTAAAATTCCCAGTACCGAGAATATAATATGGAAGGCCATGGCGTATCTTCGTTTTATTAATCTTCCAACAATTACACGTCCGGGCCTGTTTATCAAATCAGTTTTACGATCGAAATAATCGTTGATGATATAGCCGGCGGCGGCAATCAGCACTGTCGACAATACCAGCATCGAAAATTGAAGTGTATTCAGCTGAACTTGAAAATCCGTTATGGATAACAAAGGTTTTAATATAAACCAGCGAATAAAATATTGTGTAATGGCAATGATGATCAGGTTAGGATACCTGATCAGTCTCAGAAATGCCAGTGTTATTTTCAGTTGTTTTACCATTCAAATGCATTTTTTATCATCCATTTTTTGTGAAGACGCAGTACCTGTTCCACCACATCCCGAACACATCCTCTACCACCACCTTTATCTGAAATGTAGAGGGCGATTTCTTTGATCTCGTGTGTTGCATCGGTCGGACAAGTGGGGACGCCGACTTTCTGCATAATCTCATAATCAGGGACATCATCGCCCATAAACAGTATTTCGCTATGCTTTAATTTGTATTTTGCCCGAAAATTTTCGTATAGTTCCAGCTTATTTGAAGCGCCCAGGTAAATATCCGTAACACCCAGTTTCTGAAATCTTGTTGCGATTTGGTCCGATTTGCCACCTGAAATGATGGCCACGGGAAATCCCATTTTTATGCTATGCTGTATGGCATATCCATCCTTAATGTTTACTGCTCTGATAAAATCTTCACCCGGGAATAAATATACCTGTCCGTCGGTGAAAACACCATCCACATCAAAGGCAAAGGCCTTAACTTGTTTTAACAGTGACTTAAAATTTGACATAATCGTAGCATCAGGAATAATATGCAATAATACTATCAGAAATCATTCTATACAACTTTTTCAGTTCGGGTTCGTCATGAAGCATTTTTAAATGGGCATCGATGATTTCTGTATTATTTCTTCGTGCCGGACCTGTCTGTGCTTCCCGGGGAGATGCTTTTTCCAGTTTTGAAAAAGTTTCTTTTAACAAAGGGAATAACAAATCTTTTGGGATTTTATTCTTTTGAAGGTAATCAAATGCCAGGGCAATCAAATGATTCACAAAATTGTTGGACAATGCACCTGAGAGGTGTAAGATTTTTCTTTTTTCCGAATCAAGGGCATACACTTTTGTGCTTATGGTTTCTGCTAATTCATGAATGAAAGCCAGAGTTTTGTTGTTGGAAGCTTCAATGCATATGGGAACAACAGAGATATCTGTTTTCACACCTTTCGTAAGTGTCTGGAAAGGGTAAAACACTCCATAATTTTGAATCCTGGAACTAAAAATATCCAGAGCTATACTGCCTGATGTATGCAGAACAATCGTTTTTTCAACCTGAATTTTATGGATTATTTTGGACAAACAGGAATCATCAACAGCCAGGAATAGTACATCTGAAGTGCTGCAATCCAAAGCAAAATTGTTTGAGTAGTTTGCATTCACTTTTTTGGCCAGTTCTTTTCCGGTCACTGTATTTCTACTGATAATTGTATGGATCCGGTGTTTTTGTAAAGCAAATGCATGGGCCAGGTGCCAGGCAACATTGCCTGATCCTACAATGGAGATATTAAAAACGTCATGCAGTTTTTCTGACAAGGGCGTTGATTTAGTGATCTGCTAAAATAAAGAAATTCCGGTTAAGGAAATTGTTGTGGCGGGAAATAAACAGAGGCAATGTAAATAGTAAAAAATACTTGTTTATTGAGAAATAATTCTTGGTGAAACTTTGTGTCTTCTTTGTGTATCTCAGTGTAACAGACATTTAGAGTTATGCCACAAAGTTACACAAAGTAAGGTTAAAGTTGCACAAAGACTTTTTGGATAGACTCTTCTTGTTAAGTTATCGTAGGCTTTAGTTTAATATAGCGTTTAATTTTGTACATTTACAGGAAATCTTACAG
>CAYQDZ010000170.1:0-7052 GCA_964416375.1 uncultured Bacteroidales bacterium
CTTGTTGCTGGTTTGCCTGCCAATTGATATCATTTACCGATTTTTATCCTATGTTAGCAGAAATCATATTTTCGCAGCAAGAATTTTCATTTTACTTTGATGCAACAAATACCAAAACCATGAAAACAAAACAACATGTTTGTCCTGTATGGGTCGGCTACATCATGGCTAATCCTTTACGCAGGTTGTGGGAAAATCCGGAAAAAATACTAAGTCCCTATATTGGAAAAGGCATAAAAATTCTTGAAGTAGGTCCGGCCATGGGCTATTTCAGCATCCCCATGGCAAACATGACAGGTATGAACGGGAAAGTCTATTGCCTGGATATCCAGGAGCACATGCTAAAAAAACTGGACAAGCGGGCAAAAAGAAAAGGTGTAACCAACATCATAAAATCACGACTGGCTAATCAGGATTCATTAAACATAAAAGATCTTGCAGAAACAATTGACTTTACATTTCTGGCTTATGTAGTGCACGAAGTTCCTGACCGAAAGAAACTTTTTACGGAGGTGGCTGAAGCCATGAAAAAAAATGCAAAAATTTTGTTCATGGAACCCAAATCACATGTGAAGGAAAATGACTGGCTGGAAAGTCTGAGGTTTGCAAGGGAAAGTGGTTTTGTTTTAGGTAAATCTGTAAGCCTTTCGGGAAACAGAGCTTTTGAGTTAATAAAAGAATAGTTTAAAAGTTCGGTTGTTGAACTAATGAATCCATGAAATGAGATCGTTTTAATGTGTTTTAATTACTTATTGTTAAGTGCTGATTATATATCTTTTAGATTACTCTAATTAAATATATAGATTAATCATACAGAGCTTGTATTGTAAGTGGATTACATGAAGACTTCAATGGAAAACGAAATTAGATAACTATCCATCCTTGTCGGCAGAGTCTTAATATGGCATGAAGGTTTTTATTCCATTCATATCTTCGCCGTTTGCTAATTGTATATTCTACTAATATCGCTTTTCGTCAAACACGGTGAATTGTTATTTCTCAGTTTTTTCAGTACCATCTTCCCCGTAATCTTTGCTGCCCTTTTTGTATTGAACACTTTATTTCCCTCTATTGCCGGCATATACTTCTGATATATAACCGGGGTTTCCTCCAAAAGCACCATATAGGCCCATCCATCGCCTTCTTGCAGAATTTCTAATTCATATCCGGGTTTCGTGGCATTCATTGTTATGAAAATCCCTAATCCAACCGCGACAAGAATACAAGAGGAGATACAATAGCTTTTTTTTATTCTAGTCATATTCATCGTATTCGCTAAATGGTTCAAAGCCCCAGATATCATCGAAGAGATAGCTGCTGCTGCGCCCTGTAGTTACATATCCTCTTTCTCCTATGGAAAAGGCAACGGCCTGTAATCTCGCCGATCCTTCCAAGGATGTTTTCTGCTCCCACAAATCGGCTGTTGGATCATATTCCCATACCACTGTGCCGGCTGAATTTTTTCCGCCCGTTGCCACGTATCCTCTTCCACCCAGCGAAAAAGCAACTTTATTAATTCCAATAATGGTTGTGTAATCATCGTCGAAGGTGTCATCGGTAGCATCGGATATTTTACTTTTCTCTGTCCAGGTATCAGTTTCCGGATTGTATTCCCAAAAATCATTTTCATACGATCCGTTTGCCATGCCTGTGCAAACATAGCCTTTGCCACCGATGACAAATGCAACAGCATCCCTTCTTTTTCCGCCACCTACACTGACTTTTTGCGACCAGGTTTCTTCAACAGGATCATATTCCCAAAAATCCTTCAAATAGTTTCCATCATAGCCGGTTCCGATATAGCCCTTATTGCCGATTGATATTCCAATAGCTCCATATCGTTCCGAACCACTAAAATCGGGCTTTTGAGTCCAGGTATTTGTTGCCGGATCAAATTCCCAGAAGTCATTCATTTTATGTTCTCCATCGTAACCGGTACCAATGTATCCTTTTGTGCCGATGCCAAAACCTACTGCCCCGTTTCTCGCAACACCCGGAAAGTCAGCTTTTTGCATCCAGGTATTTCTTTCCATATCATATTCCCAAAAATCATTCAGGCGGTCCGATCCATCATATCCGGTACCAACATATCCTTTCGATCCAATAGAAAATCCGACAGCATCGCTGCGTGCCACTCCTTCAAAATCAGATACTTCAACCCAATTGCCCACCAGATCCTCTTCTTCGGTATCGTCATCTTTACAAGATGTTAAAATGGCCATGTTTACCAGAACGACCATCACGTAATAGTTATATCGTTTATTCATTATCGAAAAATTAATGTCACAAAGTGCAGCAAACTTATTAAGCGTGTTTGTAACGAGAAAGTAAAATCGACGTAGCGTAACTCAGGATAGACAAAACTTTGATTGCTTTCGATAACCGTCTGTTGACCTCAATGTCTGGTCAGGATTCAACCTATTCATCGTATTGTAGATCAAAAAAGCAGATATATCTACTCATTTCCGTCATTGGTATACTTGATTTTTAGTAGTTAATGAATTCATCTTGATTTGTAGCTGACAATACTTAGAATTCGCATGAAATCAGTTATACATTATTTATTCCGGATGAAACAAAAACCAGGATTGTTCATACTTACAGTCTCGATTGTCATGATTACCTCCTGTTCAAAGGATGCTGATTACTTCACCATAGGTTCTGATTTCCTGGAATCCAGAACTGATATCATCATGATCGATACTTTCAGTGTAGATCTATCGACAGTCCTGATTGATTCTTTACCTATCTCTTCAGTTGATACCTTACTTATAGGAAACTGTAATGACGATATCTTCGGGCGGATAAGCTGTAACAGCTTTTTTGAGTTTGGCTTAGCACCTGCAACGGATATCCTTGATGGTGATATTTATGACTCCGTAATCCTTTCTATGCAATATACCGGATATAGTTATGGGGATACTTTGCAGCTTATGCCCGTTTCTGTTCATCTGTTATCGGAAAAAATTATTCTTGGTGAGTCAGGTTATTTATACAACACATCAGAATTCGCATACCAGGAGACAGCCCTTGCTCAAAGCTTTTTAAAAACCCGTCCGTCTGGTCCCGATTCCAGTATTGGAATAAGCCTTTCTGATGCATTCGGACAAGAGCTTTTTGACAGAATGCATAACAACGATGATCTGATGGAATCGGAAAGTGAATTTATAACGCACTATAAAGGCCTTGCTATTGTTTCCGATACTACAGTAAGTTCCTCCATTGTAAGCTTTAAATCCTCCGATGGAGATATCAGCATAAAAGTATATACACATAGAATTGGTGAACAACTTGAGCAGGTTGTCTATGAATTTCCTCTTGTAAATTCTCAAAAACAATTTACCAGCATCAAACACGATTATGCCAATACTCCTCTCGAAAGTGTAAGCAGTCAACAACAGGCAATCCCCTCCTTCCGGATAGAAAACAGAGCCTATGTGCAGGGAGGTGTAGGTTTGATGGCTAAGCTTCAGTTTCCCTCCATGAACGAGTTTCTCCTGTTTGAGAACTGTTACATTCTGAAAGCCGAACTGTATCTCAGACCTGTTGCGGGCAGTTATAACAACATGACCTTACCCGTAAATGTGTATTTGTATCATACCAATAAGAATAATGGTATTGGCAGTGTTTTATCCACTGGCGACGGATCGGTGCTTACCTCTGTTTTTTCATTTGATGAGTATTACCACGACCAAACTTATTACCTGTTTGATATTACCAATTTTCTAAAAAATGAATTGTCTGATTCGTATTTCGATACGGAACATGGATTGTTGGTGAGCTTCTCAGATCATAATTATTTATGCTCTTTCGACCGGATCATTCTTGATGACGAAAGCAACAAACCACAACTGAAGATCTATTATGTAAAATACTAAATGAGAGCAAAATATGTATCGAATCTACACTATCATTACCATTGTTTTGGTATTTTATGCCCCCAATAATTCCGCGCAAACAACCTCTTCACCCTACTCTATGTTTGCCGAAGGACAGATGGAAAATTACGGATCCGGCACTAACAGGGCGCTTGGAGGTACAGGAATAGCATTCAAATCACGCAATTATCTGAACAATATGAATCCTGCTTCCTACTCGGGCATCGATAGTCTTTCGTTTATTTTTGAAGCCGGCTTATTCGGTAAGTATACCCGGTATAACACGGTCAATCAAAATCAGACAAAATACAATGCAAACCTTAGCTACATTGCCCTGGGATTCAGAATTAGTAAATGGTGGGCGACAAGTTTGGGCGTTGCTCCCTACTCTTCTGTCGGCTACAAAATCCATAGCACTCATTCCATAGAGGGTGACCTGAGTTCATATTTTAAAACCTATGAAGGCTCAGGAGGAATCAATCAATTCTATTTTGGCAATTCCATACGGCCGTTTAAAAATCTTTCCCTGGGAATCAATATTTCTTATATGCTGGGGTCTATCACCCAATCGGAGACAGGCAGCACCATCGATGAGTATGTGACTTACATTTTAACAGAAGAGAGCAAAGTGCACAGCCTTTATTTTGATTATGGTGCCCAGTATACCATCGAACGTAACAACTGGAAATATACTCTTGGTGCTACCTTTGGCAATAAAAAAGAACTGGATGTGACACACAAAATATCCATTGGATATACCGACGATACATTGGATCTGACAAAGGAAGATCGCCGGTTTATTATACCAGCCAAATATGGCTTTGGCCTTGCCCTGGAAAAAGGCAATACACTGAAAGTAGGATTCGATTACGAAAGAAGAAACTGGTCGGATATTCAAAAGTTTCCCAACTCCCTGCTTAGAACCAGAGACAGTGAACGCTTTTCGGCAGGCATCGAATACCTCCCTTACAAAAACAAAAAAGACCGCGGACTGAAAAAAGTATCTTACCGCCTGGGCGTAAGTTATCAAAAAAGGTACCTGATCATTAACGATAACGCCATTGATTCAAAAAGCATAAACTTTGGATTCGGTATTCCAATCCGGCGGGAGCGATCGATGATAAACATTGCATTTGAATTGGGAAGCCTGGGTACGACCCATGATGGTTTGATAAAAGAAAATTACGGTATGATGCATATTAATTTTACCATGCGCGATATATGGTTTCAGAAACCTAAATACAATTAAAAGATACCCATACAAAAAACAAGAGCATTCAGATCCTTTTTGAATCGACCAACTCATAGAATTGAGTTTTGTACTGGTTGCCTACAGGAATAAGTTTCTCTCCTATCAATATGCGGTTATTCTCAATAGAAAAGATTTTTGAAAAAGATATAATAAAGGATTTATGCACCCGGATAAATTCATCCTTCGGCAATTTGTCTTCCAGATTTTTCAGCGTGGTTTTAGTCAATACAGGTTTTATGCCATTGTAAATTTTCACATAATCTTTTAGTCCCTCAATATAAAGGATTTCATCCAGCTCAATTCTTACCGTGCGGTATTCTACCTTGATCATTAAATGCCGGGGAGTATTATGATATGCTTCCGGAGGGATAGCCTGAGTAAATTTGTTCTTTCTCAGTTGCGATATTTCATACGCTTTGTTCACGGCCCTGAAAAATCGTTCAAAAGCAAATGGTTTTACCAGGTAATCAATGGCGTTTAAATCAAAACCGTCCAAAGCATAATTTGAATAGGCTGTTGTGAAAATTACCAGGGGAGGTTTGTTGACGGCTCTTAGAAATTCCAGCCCGGTAATATTTGGCATTTGAATATCCAGAAAAATCAGGCTTATTTCCTGATGATTCAATATTCTGATTGCCTCAACGGGATTGGTGCAAGTAGCAATCAGGTCGATAAAATCGATCTTTGAACAAAAGTTTTTAATAATATTTAGCGCTAAAGGCTCATCGTCTATGGCCAGACATTTCATTTGTATAAATCTTTGTATTAAAGTATTGGTTTTCTGTTGTTTAGTTGATTTATCACAGATAGTGGTTTTTGTTTTTTAAAATCATATCCACAATGATGAGGGGCTCATGTGCCTAAATTTAATTTGAGTTGTACCGAAAAAATATTCTCCCCCTGGTCAATTACCAGCAGATGATTGTCGGGGTATAGCAGATTGAGACGACGCTTAATATTTTTTATGCCAATGCCCGAATTGCCTTTTTTATCCGGATTTTTATTTGCAATCCAGTTTTTCACCCGCAATTCAATCTGATTTTCTGAAATTAAAATGGCGATATCCACAAATGAATCATTTACATTATCGGCTCCATGCTTAAATGCATTCTCGATAATGGGCAAAAGCAACAAGGGGGCTATTCGGAGTCCGTTGGCATACCCTTCTATTTTATAATTCACCGAAACATTTTTAGTCAACCGTAATTGCTGTAAGGCAATATAATTTTTAATGATGTCCATCTCATTCTGTAGTTTTACCAGTTTGTTTTCGGTTTCGTAGAGCATATATCGCAGTATGGACGACAATTTAAGAATCGCTTCAGACGCGGGTTTTGAAGAATTAATACTCAATGAGTACACACTGTTTAGTGCATTAAACAGAAAATGAGGATTCACCTGTTGTTTAAGAAATGACAGCTCGGTAGAGATGTTTTCTTTTTCAATTTCGGACCGACGCTTTTCATCCTCTTTCCATTTTTGAATCAGTCTGACTGATATGCTGGCAGTATATATTAAAATCAAACCGTAAAGAGGAAAAAACAACCGTGCTCCCATGGGAGCACGGTCACCAAACGGTATGGGTTTACTCATCCTGTATGTTGAGTTCTCCGGTAATTCATTAAGACGGAATTTTCCTATAAAAACTCCATCTTCAGGATGTCTGGGAATAAATTTTCCGGGCATTTCGATTTCTTCGCTGATGAATTTCTGCATGCGGGCATATTCTATATTCCTCTTACCATAAAACGTGATGAGAAGCAAAAGAACAGATGAAAGAATATACAGAACGAACCTTTTTCTAAAAAATAATTTGGGCATCAACACAAAGTAATTCACATAAAAAAGCACTGCATAGATTAGCCAAAAATAGATGTGGTACATGGTATGTACTTTAATCCTTAAATTGTTAATGAACAGGA
>CAYQDZ010000171.1:0-7012 GCA_964416375.1 uncultured Bacteroidales bacterium
CTGGTAGTTGCGCCAACTTACACTGAACATTTCTTTCCCAGGGCGATGCCCTGGGCTATTTATGTATGATCCCTTCAGGATCATTAATACAATCAACTAAATCTTATTATTAAGGTATTTAATTTACCTTGAGTTCGAGATTAAAAATACTATAAATCAAGTATTTAAAAAATTCACTAAAACGCTCTATATATAGAATTAAAAATCAATAATTTACATCTTTTACCTTATATCGAACTCACGCTATTTTAGTATACCTGTGCCCATAGAATTATCAAAGTTCCCAATGTATTGGAGGAAGATTTTGGGATGTTAATAGTTCATTTGTTTTGGAGAAATGCCTGCAATCGAAAAAGCCATTGTATGCTGAGAACGGAGAGGGATGAGAAGCTTTAAGTACATGGTGTTTATTCGAATTAATAAGAATTTCTTTTGCCTGGGCATATCTTCCCCAAAGAATAAAGACCACTCCTGTTTTGTTCTCAGAAATTTTTTTTATTACAGCATCGGTGAATTTCTCCCATCCTTTTCCCTGATGTGATCCTGCCTGATTGGCTCTGACCGTAAGGGTTGCATTTAGAAGCAGGACCCCCTGTTCAGCCCATTTTAAAAGATTTCCATGCTCAGGTATTGATATTCCCAAATCCTTGTGTATTTCTTTGAAAATATTTTCCAGTGAAGGAGGAGGTTTCACTCCATAAGGGACCGAGAAGCATAAACCATGAGCTTGTCCTTTTCCATGGTATGGGTCCTGACCTAAAATGACTGCTTTCACCTTTTCAAACGGAGTATGATTGAATGCACTGAATATTTCTTCTCCCGGGGGATATACCTTGTATGATTTTTTTTCTGCAATTAAAAACTCTTTCAGAGTGGCAAAATAGGGCGCATTGAATTCATCTAATAAAATTTCTTTCCAACTGCTTTCAATGTTTGGATTTATAGTTTCCATTTTTCATTTTATTTTTAGGCCTGAAGTTTCTGTAGAGCAATATGCGTGATTTGTTTGTTGCATGAATACTTACCATACGGAGCAAAATACTGATTACAAGAATAAAAATAAAATAATTTCAGGCAAGGAGAAGAGAGTATTCTGTTTAATTCCTAAACTTTTACCCTGAGTGTGACAATAAAATTAATTCCGGGGGCAGCTACAGCGGTAGCAAAAGGTTTGTAAAAATCATTGATGATATTCTCGAGTGCAAACTGGATGGAAATATGTTTATTTGCCTGGTAAGTAGACCTTAAGTTTAGTGTATACCAGCCGGGAAATCCATAAGGTGTACCTTCTTCCTCGTTGTCTTCACCTGTGAGAGCCATGTCTTTAAATTTTTTCCATCCGCTGTATACAATGAAAAATTCATGAGTGAATTTTTTGGCTTCGTATAGGAAATTTGCTTTTCCAAAAATAGGAGGTATATGAGCCAGAGGTTGTTGAAGTGTAAGATCCCGGCCAATGGTATAATTTAATGTTCCTTTAAAACTGATGTTTGAATTCAGATCGGAGATCATATTCAAATTAAATCCATGAATGATGCCCTCGTTGGAATTGTCATTTACGAATGCTTTCAGCCATTCACCATCAGGTGACATAATAGTATCGGCTCCATCCTGAAAATAGGGCACTCTTACAATAATATTAGTCAGGTAACTAACAAAATAACTGCCGTTTATCTGAATGTAGCCATTAAAGGTCTTAGAAAAACCTAATTCTGCATTGTACGAATATTCCGGTTTAACATTTGGATTGGGATAAGTAATTTGGTATCCTTTGGCTCTGATTTTTGCCAGATCATCAAGATTTGGAATACGATAACCGGTAGAAAGCAATAAGTTTATTTTAGATCTTTGAGAATGCAAATAGATTATGCCCAAAGAACCGGTAAATGAACTATTCTCTATGTCAAGCGATTTGTAGGGTATATTAAATTCAATGGAATCACTGTAATTTGATTTGAGTGCGGAGTAACTGTATCGGGCTCCTGCCGATGTTATGAATTTTTCTCCAAGTTTGCTTTTAAAGGCTGCATAAGCCGAATAAGCGGATGTATAATTACCATCATCCGGATATCGCGTTAATGCATCTGTTCTTTCCTCCGATATAATATCAGCATAATACGCATCAGAATTGACTTCGTTGATATTTATCTCCAGGCCGTAAATAATAGTGCTTTGGTTTGTCAGGTTTCTAATTAAATCAAAATTTCCTGTCCATACATCAATTTTTTCAGTCTGTGTATTTTCCTGATCGTTTTGATATTTTCTGGTAATCCTGCTTTCCTTGATGTTTTGGTAGCCTATTGTGGAGGTAAAGGTGTTAAAAAAGAAATTTTCTGCATGGATCACAGATTTAACTGATCCCAGAAATCTGTTTTGGGGTCCGTAATTCCAGACAGCATATTTTAGATCTCCATTATCGACGGTATCATTTAACATATCATACCTGGGAATATCAGAGGATGTTGAATATTGAAGATTTAAAATAAGATCAAAATCGGAAGATGGGCGATATCTGAATTTTTGCAATACATCGATCTGATTATATCCTGTATACTTTTGAACATTAGGCTCCAGATTCTTAAAAATAGAGTCTATACCATGAATCTGTCCCACATAATTATAGCATTTGCCATAATCCTTTAGAAACGGACTGCGTCGGTTTCCCATACGTATATCCCCGAAGTCATTGTTGGTGATGCTGGTAAGTGAGCCTATTTTCCCGGAGGCGACGCTAAAGTCAACATGGGTTTTCCATGCACTGTTAGCAGATGAGATCTGGGCATATGCCAATGCATGGGTTTCCAGTTTGTTTGTATCAGTATCTTCGGTCAACTGGGGATCTTTGGTCATATAATGAATAACACCGCCTAAGGCATCACTTCCGTACATAATCGCGTTTGGGCCATAGATAATTTCAATTTTTTCAAGTACTGCTTCATCAATGGTAATGGAATTTTGCAAATGTCCGCTGCGATAGATGGCATTGTTCATTCTGATACCATCAACAACCAATAAGATCTTATTGGCTTCAAACCCACGAAGAACAGGACTGCCACCTCCTCCCTGCGATTTCTGCACAAAAACATTTCCGGTAGAAGCAAGTATTTCGGCAGATGTTTGAGAAGGATGGAGTTCAAGCTTTCGAGGAGTAATAACATCTACCATGTGGGCAATATCCCTTTGAGTTTCTTTGTACTTGGATGCAGATATTACAAATTCAGGCATTATGATTATTTTTTTATCGAGTTTTATAGAATATGCTGATAAAGCATCTTCGTAAGATATTGAAAGCCTGAGAAAAGATGGGTGTTGAAAAAATAGGGAATCTTTTTCTGTAAATTTAGAAATAGTAGCAATGCCATTTTCGTTGGTCAGAATGGATTTATTTTTGTCCTGATTGTAAACCGCTACATTTTCAATCGGTTCATTTGTAGTGCTGTTGATCACCTGAATTTCCTGAGCTGTCAGGTTGGAGGCGCAAACAATAAGGCAGGATAAAATGAAATGTTTCTTTACAAAGCTCAAAAGAAATAGTTTCATAAGTAAAGTCAGGCTTTGGGTAAATAAAGATAAGTACAAAAATTAAGCCATTGCATAACTTTTCATAGAGAAAACAACTTTGAGATTTGTTAGTAATTCCGGTTTATCTTACATTTTCTTTTAGTTAAATTTGAATAGAAGAGAGAAATTTTCTGTCATGTCGAAAAGAATCATAATCACTGGCATTGTATTTATTCTTGCGATTTCAATAATTATTGGATTTATCTTTATCAGGAAGAAGAGTTCATTTATTTCAAATCCCTGGAAAGTAATCCCTGTTGATGCAGCATACATACTTCGTATTAATGATTATCATCGTTTTGAAAATTCATTAACAGAGGAGAGTAAAATCTGGAAAAGTTTAAGTTTCATCCAACCTTTTTCAGGTATTGCAACTCATATACAGTACCTGGATTCTGTAGCGCAGGTAAATTCACGATGCTCCGAGTTATTAAGGAAAAGCCAGGTGTTGATATCAGGACATTACCTTGGTGGCAGAAAGTCCAATTTTTTAATTCTGATTAGCCTTCCTGCCGGACACATTGAAAAAAACATTGTCGAACTGATTTCAGATATTTCCACGCAGAACCTTCGCAAGAAAGAAAGAAAGTATGAAGGAAAATCAATATATTCATTTCATACAACAACAAAGGGGAATAACCATACTTACTATCTTTCCGTTTTTGAAGGCAATGTATTAATGAGTAAATCTGTTATACTCATTGAAAATGCCATTAGACAGCAAAGTCTTTCAAAATCTCTGGTGGATGATGAAGAGTTCTCAGAAGTATTGGCTACATCCGGGAAAAATAAAGATGCAAATTTATTTATTGACCTCAGGAAATTTACAGGCATAGCTTCCATAATTGCTAATGATAAGTTCGGAGCAAGATTAAAAAAATTCAAGGAATTTGGAGGATGGGCAGAATTTGACATTAATAATGTAGCCCGCCAGACTATGTTCAATGGCTTTATGATGTCTGATGGTTCAGGGGAAAATTTCATTGATATCTTCTCTGGTAGTGACCCTGTTAAAATTTGTTCTGATCAGATTTTACCGGCTTCGGTATCTGCTTTTTTGTCATTTGGTATTCATGATATCAAAGAATACGATAAAAACTACCAAAATTATTTGGTGAAAATCGGGAAGAAAAAAAGCAGGGATAATGCATTAAATGAAATGAACAGCACCTGCCAGATCAAATTGGATCAGGTTTTTTTTCAGATTCTGGATAATGAAATAACAGTGGCACACGGAGGATTTACAGAAAGAGCGTTAAATATACAATCTCAGTTTGTATTGATGAAATGTAAAAGTGGGAGCCAGGCAGCAAAAAGTGTTGAAACCCTGACAAATCAGATTTGTAATAAAAAAGGCATGCGCTTTCAAAACATGAAGCATGTGTATTCAATCGATAATGATATTGCTTTCACAATACTGGAATTTCCTCTTGAAAATTTCACAGGAATATTATTTGGGGAAGCCTTTAAACTGGAAGGTAAAAGTTTTCTGACTTTTTACGGAAATTACATGATAGTAAGTCAGTCGATTGAGGCTCTTCAGCACTTTCTTTATAGCAATTTATTGAATAAAACTCTCTCTACGAATAGCGCGTATAAAAATTTTACCAATGGTATTGCACAAAAATCATACATGCTTTTTTATACGAATTTAAGTCGTTCTTCAACCGTGTTTGAAGAATATTTAAGTCAAAATATGATTAAGGCCTGGGAAGAAAATTTTGAGGTATTTCAGAATATTCAGGCCCTGGGATTACAAATTACTGAAGTTAGCAATATGAGATATGGCAATTTAGTGGTGCAACACGTGAATGAATACAAGAACAAGCCTCAAACTGTATGGGAAAGTTTGCTGGATACATCATTTTCTATGAAGCCACAATTGGTTGAAAACCATTATACAAAGCAAAAGGAGATCTTTATACAGGACTTAAACAATACCATTTACCTGATTAACAAAGCAGGAAGGATTTTATGGAAACAAAAGATATCTGAACAGATTAATTCGGAAGTATACCAGATTGATTATTATAAAAACGGAAAACTACAATTGCTTTTTAGTACGAAAAATTACCTGCATCTGATAGACAGGTTTGGGAATTATGTCGAAAGATATCCGGTAAGATTGCGTGAAAGTGCCTCAACGGGAATGGTGCTTTTTGATTACGATAACAACAGAAACTATCGCATTTTTATTCCCTGTACGGATCATGATGTTTATGCATACTCAAAAGAAGGTAACCTGATAAGCGGTTGGAAATTTCAGGGTAGTGACTATCCGATAAATAGCGAGATATCTCACTTTCGCGTTTATGATAAGGACTTTATTGTTCTGGGTGACAAATATAGAATATGGATCCTTGACAGACAGGGGAATGCAAGAGTTAAGGTGAATGAAACAATTACCAAATCTGAAAAAAATAAGTTTTTTCTTGAAACGGCTGGAACCGTTGAAACCTCAAGAATATTAACCACAGACACCATCGGGAATATAATTTCAATTTATTTCAACGGAAATGTTACTACTACAACAATTGATGCTTTTAGCAGTCAGCATTTCTTTGATTTTAAGGATGTGGATGCAGATGGGAAGAAAGATTATATTTTCCTTGATCATGGCAATCTGAAAATTTATTCACGGAATAAATCTGAAATATTGAACTTTGAATTCCCATCAACCATAGAGCAACGTCCCGTATATTTCCGATTTTCTGCAACGGACAGAAAACTTGGGCTGGTGGATGTTCTTGAGAGTAAGATATACCTGATAAATAACGATGGATCACTATACAAAGATTTTCCTCTCGAAGGGACAACTCTTTTTAGTATAGGCAATCTTGATAATACAGATGGTAATTTTAACCTGATTGTTGGAGGGAGGAATAACTTTTTGTATAATTATTCCGTACAATAATGGAATCTAATAAAAAATGTCATGAAAGCAAGTAATATATTGCTGATCACAGTGGTGTTTTTTGGCTTTACTGGCTGTCTGAAAGAAGAGATAGACTTTGATAATCTGTCTAAGGATGTGGCAGTAGAACGTGAAATTGCCATGCCATTGATCTATGGTTCTTTACAATTTGAGGACTTCACAGAATTAGAGTATGATTCTCTTTTAATTTGGGGTGATGATACAATCAGGTTGTATCTGGTGGAAGACCTTGGGCATTCTGATACAATACAATTGGGCGGTTTGGGTGAGAAAATGGAAATTAACTCGCTGATTTTGCACCATGCTTTCACAAATTCTCTTCCTATTGGTTTAGAAATGCAGTTTTATTTATACGATTCTGCTCAGTCCCGGAATCTTGATACGATTATATTGACGGATAATCCCGGAGAATTGTTAATAATACCTGCTCAGGTTGATGCTAACGGACTTGTGATGGAGGAACTGGTCGATGAGCAGATCGGGATGTACACAGTTGAAAGTTCGACTTTGGATTAT
>CAYQDZ010000172.1:0-7011 GCA_964416375.1 uncultured Bacteroidales bacterium
TTAAACAACCGAACACAGTGAGCTCGACGAAGTCAATTACACAATTAAACATTCCACTTCACCTCATCACCTCATCAACTTCTCAACGATTACCCAGTTAAACAATTCAACAATTACTACTTACTAAGTAGTTCATTCACCGCATGCACCAAAAAGATGTAGCCGGCAGCACCATTTACCACGTATTCATTTTCGCCCCATAGAAAAGGCCAGTCTTCCTTGTTCTCGGGAAAATCCGGTTTTACGATCAGTACTCCCGGAACCACACCGCCGGCAATAAAGGAGAAATCGGCCCGGTTGTTGCCATAAGCCACTCTTTTGGAGTGCGTGCCGACACCGGAGACAAAAGATATGTCAGAACCCGGATGGCATCCGTAAATGTAATTCAGGCCTTTGTATACATCCTCAGGATGGATGATCTCCGGAAAGGCTTTGTGCAGATGGTAGTTGGTAATGGCAAAGTAGATTGCCCATCCGCTTCCTGCCCAACCTCCTGTGGGTATAGGCACACCATAAGGATTTTTATTCATGTATGCATCCACCGTATCTTTATAGCTTCTTGCCAGGCTTTCAATTTCTTTTCTATAGGATTCATCCATGTAAGGCAGTGCGCGTGCGGAAAAAATAGCATTGAAATTGAAGCTTTCCCTGATGTGGGGCAACAATTTCTGTATACTTTCTGCATACTTATCTTTTTGTGTGGTAATCAACAATTCAACAGAAGCCCTTAACTCTTCATCTTCCGGCTTGCCCCCTGTGGTATTGCCGTGATGGAAAAGATCAGGTTCCCTGTTCTGCTCTTCATCCCATACCCTTATGGCTGTTGCCAGGCATTCATCGGCAAGATTGTCGTTATAGCCTTTCAAAACACGGCTGACAGCAGCCAGAGCAGCCGCAGATCCGTAGTTCAGTGCGGATGTTCTTGTAGTAAATGCCCATCGGTCATCCATTTTACCACTGGTAAACCCATCCGACTGTCCCGCGTTAAGTTTGGGATTGTAGATCAGGTTATCCGTCATATTTACTGCATCACCCAAATGGGTATATTGCCCGAGGGCAGAGGAAATAATTCCGGGTATTGCATGGCCTACGGCTCTGTGCTGGGCAATTAAGGCCAACGTACCGTGTTCAATTTGTTGCAGCAGATCAGCTTGTCCGTCCGGTACATGAATGTCCACATACCTGTTTTTCTGGTCGATGGTAGTTTCGTCCCTGTCAGGAGCAAACATTTCATGTATCTGCACCAGGGTCATGAGCATCATATAGTGTGTTTGTGTGCGGATATCGAAATCGCCCGCATCAAACCATCCGCCGTAATTCAGTCCAGGAATATGTTCACCGGGTTCATACGGTGTATCGGTTGAGGGGCCCTGAGCATACACATCGAAGTGTTTATGATTTACCGGTGCCTGAAGCGCATCATCGAGGTGTGCGGCACCATGCCATACACGATAGGCTTCATTTACCATCATATGGTCCATTTGCACGGGAAGGTAGATATCCAGTGTGGGATGCCAGGCTTTCCGGTAAACATCCTCATCAATTCGAAAGGAATGGGTCTGAATACCATCGTATTCTATCCTGTACAATCCGTTTTCAGAAATTTCAGAAAAATCAAAGCGATAATAGCTATACCTGAAATACTTTCCCCATGACTTTATTTTGGCTTCCAATACGTTTTTATAACTGCCATCCTCATTGATTTTCAATAGGCGGGCAGGGGAGATGGATTTTTGATTTTTGTCCAGTTCAATCACAGCAATTTTTTGCTGATCGGGATGATAACCAACCTGTGAATGTGCAATGACAGGCGGTCTTATCCAGTCCGGGATGGTGTTTACCTGCAGATGCCATTCAAGCACTTTTCCTGTTTTGTTTGAGGGCAGGAGGGAGCGGACAACATACCAGCCATTTTGAGCTTTGTTACGACCGTCGTATAACATCAGCTCATTTCCTTCGGATCGAATGCTTATATGTCGCTCAGGATCTTCAGGAGCAAGAGAAAGAACTTTTCCCTTTGCTATGGGTTTTGGCTCTGTTTTTCCTTCAGCATCATGTCCCATAGGACCACTGGGGTACAATGGAAAAATTCCGCTTTCGCCGTCCATCAGAAAACCTTTTCCGAAATAGGCCGGGGGAAGAAATTCAAGATTGAATCCGGCCCTGTTTTCTAAACTTTCAGGAAGGGGATTTTCGAGGTGAACACTCAGGATCATATCTTTTCCTTTTGCCTGTGCAACAACAGTGTATTGAAAATTAAATTCAGGATATGCCAGTGTGGTTTCTATGGAATTTGTCTCCCGGATAACTTTTCGTTCTATCGTTGTGGGTATGGCATCCCATTGTTCGGGAGTTGGAAGCAAACGAACATCACCGTTGGTGGCTGTTCTTACTTCATGATGAATAATCTCAATACCACTGATTTTTGAGTCGCCGAAATAACTGCTGTGTGGATTGCTGAAAACCAGGAAATTGACTCCCTGAGCTTCAAAGTATTCGTGATCGTTTATTGCCAAATTATTCTCTTTAGGAGATCTGCTGCAACTGAAAGCCAGACAACAAGCCATCACGACATAAAGTGTGTTAGAAAATTTCAAATGTGTATTCATTCGTTTATAAATATTTCATTTATTGATTAGCAAATTTATGTATTGCCTAAACATACAAATACAAGAAATGTTGGATAAGTTCACCGGATTTAATTTTCTATCTGAAAGTATTTTTAAGTTGCCCACCAAGAGTTAAAATTATTAAAATAAAATTTCTAATTTCATTCATGCAAATATGTAACTATTTTTCCTTAAAACATAAATCATGAAACAAGCTGAACTTTTCCATAAGAACTATTTGTTACTACATATTAAACCACTGTACTTCAGTGCTTTTTACAAAGCATTTGTGGTTCTTCTGGTGAGTTGTTTGATGGCTGGCGGACATCAGGTATCTGCAAAAGAAAAAACGTCTTACATCTCATTCCATAAAGTAACGGGCTATTTTACCTTGTCGGAATCGGGTATGCCTGCTCCGATTTTTGTGGATACGGAGGATCATGCGGGAGTGATCAAAGTGTTGGGATATTTACGAAACGACATTCAGGCTGTAACGGGTGTAACACCGGAAAAGTTAGAAACGCCTCAGGGGCCGGAGATTGTTATTGTCGGTACCCTTGGCAAGAGTAAGGTGATTGATGATATGGTCAGTAGCGGCAAGCTTGATGTAAAAGGTATTCAGGGAAAATGGGAATCTTACCTGATCGAGGTGGTGGAAAAACCATTGCCTGATGTAGAAAGGGCTTTGGTCATTGCAGGAAGTGATAAGCGTGGTACGATATACGGTATTTTTGATCTTTCAAAAAACATTGGTGTCTCTCCCTGGTATTGGTGGGCTGATGTTCCTCCTGTAAAAAACGAATCACTGTATGTTGTACCCGGCAGATTTACTTTTGGCGAGCCTGCAGTAAAATACCGGGGAATTTTTCTGAATGATGAACTCCCTGCGCTTGAAAATTGGGCCAGAGAAACCTATGGCGACTTAAATCATGAATTTTATGAAAAAGTATTTGAGTTAATACTCAGATTAAGAGGTAATTACCTTTGGCCGGCCATGTGGAATGGTAAATTCAATGTGGATGATACCCTTAATCCTATTCTGGCTAATGAAATGGGTATCGTAATGAGCACAACACATCATGAACCCATGATGAAGGCACATAAAGAATGGGGGCAATACGATGGTGGAGAATGGAATTATGAAACAAATGAAGAAACCTTAAAAAAATTCTGGACGGAAGGGATTGAAAGAATGGGAGCCTATGAAAGCATAGTAAGCCTTGGAATGAGGGGTGACGGAGATGAGGCTATGAGCCGGGAAAGCAACATTGCTTTATTGAAAAAGATCATTCAGGATCAACGAAAGATCATTGAAGAAGTGACCGGTAAAGATCCATCGGAAACACCACAACTATGGGCATTGTATAAAGAAGTTCAGGAGTATTACGACAGGGGTATGCGAGTGCCCGAAGACATTACTCTTCTGCTATGCGATGACAACTGGGGAAATGTCAGAAAACTCCCGAAACCGGGAGATAAACCCCGATCGGGAGGATATGGTATGTATTATCATTTTGATTTTGTTGGCGGCCCCAGAAATTACAAATGGTTAAATACCAGTCCGTTGTCAAGAGTATGGGAACAGATGCATCTTACGTATGAACATGGTGTGGATCGTATATGGCTGGTAAATGTTGGTGACCTGAAACCCATGGAGCTGCCCATCAGTTTTTTCCTCGATTATGCATGGAATCCTGATGAGTGGCCGGCAGAGAGTATTCCTGAATACCATTTTCAATGGGCAAAACAGCAATTCGGAGAAGAACATGCCAAGGACATTGCGGATATTCTTATGAGTTATACAAAATACAATGGACGCAGAAAACCTGAAATGATTGCACCCGAAACATACAGCCTGATTCATTACCGTGAAGCAGAGCATGTGGTGGAGGACTACAACAGACTGGCCGAAAAGGCTGAAAAGATTTATAAGTTGGTGCCGGCAGAACAGAAAGATGCCTACTATCAACTGGTATTATTTCCTGTACTGGCCTGCGCAAATCTGAATGAATTGCATATCACGACAGGTAAAAATCATCTGTATGCCAAACAGGGGAGAGTTATGGCAAATCATATGGCGAAGAGGGTAGAAAAATTATTTACTGTAGATACCGTATTGAGAAATTACTACCATAATATCCTTTCCAATGGAAAATGGAACCACATGATGAACCAGACACACATCAGTTATACCTATTGGCAACAACCCGAAAAGGATGTTGTTCCGAAACTGGAGACAGTGGAACCCTTAAAAAAAGCCGAGATGGGCATTGCCATTGAAGGTTCGTATACTTGGTGGCCAAAGGAAATAGAGCCGGCAATTTTGCCTGTATTTGATTCCTACAACCAGCAAAAACACTACATAGAATTGTTTAATCGCGGTACCATAGCCTTTGATTTTCGTATCAAAACAGGAGAGCCATGGATCAAAATGAGTTTGTCGGAAGGCTCCATTGATGTTCAGGAGAGGATATGGATAGAGATTGACTGGAATAAAGTTCCCCATGGAAAACACCGTGTTTCCATTGACATTGCAGGACCAGATAATGAAATGGTAACTGTACAGGCAGAAGTTAGAAATCCTGAATCTCCGAAAAGAGAAGCAGTATCGGGTCATATCGAAAGCAATGGCTATGTTTCCATTGAAGCAACAAACTACACTAGGGCAGCTGAAACCGATCAGATCCAATGGCAGGTAATTCCTGATTTGGGTCGCACAGGATCGGCAATTACTCCCTTTCCTCTGAATTCTTCTCCCCAGTCGCCACAAGGCAATTCACCACACCTTGAATACAGGGTACATCTTTACGATACAGGAATGGTAAACGTGATGGTATATTTGGCACCGACATTAAATTTCACTTCAACTGAAGGATTGAAATATGCGATCTCCATAGATGATGAAGATCCGCAAATTGTGAATATGCATGCTATGGATACGATTCCCGACTGGACATACCCTGCATGGTGGAACAATGCCGTAACTCAAAATATCAAGGTTTTGAACTCAGAACATCGAATAAACAAGCCCGGTGAACATACATTGAAGTATTGGATGATAGATCCGGGCATTGTACTCGAAAAAATTGTATTGGATGCCGGGGGTGTTAAACCCAGTTATCTGGGTCCGCCGGAAAGTTTTTATCAGAAGGATAACCTTAGCAGATTTTATTCAAAAAAACATTTGTATGACTAGATATGACAAAAATCAACCACCAATGTTTTAAAAATAAGTAGCTTGTAAAAAAAAACATGAAAAAAAAATTTGTACTGCCGACTTTGGTAGTTGTTATTCTAATGTTAAATGCCTGCAACCAGGAAATGAAGAACCAGGATAACCCTCTACTCTCCGAGTTTCAGACGCCCTACGGTGTCCCGCCTTTTGATAAAATTTCAGCGAAACATTTTCTGCCTGCTTTTGATCAGGCGATTGATATACAAAACGGGGAGATAGATTCTATTGTTAACAATGAGGAACAACCCACTTTTATAAATACGGTTGTTGCCCTGGATCGTTCGGGTAGAAAAGTGAAGGACATAAGTTATATTTTCTTCAGCCTGAAATCTGCCCATGGAACGGAAAAAATCCAGGCTATATCGGGGGAGTTCGGATCAAAATTTACTGAACATTTTGACCGCATCAATTTAAACAGTGCATTGTTTTCAAGAATTGAAACGGTATACAATTCACCCGAAGCAAAGAATTTGACTGTAGAAGAGTATTATCTTCTGGAGAAGTATTACAAACAATTTGTTCGCAATGGTGTGAATCTGCCTGAGGCAGAAAAAGAGAAACTACGTGAAATCAATCAGCGTCTGGCCGAATTATCAGTCAGTTTTGATCAAAACCTGCTGGAAGAAACCAATGCTTTTGACCTGGTAATTGAAGACAAAGCCGATCTTGCCGGTTTGCCGGATGACATCATTCAGTCTGCCGCATCAACGGCTAAAGAAAAAGGCATGAAGGACAAATATGTGTTTACCACCCACAAGCCAAGCATGATTCCTTTTCTTCAGTATTCTGAGAAACGTGAGTTAAGAAAGCAATTGTACGATGCCTATACATTGCGTGGTAACAACAACAATGAGTACGACAACAAGGACATCATCAAGGAAATCATTAACCTGAGAATAAAAAAGGCAAATTTATTGGGTTTTTCATCTTTTGCAGAATATGAACTCGACGACAGGATGGCAAAAAGTCCAGGCAATGTATACCAGTTTCTGAACAAAGTTTGGGAAGCTGCTCTGCCTGTCGCAAGTGCTGAAAGAGAGCAGTTGCAAGCCATAATTGATGAAGAAGAAAAGGATTTTGTGCTTGCTTCTTACGATTGGTGGTATTATGCAGAAAAACTCCGAAAAAAGAAATACAAGCTTGATGAGAATGAGATAAAAGAATATT
>CAYQDZ010000173.1:0-6975 GCA_964416375.1 uncultured Bacteroidales bacterium
ATTGTTGGCCGGCGAAATTTCCAATAGTTCCGGAAATATTATAATCAATGGTTATAACCTTACCAAAGATCTTTACAAGATGAAGGGAATGATAGGATTTGTGCCTGAAGAAGATCTTCTTTACAATGAACTTACGGTCTATGAGAATTTGTACCTCACAGCTAAATTGTATCTTGGAAAAACCCCTTCAAACGATATACAACTGAAAGTTGACAATTTATTACAGGAACTGGAATTATTGGAATTGAAAAACTCAATTGTGGGTTCTACACAGGATAAATTTTTACAACCAGGTCAGAGACGATTGTTGAATATTGCCCTTGAATTGCTTCGCGATCCCCAAATTTTAATAGTAGACAATGCCATCACTCCCTTAAGTCTTGCTGATTCATCCAAAATAATCGAAGTCCTGGCCAATTATACTTTCAAAGGTAAAATTGTAATTACCAGCATAACCCAGACAAGCAAAAATTCATTTTCCGAATTTGATAAAATATTCATTTTAGATGATGGTGGATTTCCGGTATATTATGGTAATCCAGCCGAAACCATTGCCTATTTTTCGAACCTGTATGGATTGAAACCAAAACCCAATGATTTTTTTACTCCCGATGCAATTCTTCAATTTATTAACCTGAAAAGATACCAGAAAGATTCATCTGACCAATTTCGTTACAAAACTCCGGTTGAACTTTATGAGAAATTCAGGAAATCAGAGAAATTTTCTGAAAATAAAGATGTAAGCCATAAAATACTCCCGGAAAAAATATTGCATCCCCCTACACTTGAAAGACAATACATTATATTCTTTATAAGGAATTTTAAAACCAAGGTATCACGAAGCAAAGAACTACTCTATGCAGTTTTAATAACTCCTTTTCTGGCTTTAATTATATCGCTGTTCCTGCGTGAAAGCAGTGGCACAGATTATTCCTATTCCTTAAACCCATATATCCCGTCTTATCTGTTTTTATCGACAATCATCGCTATATTTTTAGGATTGATTCAGTCTGCAAACGAAATTTTTAAAGAAAAAAACATCAACAAAAAACAGGAATACCTCAATTTAAGCAGGTTTTCTTACATTAACTCCAAGATTACCTATTTGCTGGTGATATCTCTTATTCAATCGTTCTTGTTTGTTGGCATAGGAAGTTACATACTCAATATAAGAGGCTTACTGTGGGTTGACTGGCTGATATTTTTCAGCTGTCAATCTTTTGGAATATTGTTGGGCTTAATTTTCTCCAATACACAAAAAACCATTGAAAGTATTTATATCAAATCTATACCCATTGCTCTGGTAATTCAGATTTTATTGGGGGGAGGATTCTTTAATCTGGATACCATCAATCTTAAGCAAACAAGTTACACACCGGGGGTAGCAGATTTGGTGGTGACTCGATGGGCATATGAAGCATCCATGGTTCATCATTTCAAACAAAACAAGTATGAACGAAAGTTCTATGATTTAGACAAAAATATTTCTTCGGGAAGAATTAACTCAATGCATTTGTTGCCCATAATCGAATCACAGATCCACTATTGTGAACAAAATTACCAGGAATCATACGATAGCGTAGAAATCATGCTTCAATCCATAAAAAATACACTTATTTATTTGGCGAATAATTATGAAATATTTCCCTACGAAAACATGAAAAAGTTAAATAATACTGATTTTAACTCATTGTTGGCAAGAGATCTATTGGAATATCTGGAGTACCTTGAACTTCACTTTTACTCCTTACATATCAATTCTCTTGATATGAAAGCTGAGTATCAGGGGCAAATCAATGATTCTCTTGGTCCTGAATACCTAAATGATCTAAAAGAAAATTATCATAATTACGCTATTGCTGAAAAAGTTACAAATGGAAAAGCAAGTGATCCCATCCAATTTTATAATGGCACACCCGTACAGGTAAAAAATGCTGTTTTTAAATATCCTGATTCTGATATCGGAAGAGGTCAGATGTTTATTCCGGAAAAACAATTCAGCGGACAACGAATTGATACAATGGAATTCAATATATCTATCATCTGGATGATAAACCTCATGCTCTACATCATACTGGTAACAAATATTTTAGGAAGGCTGGGTATATCAAACCAGCTGGAATAGATAAGTACAAAACTATTAAATATTTCTGATGCCATGCAGCGTTTCCGGGCCAATTCCAAAGATTCTCCTGAAATATCAATCGATGTCAGACGGATAGAAGGATTTTTCCTGCATAGAATTTCCGTTTGTGCTCCTACCCCACATCCTGTTTCAAGAATTTTCGATCCTTCAGGAAAAACAGAATCATAATGAAGCAATGAACTCAATGTATTGGCCTGATCATTAAGTCTTGCAGTTTCAGGCTCTGTATATCCATGAACGTAATCGTGTTTCATAAAATGTAAAGGAGATAATTCTATAATCGTATTAAAATTAACAATATATGTGTCCTGCAATGTACAATTCAACTCTTCCGGCAATTTCTACACGATCCCCCAGATAGGAACAAAACAACTCTCCACCCCTTTCAGATAGCTGATTGGCCAGCAATTTTGATGTATTGAGTCGTTTTGCCCAATATGGAATCAATGTAGTATGGGCTGAGCCTGTCACAGGATCTTCAGGTATACCGGCTTGTGGAGCAAAAAACCTTGAAACAAAATCTGCTGTTTTTCCGGGAGCTGTGATTATTACCCCCCTTCCTTCACTTGTTTCCAGCAATTTCATATCGGGATTGGCACGTGCGACATCATTTTCATCTTTGTATACAAGCATAAAATCTGAGTTCCCCCTGTATACTTCAACGGGAATGTTCTGAAATGCATCTTTCATTGTACCGGGAAGTGCCACAGACTGAATTGTATCACCTGGGAAATTCATTTTATATAAATCCCCATCCTTACTGACCTCCAGTAATCCGCTTTTTGACTGAAACTGAATCGGATTGCCGGCAGGGTTTGTGAATTCTGTTATGGCATGAGCCGATGCGAGGGTTGCATGACCACATAAATTTACTTCTACTGCCGGAGTAAACCATCTGATCTTATACTGCCCGGATGCCGGCATTACAAAAGCTGTTTCAGACAAGTTATTCTCTGCTGCAATTTTCTGCATGAGTTGTACATCCAATTCTTTTTCAATCAGACACACTCCGGCAGGATTGCCCCTAAAATGCTTTCCGGTAAAAGCATTGATTTGATAATAAGGAATTTGCATTGTAATAACTCAATATAATGGTACACTAAATAGTTATTTCTATTGTATTTTTCTCAGGATCGGAAATCAAAACCTCGTAATATCCGTCACCGGTATATCTTGGTTCACTTATAATTTCCACGCCTGTAGTTTTCAAAGAGGCAAAGAGAGTATCCACTGCCTTTTTGCTTCCTGTGGCAATAGCAATATGCCCCCATGCTCTGTCAGAATCATGTTTGCTTCTTTTTTCATTATGCATCAGTTCAAGTCGTGCACCCGACGAAAAAGTAAGAAAATAAGAGCTAAATCCTTTGACAGGATTATGGTACCTATTGCCAGATTTGGCATCGAAAAGGGAAACATAAAAATTCATCATTTTCTCCAGATCATCAACATACAAACCTGTATGTGAAATTTTTCTTGTATTATCGGGACGGATTATAAAATACATAATAATACCGGCAAGACAAATGGTTACTGAATTAGCCAGGATCATGGGAAGGTCAGATTTGAGAATGCCATACATTAACCATCCGATTATTCCAACGCAGAACAGGGCAAACATCAGTGGAGATAAATCATGGGTTGATTTTGTTCTCCAGGTTTTGATGGCCTGTGGTAGAAATGCGCATGTAGTCAACATGGCTGAGGCAAATCCTATCACTTGAATTGTAGTGTTCATAGTGCAAAGTTTAAGCAACAAAAATAGGGTAAGCAGTTGAAGAATTTAATGTATATTCGTTTTTAATTAAAAGATTTATTGATGCAGATCAGTTGTGTGATCATTACCAAGAATGAAGAAAATGATATAGAGAAATGCATTAAATCGGCACAATCAGTTGTTGATGAAGTCGTTGTGGTAGACTCGTTATCCACCGACAGGACAAAAGAAATATGTTTGAAGTTGGAAGTAAGGTTTATTGAGCATGCATGGGAAGGAATGATTGAACAAAAAAACTGGGCAGTAAAACAAGCCAAATATCACTATATATTATCATTGGATGCTGATGAGATTCTATCTGACCGGTTGGTAAAATCAATATTGGAAGTGAAAAACAACTGGACACATGACGGGTATTATTTCAACCGGTTAACCAATTATTGCGGCAAATGGATCAAACATTGTGGTTGGTATCCCGATCGTAAATTGCGTTTATGGGACAGTCGTAAAGGCAAGTTCACTGGTTTTAATCCACACGACAGATTTGAAATGAATGTGAATTCAAGGATTAAATACATTAAAGGAGACCTTCTGCATTATTCTTACCACAATATTGATCAACATATCAAACAAGCCAACAATTTTGCTGACGTTGGGGCAAAAACAGCTTATAAAAACAGAAAGCGGTCCAATCTGTTTCTCATTTTTTTTAAGCCCTCCTGGAAATTCGCAAGGGATTATATTTTAAAACTTGGATTTCTTGACGGTTATTACGGATTTATAATCAGCATCATATCAGCACATACAACATTTCTAAAATACATTAAACTGAAAGAAATTCAATGTAGCAAAAACAAAGAGAATCTTGAATTTTAAGCAATCACCTCAAACCCTAAGAATATTTTTCAATAAGAGCCAACAGTTTATTTCTGTCAATAGGCTTGGAAAGATAATCGTTAAACCCCTTTTGAAGAATTAATTTCTCATCTTCCTTCCTTGCATAGGCAGTTTGAGCAACAATTGGTGTTTTATATCCCTTGCTTCTTATAATGGAAGTAGCTTCATAACCATCCATTCCAGGCATCTTTATATCCATGAAGATAATATCAAAGGTTTTTTCATTGCAAAGCAAAATAGCATTCTTACCATTTTTAGCCCAGGAAACCTTTACATTCAAATTACGCATCATTGCTTTCAGTAATTCAAAGTTCGATATCTCATCTTCCACAATAAGAATTGATTTTTGTTTCATAACAGAAGCTGGTTCAGAATTGCCCTTTACCATTTATAATGTATAGAATACAGGAAAAATAAATTGAAGCTTAAAGAATGAGAAAAACATAACTACTTAATAAGCACCTGTATATCTTCAAAATAACATTAAAATTTTTAATAAATCAAAAATTACTTTCATTTTGTTCATATTTTACAATTTGTAGGACATTACAGGAATACTATGTAGAATTAACCCGGACTCATTTTTTTTATCAACAGCTTGTTCATACAACAATATTCTTCTCCTTATATCAAATCATTCATCCTAATTATTTTACTCCAATACCACAAATTCAAAACTTTTAGGGTTATATTTCTATTAAAAGTACTTTTTAATTTATATACCCCTTTTTTTATGGGAATTATGTTTCATTATTATGTTTTTTTTAATTTTATACCTATATTTTGATAGGGTTTAATAATTTTTTATATACATTTGCAATGTCAATCAATTAATAACTTAATACTTTTAGCTATGAAAAATTTCAGGACATTACTTTTAATTTTAGTTTTAACAGCATTTTTTGCTCCTGTTTCTATTCATGCACAAGAAGAAGAAGCAAGCTCACCTTTTTCAGCAGGAGTTGATTTGGTAAGTAGTTACGTATGGCGTGGTTTGAAATACGGAGGGCCTGCATTACAGCCATATGTAGAATTCGGAATTGCTGGTTTCTCACTTGGAGCATGGGGTTCATTTGGAATTGGACCATTAGATGAATCTGTTAGTGAAGCTGACCTGTATGCAGGATACGGCTTTGATTTTGGCCTTTACCTGGGTTTAACCGATTATTATTACCAGGAAAGTCCTTATTTCCAATATGGAACCGATTCATCAAGTCATGCTTTTGAAGCAAATGTTGGTTATGAAATCGGTTGATTTTCCATTGCAGCAAACTACATTTTTAACGATGCTAGCCTCGGCGCAGGATCACAGGGCGGAGACATGTATTTTGAAGCAGGTTATTCATTTAATAACTTCGATATCTTCCTTGGAGCCGGAGACGGGTGACACACATCAGACGGTGAATTCAATGTCTGTAATATTGGAATCGGTACTAGCAAAGAAATAAAAATTACCGAAAACTTTTCACTTCCTGTAAGCGGACAAGTAGTTGTTAATCCCGAAGCTGAAGAATTCAATCTTGTAGTCGGTATTTCATTCTAATTCAATCCATCATAGTAAGCAGGAGAAAAGCGAGTTTGTTTGAAAAAGGGGCCGTTCACTATTCCTCTGCATAAAGATTATTCATGAATGAAAAAATAAATTAGATAATTATGAAAAAAGTAGAAGCTATTATTCGAAAAACAAAATTCGATGATGTTAAAGATGCTCTCAACGAAGCCGGAATTGAATTCTTTTCTTTCTGGGAAGTCCGTGGCGTTGGAAAAGCAACAGAAGCAAGAGTCTATAGGGGTATTAAATACGATACCAGCACCATAGAACGTATTCTTATTTCTATTTATATACGAGATAAATTCCTTGAATCTACAGTAAAAGCAATACTTAACTCGGCAAAAACCGGTGAAATCGGAGATGGTAAAATATTCGTATCTGAGATGGTTGATGCCTATAGGATCCGAACTGAAGAAAAAGGAGATAAGAGCTTATATATAGAAGGTGAGGAATAAGAAATTGATGTCTCAAATTAATTAAAAAATTATTCATTATGGAAGAAACATTGACAAATTTACCAGCAGCAGCAGATGCTGTCATTGGTTTAGATATATCAATTAACAACGTATGGTTGTTGGTGGCTACATTTCTTGTGATGTTCATGCAGCCTGGTTTTGCTCTTGTTGAAGCAGGATTTACCCGCTCAAAGAACACCGCAAATATTCT
>CAYQDZ010000174.1:0-6937 GCA_964416375.1 uncultured Bacteroidales bacterium
CATTCCGGGTAATTCAGAAAAAAAATGGGACACAAGTAATTTCCATTGCAATGCTGCTGGGTCCTATAGATTAGCAAGAAATAAAATTTCGGTATAAATCGTTTATATTTGTACCCATTCTTTATTCTCAAATGAAAAGCTACATTACAGTTCTGCTGATTATTTCCGTTTTTGCGAGTGCCCGGGCCCAGAAAGAATGTAAATACAAACCAAAAAAATTTCATAAATACAGATTAGGGATCACTTCCGATCAGGGAGGATTTTATTCAAACGCCTACACGGTTCAAACTCATGATCTGCAAATTGAGAGCAATCTGGCCCATGGGGAATGGATGAAATTTGATACCATGGTATTTGCAAGTGCTTCACAACTGCGGTATGGAATCTCCTCAAAACTCGAGTTGAAGTTAGGGTATGCTTATGTTCAGCCATTCGAAGCACAGGCTGATACCGGTACTTATTCTCAATTGCTGGCAGGGATCAAAGGAACACTTTTTACGGTGGAGAGAAGAAACATAGAATGGAACGCCGCATTATCAGGAAGTTATTTTATTGAAAACATTGGCAGGGAAGGACCTGTCTTTCCGGGTGGCTATTATATTATAGCAAATAACTCTCTGAAATTCTTTAGGTTAATAAACCTGGATACTATGGTTGGGTTTATGCAAAATCTCAATCGAAATACGATGCTGGGCTTGTTGAGTGCGCAATTGTTCATCAAGCCCGATGAATTGAAAGTGGGATTTTTCACAGGGATCGGAGGAATGTACATTGAAAGCTACATCAATATAGGTATTCTTGTAACGGACAATTACAGCTACATGATGCATTTTTCGCTTATGTCGATGGATAATAACGTTGCTCTGAATATATGTTGCACCTATTGTCTTAGCAAGTAGAAAATAGTGACCTTTTTCGCGGGCATTTATTTATCATTGGCACATGAGTTCAATGCCTTTGATAGTGTAGTTATCAAGGGATTGAATAGTTGAAGCATTATCCCTTTTCTTTATTAAACAGTCTGTCTGCCGGACATCCCAGTTCCTTTTGTTCAGCTGAAAGTCATAATTTGATCGCATGAATTGACTTTCGTATTTTAAATATATAGCTACCGCTTTTGTTCAAAGATAAAGAAAGAGGAATTAGTTAGATTTTACATTAGGATATTTTAAGCGAGTTAAACTTATTACCTTTATTCCTGTTATTGCTTTAAAGTATCCGGAAATGTGAATGATCTTATTGAATCGTAAATTGGTTACAGGAAAATAACCGGGTAAAACGGAAAGTTTAGAAGAACAATAAAACAAAATATACAATATTTGATACCATTATGGAAAGAAAAGAATCTTTCAGGGAAAGCATGATAAACGGGTATAGCTGTAAGGGCGACTTTATTTTACTCGGCGGAGCCATGCTTGACGGCGAATGCATTCCCGAAACTTATGTTAAAGTGCCTTTGAAAACGATCAATCGTCATGGATTAATTGCAGGTGCAACCGGTACCGGAAAGACCAAGATATTACAGGTAATTGCAGAACAACTTTTGGAAAAGGGAGTGCCGGTGATCCTGATGGATCTGAAAGGTGACCTGAGCGGACTGGCCCAGCCCGGCGAAGAAAAGGAATTCATTACCGACAGACATGCAAAGATCGGGTTTCCTTACCAGGCGAAGCCTATGCCCGTGGAACTCATATCATTTTCGTGATGAGCGTTCACGTAAATTTTCTGTCGAAGAAAGGATTTTTAGCACTTACACTGAGCGGAATTCCATAGATGATTTTTACATCATTTCCCAGCAAATTCATTTCTTTTACTGCCTGCCCAACGGTGTACATAATGCGGTTGTCAATTCGATGATCCATTGCTATGCTTACGGCAGAACCGATGGCTATACCCAAATCACCAGTATTGAAAACACAGGGAACATCGGGGAATTTCTCTTTTTGCTCACAATTTTTAAATCCGCACATACCGCAGGGAGAAAGTCTCAGGGGATTAATTTTAGTACCCAGGAGTATCATATACGGGCATTGCTGAATATTTTCTGCATCGCGAATAAAAAAACGTGGCCATCCGGCAGTCTTAACAAGTGCTTTCATGCGGGTGGCAATTTCCTTAATCTCTTTTTCATCAACCAGTGTAACGACCATGTTGTCAGTGCCCCTGCCCTTAGGAGCTGTAAGGGCTGCAACCATCATTAGTCTGGCTGCATGATGGATGGTTTCATTCCGGATTGTTTCTTCGTTCTGCATATTTATACCTTGCATTTTCCTTTGCCTGCATTCAAAGGTAGAAGAAATAAAAATGATTCATGAGAATTAATTGCTGAGATTGACTCCTTGTGGAACTTTCGTTTTTTGTGTTTTTTCCCGATCATTCATTATGTTTGTATAATTTCAAGCACATGTGATACCAACCATTTATGCTAGTGTCATGTCAAGGATAAATTGCCATCTCTCACCCCTCTTATCCCCTAAAGGGGAAGTCATAACCACCGTGTGTTTGGTTGCCCCTTTAGGGGAAAGGGGTTATTGTGGAAGTCGACAAATTACAGTTGACATGACACTAGTGTGATAATTACTACACTAGGGAATACCTGATGACAGAAAAATTATTTAGCGATGAATATTTCATGAAGCAGGCTCTTGTTGAAGCGCAAAAAGCCTTTGATAAGGAGGAAATCCCTGTGGGCGCAATTGTTGTGGCAAACAACACCATTGTTGCCCGCAGTTGCAATCTGACGGAAACCCTGAATGATGTGACCGCTCATGCAGAGATGCAGGCAATTACGGCTGCTGCTAATACCATAGGCAGCAAATACCTGAACGAATGCACCCTGTATGTTACACTGGAACCATGTGTGATGTGTGCCGGAGCTATATTCTGGGCACAATTGCAAAAGCTGGTTTACGGTGCGTCGGATCTGAAAAGAGGATTTACAAGAATACAAATGCCCTTGTTACACCCGAAAACGGGAATTATTAACGGAATCATGGCACATGAATCGGAATTGCTATTGAAAGAATTCTTCAGAAAAAGACGTTAGTGTTTACAAATTTTCCCCGGAAAGAAATATATTTATGTAAAATTTGAATACATGGTTATTGATATCAAACGGACAGTAATAAGAACACATCTTCGTCACCTGGTCACTCTTGTTTGCTTTACGCTGATCCTGTTGCTTATTATGTTTATAGGAAATGGGCAAAACACTTTTTTAGGTATTAATAAATACCAGTGGGCGATGATTATCGGGGGCCTTTATTTTCTGTCCATCATTTTTGAATCTTTTGTGGAAATGAATTATATCTATTTTAGTGATACGGATGAGTTCATTATTCTCAGGTATTTTTCCATGAGTATTTTTAATAAAAGCAAGAATTCAATTGAGATTCCAAAGAACACTTTTGCCGGTTATCAGTTGATCACTTCACTGAAAGGAATGAAGAAAAAAATCATCCTTCAGCAACGAATAAAAGACAAAACGGCAAAGTATCCTGCGGTAAGTGTATCCAGTTTAAACAAAAAACAATTAAAACAAATTCTTACAGCACTGGATAAATACAAATAAATATTCATTCTTCAAGTTATTGCGCAATTTATGAACGATCTCCAATTGAAGATAGCACTGAGCATTATCCCAAAAGTAGGGCCAAGATTGGTCCGCCGGCTTGTAGCATATACCGGTGGCATAGAAGCTGTTTTTAAAGAAAGCAAAAGGGCCTTTGAAAAAATCCCCGGTATAGGGGAAGGGAAAGCTTCTCTGATTAAAAATGGAACAAAACTGCTGGAAATAGCAGAGAGGGAGGTTAGGTACATTCAGAAGGAAGGTATAATTCCATTGTTCTATCTCGATAAAAATTATCCTGTGCGACTGCGCGAGTGTGAAGATGCGCCGGTAATGATTTATGTAAAAGGGAATGTAGAATTTAACGTACCAAAGGTAATTAGCGTGGTTGGCACACGAAAGGCATCTGACTATGGAAAGGCTAATACAGAAGAAATCATCCAATACCTTGCTGCGAGCTATCCTGATCTTATTGTTGTAAGTGGTTTGGCTTATGGTATTGACATTGCTGCGCACAAAGCTGCCCTGAAAAATAAAATTTTGACTATTGCCGCACTGGGCCATGGTTTTGATTATATCTACCCATCTCTGCATGCCCAATATGCCAGAAAAATAATAGATCAGGGTGCCCTTGTTACCGAATTCCAGGGAGATCGTAAACCCGACCCTGGGAATTTCGTGAGCAGAAACCGCATTATTGCCGGTCTGGCAGATGCAACCATTATCATTGAATCAGCTGAAAAAGGAGGGGCGCTTATCACGGCTGATATAGCAAATTCTTACAACAGGGATGTTTTTGCTGTTCCCGGACGAAGTACCGATTCCTATTCCAAAGGTTGCAACAATCTTATCAAATTCAATAAGGCTGCATTGATTGAAAACGGGAAAGATGTTGAATATGCAATGGGTTGGTACAAGGAAAAAAAGAAACCTCAGGCTATTCAAAAATCAATTTTTGTAGATCTTAATCCTGATGAACAAAAGATACTTACTTTTTTAAAAGAAAACGGGGATTCTTCACTGGATGAAATATGTATTTCTCTTGAGATGCCTGTTTCCAAGGTTTCAGCACAGCTCCTTACTCTTGAATTCAATGGATTGGTTCGTCCTATGCCGGGAAGATTCTTTACAAGAACATAAATGGAATGATGCAGGAGAAAATGGTTTCTATTTCCTATTTTTGCGTATCTTTTATTCTGCAATGATACGACTGATTGATACTCATTCACATCTTTACCTCGATCAATATAAAACAGATATTGCCAGGGTTATCCAAAGGGCAAAGGATGAAAAGGTAGTTGCCATTGTTTTACCGAACATCGATGCTTCCACCATCAATCCATTGCATAATCTGATATTGGAATACCCCGATTATTTAATCCCCTTAATGGGATTGCATCCGACACATGTAAAAGAGGATCACCAACATGAGATGGAAATTATAGAACTGCAATTTGAAAAATTTAACTACAAAGGAATTGGGGAAATTGGAATTGATCTGTATTGGGATAAAGGATTTTATAAAGAGCAGGCTTACGTTTTCGAGCAACAACTTACATGGGCCATAAGGAAAAATTTGCCTGTTGTAATACATGCCAGAGAATCTTTTGAAGAAATTCTGCAAATCATCAGGAAGAAAGAATACCGTGATTTGAGAGGAATTTTTCATGCTTTTACCGGAAATATCGGTTTGGCAAAAGAAATCATCGGATTGGGATTCAAAATTGGTATTGGAGGGATTCTGACATTTAAAAACTCAGGATTAGCTGAGACAATACAAGGTATTGAGATAAATCATATTGTTGTTGAAACCGATTCTCCTTACCTTGCACCTATGCCATTCAGAGGGAAAAGAAACGAAAGCAGCTATTTGAAATTTATAGTGGAAAAGCTTGCTGAACTGAAGAACCTTACGATTGATGAGGTCTCAGAAATTACGACCCAAAATGCCATGGATGTATTTGGATTATGAAAACAAAGAATCAGCCTCCTTCCATATTGATTGTATATACCGGTGGCACGATCGGGATGATAGAAAACTCTTCAAACGGATCTTTACGCCCCTTTTCCTTTGAGAAGATTCTGGATGAAATACCAGAGTTAAAAAATGCAGGCTATCAGTTAAATTCCTATTCCTTTGACCCTCTTCTGGATTCTTCAAACATTAATCCTGGTGTATGGATCCAGATTGCGAAGGTTATAGAAGATAATTATAGTAAGCATGATGGTTTCATCGTATTGCATGGTACCGATACCATGGCATATTCTGCATCGGCTTTAAGTTTTTTACTGGAAAACCTGCAAAAGCCTGTCATCTTTACTGGTTCTCAATTGCCCATTTCTGCAATACGTACCGATGCGAAAGAAAATTTTATTACGTCCATTGAGATTGCTGCTCAAAAGAGGTATTTAAAATCCGCTGTACCTGAAGTGGCTGTTTTTTTTCAGAAAAAATTGTTTCGGGGAAACAGGACTACCAAGCATAATGCAGAAGAATTTAAAGCATTCCAGTCTTTTAATTATCCGATTCTTGCCGAAAGCGGAGTACATTTAAGATACAATTACCTGGCCATTGGTGATTTTTCCTCTGAAACTGAATTGATCGTTCATAAAACATTGAACAGGGATGTAGCTATTTTAAAAATTTTTCCGGGTATCGACAGAAAAGTAGTACAAGCAATATTGAACATTAGTGGTTTGCAGGGAGTTGTTATGGAAACCTTTGGGGCTGGAAATGCACCCAATGAAAAATGGTTTCTTGATGAAATTGAAAATGCAATAAAGAGAGGTGTTCTGGTAGTTAGTGTTACGCAGTGTGCTGAAGGGAGGGTTGAAATGGGGATGTATGAAACAGGTATTGCTCTTGAAAGACTTGGTGTAGTGAGTGGAAACGATATAACTACCGAGGCAGCAATAACAAAACTTATGTATTTATTAGGCAGATATACCTCAAAGCAGGAAGTTATTCATAACTTAAATAAATCATTACGCGGAGAAATAACTATTTGATAAGTTACAATTAAATTTTTTTTAGTAATTTTCGTCGCTGAAAAAAAACGTGCAGGCTTTGAGATTACTGGAGAGGTGGCCGAGTGGTCTAAGGCGCACGCCTGGAAAGTGTGTTACCGCCACAAGCGGTACGGGGGTTCGAATCCCTTCCTCTCCGCAGAGGGTTATGAACCCCAGAGTTCTTTGAATAGAAAAAGATATTTTCATTGCAGGAAAGAAAGGATTCGAACAGAAGGGGTGGCCCCGATGAAATCGGGAGGGTTCGAACGGCGAAGCCCTCACGAATGCCGACGAAGGAGGGCGAGTAATCCCTTCCTCTCCGCAGAGGGTTATGAACCCCAGAGTTCTTTGAATAGAAAA
>CAYQDZ010000175.1:0-6884 GCA_964416375.1 uncultured Bacteroidales bacterium
ATACTCCTCAGACAAGCCAGTCTGTTTGGAAAAATCCTGAAGTTTGTTCTTATTCCTGAGTTCCTGCTGCAGCTCGTCGACATTCCGGATATTCTGGTTTTTGATACTATTGAAATTCATCTCGATGTTTTCCTTAAGCACCATCCGGCTGGGAAGCAGGTCGGCAGCTTTTAACCTCTCTTTGTAGTTGTCAATGCTTATGTTTTTCAATTCGATATAGTAGCCCATTTCAATATTTTTAAAACAAGTATACCTGCAAATTACATTTTAACCGGATACAAGTCAAGTGGAAATGTGAGATTTGAGATGTAAGATATGAGAAAAGGGATTAGTGATGAAATAATGAGGTGACGAAGTGACGAAGTAATGAGGTGACGAAGGTTATTGCACGATCTACACTCTACAACTACTTTCCGGTATTTATCAGTTTACTGCAATACACTCTATTATCGGTTTGAAGATAACAATAATACAATCCGGCAGAAGGACAGTCGTCCCATTGCAGGGAATAGTGACCGGCAGGTTGCGCCTGGCTGGCCAGTCGTTTTATTAATTTGCCCTGGCTGTCGTAAATGCCGATATTCACCTGACTGGATTCTGCAAGACTGTATTCCAGCGTAACTACCGAGTAAAACGGGTTCGGTACAAGTTGCATGAAGTTCCTGTTGGCCTGATCCCGGTCAGCATTAATAAGGGTTGGTTTGTGAGCATCCTGAAGCGCCACTTCAGCTGAAGCCATAAAAATGTTATAAGACCAGGTGGCACCGGTAATGGCATCGACATTATCGAAATTCTGTGATTCCATCAACCGTTGGGGATAGGCTTCGATACCATGTTCCTCATTTACACATTGCTGCATATATTCGGGATTTCCGGCATAGTGATTAACCCCATACATGGAATCGACCGGTTCGTGGTTAACCGAATCCCTTATTGTAAACTGTATATCGGTAAATGAGCCGTTTGCCAGTGCTATCCTGATGTGACCCCAAAATTGTTCCCCGGTATAAGAAGCCTGGGAATAGCCGTGATAGGTACCGTCCAGGTAGTTACTTGAAGTATCGCTTGCTACCATATTACCGGCTTTTGTACCATCGTCTTCCTGAAAGGATAGCGTAATAAGTGAAAGCACCAGGATGCAAAGAACAATAAGGCTGATTTTAGTTTTCATGTCCGTATGAATTATATAATAGAGTTCAGGTTCGATTCAATACAAGTATTACTATTACATTTCTAAAGTAAGGATTACGTATGCCATAAGTAAAGATTTCTGGCATTTTATTACCAAAGAATAAATCGTGAGGGGTGATTGGATGCCGGGTGCTGGTTCAGTGAAACTTAGCTTTTGGGAGCTTGCGAACCAAAAGATGTTAGTTGAACTAATCCCGTATTGCGGGAGTGCTAGGTGCTAGGTGCTGCCTGCCTCCGGCAGGTAAAGTTGCTGGGTGCTGGGTGAATTCTGAATGCTTAGCCGTGGCTAGCAACACTATTAGTTATTCTCACCTGTCACGGAATTGTGCAGTATCTTACATTAAAGTAATAAACCAGTCGAATACTGAAGTCATTAATTTATCGGAACTGTCGTTTAAAATATCGACCCGCACTTTTATAATTACCCGTTTTTTTGTATTGAGTTCGTCTAGTATCTCTTTCGTATCCGTATCAACAAAACCGGCTTTTGAAAAGACTGTTCCGTTTCCCGGTTTGCTGTATTTTATTTCTACTTTTCTTACAACCGGAATAATATCTAATGCATACTCTTTGAATTGATCCAATAAATATTCTCCGCTTGTTGCTTCTGCCAGTGCAAATAATACACTTGCATGTAATGTTCTCAGGTGATTTAAATATTCATTCCTTTGTTCCAGTTGCAGAATAAAGTCATTACCCGAACCGGCCTTTTGCAGACCCAGGAATTTATTAAAGGGTATTTCCAATACATTCATTTTTTTCGCTTTATCAGGTTTTACATGAGGAACAATGGTTCATAGATTCAATTTTCCTGAAAGAACATCAATAACGAAATTTATACATACTTATACTATTTACCAAAAAATGGGATAAACCTGCCCGGATTACAACTTATAATTTTTTGCTTATAAATAGTATATTCAGCATGCATTATTCAACTTCGCTAAAGCTATGTTGAAGAAAGAAAATGCGCGCCAGAAGGTTTCCATTCTCAATTTGCCTGCCGAATTTTATCGAGTCTGATCTTTGAGTCCGGATCGAGAGTAAAATGTTGTTGCAGCAACTCACAGACATAGTCGACACAAAAGGCACAGCTTTCCATATTTTTAAGAGTTGCACATTGCCTGATCTCACATTTTAAACACCCGGAAAACAACCTCCCGGTGTTCGCCCGACATCCGTCACAGTCTTTAATATCTACGGACTGTAAATTCATTCCATAATTCTCAGCACATTGTTTCGCTATCGATTTTCTTAAGGATTGCTGCTTCGGTTTATTCTCCTCCAAAGTAGCTAAATGAATGGGGCAGGTACCACAATTCAATCCACAATATGCTGTTATCTTTTCCATTTATGCTAACCACGCAATTTAATCAATAGTTGTTAATCAAGGTATGTGTAAGGGAAAAAAAGCAATTGCGTGAAAGCAAAGGAATGAGCATGCCCGGATTACAACGAAAACTTTTTATGGACAGATTAAGCTGCCCCTTCAGGGCGAAGATCTTGGATATTACCCAATGCCCAAGGCGTTGCCATTGGGCTGAATTGAACAGGGCCTTCAGCCCGATTTATTGAACTGGGTGTTGCAGCGCTGAAAACAGGACAACTATTATTTGGAATGAAAAATAAAACGGCCGGTTTTGTGAAGCGTGAAGTATAAATAGTGATACGTGAACGGTGACGCGTGAATGGAGCGGATTACTGTCAAAGCAGGTATGTCTATGTTGGCAGTGTTTATAACATTCATTGCCTGATATGAAATCCAAATAAAGCCGAACTTGATAATTCTTTTGAAGTGAACCTTTAAAATTACGAAGTTGAAATTGCGTTGCTTGTAGTGTTCTTTTCTTTTCCATTCGATGAAAAGAAATGAACCAAAGAAAAATCTCGGTTAGCCTAAATAGCACAGGGACCCCCTCCGATTTATTTAGTACCCTCTAATAATCTCATTGGTAAAGGATCAATGGCAGGGCCATCGCAGGCTAACCTTGCCCCGCTCACATTTATACAAATGATCTGCCTCGTGAATTTATTCAGGTGCTGGGTGCAGGAGTTTAGTGGTTTAGTTACTGGGTACTAGGTGCTGAGTACTAGGTGCTGGTTGCCGGGTGAGTAATGAATAATTAAGAATTAATAATGAAGAATTAAGCATGAGGATGGAATGATAAGCGGTGGATAGTGAGGGGTGATTGGGTGCCGGTTGCTAGGTAGTGGTTTTGGGGGAATGGTTTATTCAATCTTTATTTTATCAATTTCTTTCATTATCCTGTCTGTTTCTGTAAGTGCCACAATGATCTTCTGGTAATGCAGCATGTCTTCAAACGACAGTTCACGGCCCTTACGGTCTTTGAGCCACTTTTGTGCGGGCTGGTAACCTCCAATGTAAAACTCCCAGGCTATTTGCGGAACACCCTCAAAATACTGTTCTTCGTTTATCCAAACCCTATCGTTCTCAAACCTAAGTTTCTCAACTCTATTTGAACCCGCCTGGGGGTAAGTGGTGATCCGTTTTTCAACAACCGGGCTTTCCAATAAATGGATCTGACGAAGCTCATCACCCAATTTTACCAGCTGCCAGAAGGTTTCCGTATTCTTTGGATAAGGAACTCTTGGGAAATCTATTTTTAAAAACTCCTTGTATTTCTCACGGTAGGTTGGCGAGTGTAAAACCGCATAGATGTAATCTAAAATATCAATTGGGGCAAATGTATTTTGGGTATTTTCTTTTTCATCTGTAAAAGTTAAATTAATCTTTTCGGATATTTCTTTAACTATTTCTTTGTTTAGGTTAGGTGATCTTTTTTGATTCTCATTAATGGAGTGTTGTAAATTTGATTTTGGATAGAGATATAGAGGAAAAAAATAGGTCGCTTCCCTAGTTTGCATGGATATTGAATTTCTATCAACAATGTTTGCAGAAACCAATACATGTTGGAAATTGAAGGAACTCTGTTGTCTACAAACCTGTAAACCTACGTTCTCTAAACCTATAAAATTCTGAGATACCTCATATGCAGCTCTACTAATAATTGATTCATCAAAGTATATATACCTATAATCAAATGGCCGATACTGCTCCAAAATAATATTATTGTCATCATATTTCTTCCCAATAATCACCTTAGTTATTTTATAGCTACCTGAATCTTTAACCCGATATTTTTCTTTGAAACTATCTGATATTACCCCAGAAAGAAGCAGTTTAGCTCTTTCTTTTAATTCTTTACAATCAATGTCCACAAAAAGCGAATCTCGATCAGTTTGAACACCTGAATTCATGACTCCCATTAATTCATTTAATGAGAAGCCGGAATTGTATTGTTCTTCAGATTCAAAATCCTTTAAAACAAAAAAGTAGTATGGCTTTTGAAATTCTATGCTTTTGAAACCTATTGAATTATATGAATTATAAAACAGGTTCTTATATTTATCTTCTCTTAAGCCAAATAAATTAAAATGAAACACCTTACCTAATTCGTTTTTTTTCTTTCGATTGTTTTTTATAAAAAGGTTAATTGAAACACCCTGTTGAATGTCGAAAACATTCTCGTCTTTACCGCCATCAGGGGTTGTTTCTTTTTTCTTAGCACTACCATGAAGGTCAAGAATGTATATTTTATCGAAAGACTCTAAGAGATGCTTTCGCATTTGGCGATGTGTGATTCCGTCAATAAAACTGTTGTTTGAAATAAAAGCTAAAATCCCCTCGCCGTTCTTCTCAATTAAATATTCTCCGTAACGTATGAATTTAATGTAATCATCGTCAAGATTGAGTTTCTTTTCATGTAAATCTTTTTTATAGTCTGCAATAAGGCTTTGTATCCATTTGCCTTTGTTGCTGCTGCTCACTGCATAGGGAGGATTGCCCAGAACAACCATTACAGGCGTATCGCGTTTTATATGGTTTGCCTCATTCGCCTCGGTACTTAGCCAGTTGGCAAAAAGGGTACCCGTATCGGGGTGGTGTTCTTCCAGACTATTGGTAAGGTATATATTAAATCGTTGTTCTTTTTTGGATTTATAACCGGTATCGCGGAGTAACATTTCCAGTTTCAGATGCGCCATAGCATAGGAAGCCATCAGGATCTCAAAACCGTTAAGACGCGGGATCAGATGCTCTTCGACATAATTATCCCAAATACCTTGCTGCCCTTCGAATTGTTTGTAGATCTGCTTTACCACTTCGGCCAGGAATGTTCCCGTTCCTGCAGCAGGGTCGAGTATCTGTACTTTATGGACCTCCTGTTCTAGGGCTTTATTATTGCCCTGAACCCTGGTTTTAATCTTTATTCTGGAGGTATCGGCAAGCCCCTGTTTGAGTCCAAATTCAGTTTTCAATATATCGTCGACAGCACGAACAATAAAGTTCACCACCGGCTCAGGTGTATACCACACGCCCCGGCTTTTACGTAATTTGGGATCGTACTCCGAAAGAAATGTTTCATAAAAATGGATCATCGGGTCGTTCTGCTGTGTTGATTTCCCAAAATCTTTGAGTAATTCAGCCACATTGGTTGCACGGAATATATCGGCCAGGGCATCGACAATCCATTTGATGCGGTCGTCGAGATCGTACCCCGCTATATATTGGAAAAGTTTGCGCAGAAAAGGATTTGACTTGGGGATCAGTTCGGCAGCTTCCTGCCTGGAAAAATCTTCCAGACTCGGGTCGTGCAACCGGGCGGCAAACATGCCATAGGCTATGGTCTGGGCATAAATATCGGCAAAAGTCTTTTCGGTAATATCGTGAATTAATATTTGCTTAAATGACAGGAATTGATTGTGCAGGGTATTATTGCCCGGTTCATTTACGGTATCCTGATCAGCGGCTGGAAGTAATGCCTTCTCAATTATGTTTGCCAATAACCGGGCTTTCCCTGCCATCATTTTAGATAATTTCGATGCAGATTTAATGGTCTGCCCTACATAGGTGCTAAAGTCTTTAATAAATGATATAAAATCATCGTAATTGCCGGGCGTACCAACAATTTTATTTCCCTGAATTTGTCCAATGGTTCTGGATGTAACAAATTCTCCGTCGATGTACAGATGAAAGTTCAGGTAGTCGGTGAAAATAAGATTATTCAACGATTTGCGGTAGCGGTCGAATTGTTCCTTATATGCTTTGTTGTTTAAATCGGCCCCAATATCTTTGGCCTCGATATAACCCACAGGAATATTGCGCCGGGTAATAATATAATCGGGTGCTCCACAAGCTATTCTTTCGGGTTCGTTGATAGCCAGAATTTCGGGAGCAATGCTTTCGAGCAGGTTCTGCAGATCGCCCCGGTAACTGTGTTCGTGAGAAATTCCGGTTTTAAATCTCGTATTAAGCTTATCTATGTATTCCTGAACTATCATGTAAGGAATGTAGGTTTGTATAAAAATAGGGACAATCTTTGAATGATAGGTAAAGTGTGCAGGCAATATTGCAGCTTTTTTATGAACCTCTGGTCAGAAGATAAACTCTCAGAGGTTCAGCAGGCATTATTCCACTTCGGCAAAGCTATATCAGTAAGTTTATTTAATTTTACAAAATAAACTGCTCACAGAACCTCAATTCATGATTCCGGAATTGTTCCGTCACATATTGATCTTCCCAGCAATATTTATTGCGCTGGCATTCAACTCGTGCTCAAAATTCCGTGATGAATCGCCGGCAGAAAAAGCACTGAATTCCGGCGAGGGACTCA
>CAYQDZ010000176.1:0-5128 GCA_964416375.1 uncultured Bacteroidales bacterium
AGGAACAAAACCTATGGTATGATACAGTAGGTTTCCCCCATGCCAGTGACAATTAAATTTTTTTTAGTTTTTAATGATTCATCAAATAATTCATACTTTTAGTAAGATGAAAAATCTTTTCTTTTTTTCTGTTTTAATTGTATTGATTTGGGTGGATCTCTTCGCACAGGATAATTATGAGCTGCTATACCTGCAAAATGATTTGGATCAGATAGAACAATTTGCGCAAAAGAAAACATCTGCTGATGACTTTTATTGGTATGCCCTTGTATTAGAAAAAAAGGGAAATTTAAGCCTGTCGATTAGCATTTTAGAAGAAGGTTTAACTCTTTTTCAGGGGAATGAAAAACTTGAAGTATTCATTTCAAATTTATATTTTGAGTCAGGTCATTATCTGAAAGCTGAAAACTACCTTAGAAAATACAAGCATTATCCTCAAACTTTCATGCAACTTGTTCAGGTAAATGAATTCCGGAACAATTACAATACAGCCATAAAACTTCTGAAAGAGAGGCTCACCATCGATTCTGCGAATACTCAGTTGTTGACACATCTGGGAGATAATTATTATCAAATGGACAGCTTCAATCTTGCACTGGATTATTACAGGAAAGCCTTTCAGCAAGATTCATCAGATCAGGTTACGGCGGGCAGACTTGCCAATATTTATTTGAAAAGAGAGGAATTTGATCAAAGCATTGAGTTGTGTGAGTTAATTCTGACTAAGGACTCGACAAACAAGAAGTTTATTAAATTATTGGGCATCTCATATTTTAATAAAAAGGCTTTTTCAAAAGCCGGAAGTTGTTTTTTTCAATTGTATCATGCCGGTGATTCGAATCGTTTTGTGTTGAAACACTTAGGGATTTGTGAATTAAACAATTATTCATTTACTGATGCCCGGAGGTATTTACTAAGTGCATACAAAAAGGATTCTAATGATATTGAAACTTGTTTTTGTCTGGGGAAAGCATTTTCGAATTCGATGTGGCCTGAAAAAGGGCTGTATTATTTAGCGAGAGCGGATTCTCTGTCACAACCCAATCCCAAAGTATTGTCTGCCATTCATCTGGAAAAACAAGCAATTTATAGTGTACTGAAAAGGAACAAGGATGCACTGACGGAATACCAGTTGGTCTATCAATACAATCCAAAACCGGAATACCTGTTTTATATGGCCTCATTGTATCAGAATAAACTGGGAGAAAAGCAAAAGGCACTGGAACATTACGAGGCATTCATTGATCAGCTTCCTCTCCTACAGGAACCAGTAAACAACATTAAGAAGGATGAAGTGACAATTATATTGCGTAAAGTGGCCGAAGAAAATATTGTCGCTCTGAAAGAAGAATTATTCTTCGAAGGTGATTGAGCTATAAAACATCTAACCTGCATTATTCATGCGTCAAGTTTAGGGCAGATGCGAGGCTTTCGCAACGAAGCAGATGCCCTAAAATTGGTGTACTTTGTAAAAATGGATGATTTTTTTTATCTATGTTCTATCATAAAATACTGTATCACAAATAAATAATTAAAATTCATTCATTTTTATGAATAATGCAAGCTAAATTCAATTCACCTGAAGTTGATAATTCCAGACTTTTTGTATATTGTGCCCTCCATTTTCCGGATAATATAAGTTCCCAAAAAAATTTAAGTTATGATTTCAAAGGAAACAGTAAAAGAAGTTGTACTTGATAAAGGGGCCGATTTGTTTGGCATTGCTTCGGTTGACAGGTTTGACAAAGCGCCGGAAGGATTTCATCCGAAAGACATATATTCAAAAGCCGAATCGGTCATAGCATTTGCCATAAAGGTCCCTTCTGAAACCCTGTTTGCTGATAATCCCATACCCTTCAGTCATGTAAATGCTCTTGCCATGCAGAAAATGGATTCCATGACGTACGAAATTTCTGCGCAGCTTGATAAACTGGGATTGAAAAACATTCTGATACCTACGGATGATCCTTATTTACATTGGGACAGCGATAAGCAGGAAGGCAGGGCTATTCTGTCTCTGAGACATGCTGCGTATTTTGCAGGATTGGGCAGGTTGGGGAGAAACAACCTGCTGATCAATAACGAATTTGGCAGCATGATCCAGATAGGAGCATTGCTGACCGCAGAAATATTTGAAGCCGATCCCTTTGCCAGGTATGAAGTCTGTCCCAAAGGATGCAGAATTTGCATTGATTCCTGTCCCCAGCAAGCTTTAACAGGAGATACGGTAATTCAGAAAAAATGCCGCCCCTTTTCAAATTACAAAACAGAAAAGGGATATGTGATCAAGAAATGCTGGGAATGCAGAAAACAATGTCCCCGTGTTTTGGGAATCAAGGAAAAAGCTCTGGCATCAGTATAACATGATCCCTTTTTTTCCGGCGAATCATACAGATCCGACTATAAAATGAAAAAAGCTATACTTATAACCGGTGCGTTGGGCGGACTGGGTAGAACTCTCGTTAAAGCTGCAACAGAACTTCAGGATGTGGATCGTGTAATAGCTGCCGATAATAACAAGGAAGTACTGAATGTTTACAAAAACAATTCCGGAGTTATCGGATTGATTATGGATGTGAGCATACAAAAGTCGATAGAAGAGGCATGCGAAAAAGTTCACAAACTGGGGATCAGCATAAAATACCTCATCAACAATGCCGGGATAGCCATGTTTTTTCCCATCTCTGAAGCATCAGAATCGCAACTGGATAAAATTGTCAGGGTGAATACCTACGGTCCGATTCTTACAGTTTCTGCTTTTCTTAAAGATCTTATGGATAACAAGGGCAGGGTCATTCAGATCAGCAGCGACAATGTGCGTTTATCCGGACTCTTCCAACCCTACGCCAGCACTAAAATTGCACTCGAATCTTTCAGCATTGCCATGCGTCAGGAATTGAGCCTGTATGGTGTTGATCTGGTTCTTATCAGACCGGGAGCCATGAAAACCAGGCTGTTAAATGAGGTGGAGTCTGCAAAGATCCCAAATGAAAACAGCCCATACAAAAAGCACTTTGCAAAATTTATTGAAATGGCACAAAAAGAAGTGGGCAGAACAATAGATCCGGCAAAAGCTGCAAAACTTGTCATGAGGGCCCTGATGACAAAACACCCGAAACAAATATACAGCATCAACAAAAATGCTAAAATTTCCTTCCTGGTAAAATTTCCGCAGAAATGGATTGATCTGATCATCAGAATAACTATGCAGTAGCTGCTTAAAGACGGAAGAGATTGAAATATTTTCATACATTGCATTCTGATTGAAGTTGAACAGTTAGAAGATTGTATTATTAAAGAATCAGCCAGCCATGGAAAAAAATAAAGCAGCCTATTTCATCCTGATCAGTGCAGCAGTATGGGGAGCCGTAATCATAGCCTCTTCGATTATTCTGAAAGGAACACCATACAGGATTCAGATGTTTAATATACTCCTTGGAGGAATTGCGGTTCATATGCTTTTTATCTGGGTTCCACTGGGAAATCAATTGCGTAAAAAGGACAAGGAAGAAACCGAAACAAATTAAATCCTTTAAAATACTTAACCCATGAAAAAACACATAACTCAAAAGTTCATCGGACGAATGGCGATTGTCCTTCTTGTTCTCTTGCTTTTTGCAGCCTGCTCGAACAAAGAGAACATCGATGCTTGTCTGGAAGGACAAACTTACAGGTTCGTTAATGGTGTGTGGCACGGAATCATTGCACCTGTTAATCTGATTGGGATGTTGTACAAGGATGATGTAACAATCTTTGCACCAAACAACAACGGTGTATGGTATGCGCTGGGCTTTCTGCTTGGCAGTGGAGGATGGGGATTTTTGGGAGGAAGAGGCCTTGGCAGAAGAAGGTAATTAGCTCTGTAAAATCTGTGTTTTATCGTATTGAATCCCTTACTTTCTATGAAAATCTACTGTCTGGTTATTGGTATGTATTTGTATTTTGCTGCAGGAGTATCTGCTCAAAGTACAGATTCAATAACCATACACATTGGCACTTACCTGGGAAATGAAAGCAGAAATTATTATGGCAACGAAGCACCATCGAAGCTCGATACCCTTTGGAGAATATACCTGGGCGAGGGGATCAGCCCGGCCTATGGAAACCCGGAAAAAATATGGAAAGGAGCAGGATGGACAGGACAGCCACTTGTGGTTGAAGAAAATGATGAGCTGTATCTGATCCAGGGTGCATTCGATTACCATTTGAAAAAGATCAGGGCAGAAACCGGCGAAATTGTTTGGGAATATCCATTCGATGATATCCTCAAAGGGACAGGTACAATCTGCGAAATTAGTGGTGTAAGATCTTCGGAGGGAGAATTCATTATTCTGCAGGGCAGCAGAAGAGGGGTTATAAACTCAATGCAAAGCAAATACTGTCCTTCCCTCAGAGGTATTTCTTTTACGACCGGTAAAGAATTGTGGAGACTGAACGTAAAAAGAACCCTGAGTTATTCCCGCGATGTGGATGGCTCGGCCCTGGTATTGAATGACACGGCTTACCTTGCTTTTGAGAACGGACTTTTTACTGTTTTTTCTCCCCATCCCGAAAAACAGGAAATGAAAGACGGAATGATGCAACCCCTGATATATAAAGAAATCCCTTTTTTCATACCTGCAGATACCTTGCTGCATGGCAAAAACATTGAATGTGAATCCTCTCCCTGCTATCTGAACGGCAGGATCTATACTACGGCCGGCTCGGGCAGGGTATATGGATACAATATCAGTACCGGATCTGTCGACTGGATCTTTGAGATCGGGGCCGACCTGAACGGATCACCGGTGGTCACCTCCGACAGTTGTTTACTGATACCTGTTGAGAAGCAATACATTGATGGTAAAGGGGGCGTGTTTAAGCTGGATCCTTCAAAAGCCCCGGAACATTGCGTAGTATGGTATTTTCCTGTGGCAGATAAAAAATGGTATCACTGGGAGGGCGGCATTGTGGGTTCCGTTGCTGTCAATGACTTGTACAATAAAAGTAGCGTGAGCAATCTGGCAGCTTTTATCGGGGTGGATGGATATTTGTATGTAGTGGATCATAAATCGTTGGACCCAGATACACTGGTTTGGGGACCGAATGATAAAATTCAGTATCCTGCTCCAAAAAGTGTATTCAAACA
>CAYQDZ010000176.1:5228-6806 GCA_964416375.1 uncultured Bacteroidales bacterium
TACACCCTGACAGGGTGGGGGTACCCTGTCAGGGTATTGTATTTGAATTGACATCCCTGACGAAGTAAAACGGAGATCAGGGATCCAGAATTAAATCAGATTAATATGCTGGCCTAGAACTCGCAAAGTTCAACGGTAGGTTGTTCCGGCATTTCTTCGGCCAGCAGCCAGCGGCAAAAAATGATCGCCTCTTTGTATGCGGCAGCGCTGATCCAGTTTTCATCATCCATCGATTGTCCCGTATTTAATGGTTCAATCATTAACCATAGAAAATCAAACCCTGAAAGTGAATAAAACTCATCTTTATTGATCCTTGGTCTTATCTGATTTTTATAATCATAATCTGCATAGTCATTTACAAACTTCCTGGTTTGTATATTATTAGTTGTTTTACAAGCAATAAGAATCGAAAATATTGCTATTAGTATAATTTTTGGTTTCATATAAATTGCATTCCAACTAACGTCAAAATTAATAAATTTATAATCCCCTCTAAATTTGCTCGTTAGCTTGAGAAATTAATCAGTTTCTCTGATGTGGGAAATGCCGCCCAACGTTCCTGTTGTATGATGCTGTTGGCGCCTGCCTGCCTTCCGGCAGGTTGCATTGCAATGTTTTTGATCAGCAAGATACAAAAAAGCAATAATCCGTTTACTGTTAGTTGAAAACTTCGCAGAGCGGGGGGCATAAGTCAATTTATCACCTCCAAAAAACAATAAATTGCGCAATTAGCAGCTCTTGATGTTTTAAATACCATTTTCTTAAAAAAACAATCAAGTATTTAGTACTTTGCGGTTCAAAATGGAACCAAAATATTTTGCTATGAAATTAATGATGTATTTCTTTACCTTACTTCTGATACTATTCCCCGGTAATGTAACTATAAAGGCTGCACCGGATGATTTTCTCACCCAGGATGATACCGTATTTGTTTCAGAAATCAATATACCTCCGGAATTTGATGGCCTGGGAAATGATAATTGCTGGCAAAATATACCCTGGCAGGTAATTGATCAGGTATGGATTCCCTGGGGCACTACCATGGATACCGATGATTTTTCGGGCAAATACAAAGTGGCATGGTCAGGGAAGCACAACCTTTTGTACTTTCTCCTCGAAATTACCGACGATGTTGAATCGGATGCCTATGAAGCAGATGGTTCAACTGCAGCTATTTATAACTTCGATATGTTTGAGGTATTTATTGACGAAGATAAATCAGGTGGTCCCCATCTTAATGACGTTGCTGAAAATGCCTTTGCCTATCATATATTCACCAGGTTTCCCAATAGCGGAGAAACCACAACAACCTTCATTTGTGATGATATGGGGAGCGACTACCGTTCGCATTTCCCAGCCTTTATTCTTCGAAAAGAAGGCAATGTAGCCACTTGGGAGTTTTCACTGATTGTTTATAACGACACCTATTCCGCAGGTAATGAAGAGGAAGCAAGGTCTTCTCTTACAGAAGATAAAATTATTGGATTATCTATTGCCTACAATGATGATGACGAGCCGGAAGTTGATCCGGCTTTAACACAACGAGATAATTTCATTGGATCAGTCGCAGTATCTGAA
>CAYQDZ010000177.1:0-6789 GCA_964416375.1 uncultured Bacteroidales bacterium
TCATAAATTCACTAAGCTATAGCAGCCATTTTATTTCTCAAAACAATTGTGATAGTATCATTGTAACGGAGTTAACTGTTTTGCCGTCCTACAACGTATCGGAATTTGCTACAGTTTGTGCAGGCGAAAGTTATACTTTTCCTGACGGCACAACAGAAAACGATATTACATCGTCCATGGTGTATACAAGCAATATGCTGACAAAACTTGGTTGCGACAGCATTATGGTAACAACCCTGAGTGTGGTTTCCGGATACAATCTATCGGAAACTGTAGAAGTGTGCAGCGGGAATAGTTATACTTTCCCGGATGGCTCAACGGAGAACAATATGCTTGTACCTGTAAGCTATACAAGCAACTTAACAACAGCAGGCGGATGTGATAGCATAATCACTACCCATGTAATGGTGAATTCAGTGGATGTTTCCGTTTATCAGGAAGCTTCAACTTTAATAGCTAATACTTCAACAGGCGAATATCAATGGATAGATTGCCATGATGGGAACAATTCCATAGCAGGAGAAACAGGAGAATCATTTACCTCTTCTTTGAGTGGTAGTTATGCCGTGATCATAAGTGAGAATGGCTGTACAGACACATCAGATTGTTACACGATCGCATTCACGGGAATTGAAGAGGGTATGGGGAAGGATGTCATGATATATCCCAATCCTGTAAAAGATAAGCTCACAATTCATTTGCCGGACTGTAATAATCCTGTTGGGGTGTCTGTAATCGATTTGTATGGTCAAATAGTATTTGATCAGGTGTTTGCTTATAAACAAAATTTGATTGAGTTGGATCTGCAACATTTGAGTTCCGGTATATATCTGATTCATTTAAACACAGAGAACACGGATACTGTATTCAGGATCTTAATGGAATAACAACTAGCTAGATCTCTTTTTTCATTTTAAGTCACTATTTTAACTGATCTTCTATTTCCTGTATATGTTTTTGCCTTTCCAGAGAAAAAGTAGCACTTTTTATATCAGACCAATGATACAATTCAAGAGCCATCTCAAACAAGCTTATTTTTTCTGAATTATCGGTATTTGCCCTGGCATTTAATACCAGTATTTCAGCCAACAATTCTACATTTGATTCGACCAATCCTGTTTTTTGAACAATAAACTCTGTTATTTCTTCGAGAGGAATAGTAAGTAGTTCATCTATCGATGTATTCAATTGTTCTTTCAGCATCTCATGGGTTGATTTTTTTATTTCTTCTTCCCGGTTTTCTGATTTCAATCCAAGAAGTTTTCCGATAAGAGCCTTCAGGACCTGAGTCATTTGCTCAATTTGTCTCATCAGGTAATCATCTTGTTGCATAATGAAATTATTTTATTTGAATGGTTCTGTTTTGCAAATGGATAATATAGGTATTTTTTTATTCGTAATACCAGAGTATATGCAAGTTAGTCATACAATGAATAGATGTTCATTAAAAAGTTTTAAATCAGCAAATAAACATGCATAATTTGAAATCTATTTGTAGTTAGTGTTAACAATTTTCTTTATTCCCTCAAGGTAGGGAGTAGGTTTCAAATGAAACCGTTTTTCAAACTTACTGCTATCAAATACATAATCCCTGTCGTACTGATACATCATTTCAACCAGTTCAATACCAATAGCCCTCCTGAACCTAAAATTGTTTGCATACTCTTTTTTATAAATAACAAATTTTTGTATTATAAGTTTTGATAATGCAAGGAAAATAAAAACCACTGAATGAGTAAATTCAAAGGAATCATTTACTATTTTTGTCCCTGATATTTTACATTCAATGTTAGCTGCATTCAACATATTTCTTTTTGTATTTCTCGGTTTTGGATCCTTGCCACAACAAGGATTATTGAATGATCATGGTGATCCTTGTTTTGAAGAATATTCACTACAAACTTCTGAGAATTTTAGATTAGAGACATTTTATTACCATGAATCTCAGTGGGGACTCATTTTATCTGAAGAATCGATTGATGTTGATGAAAATAAAATATTTCTGAGCTTTAGATCGTTATCACCATTATTTCTTTCCAACTTGTCTGGAAGGAAGTTGAAAGATTATAGAAGTATTCACTTTAATTTCGCTCATAATTCATTTTTTGAATTGGATTTACCTCCACCCACTTTTCTTTTTTCTTAATAAATGCAACTTTCTAATTCATTGAGGTACTCTTTATTGAGCATCTCACTAAAATGGATATTGCAGTTCACAATCAGTATCTGTGTTGACAAATCTGATCTTGATGTGCTCAAATTGTACAATAGTTGGTTTAAATAATTAAGTGGGAGCAATGAAAAAAGATGAAAAATTGGCACAATTAGCGGCCGGAAAATCTTCTCATTATAGTATCCGAAAACAAGCTTTGGATGCGATAATAGACAAGGATATTATCTGTCAGCTTGCAGAAAACGCCAAGGATGACTGGATAAGGCTTGAGGCAGCGATTATCTCCAAAAACAATAAGGTTTTAAAGGAACTGAGGCATCATCGTGATGAGCGTATTCAATTGGAGTCTGCCATAGAATTAAATGATCAGGAGGTTTTGACAAAATTGGTGCTCAAAAGCAAGGAATACCTTCACAGAGAGATAGCTCTCAGGTATATCACAAAGAAAGATTTTTTGCATGATATTGCTGAAAACAGCATTTGGGAAAAGGACAGGATTGAGGCAGCTCTTATGTATAGGGACAGATTGCTTCTGAAGAAACTGTTCAGGAACAGTGAAAATGATGAATTGAAATTCAGGATTGCCCAATACATAAATGATTTTAAACTGCTGAAGAAATTAGCTGTGGGGGCATCAAACAAAAGGGTCCGCAAAATGGCCGGAGACCTGGCAGATGATTTTGATCCGGATTCTGATATTGATTGAGAACAGGCTGAAAGAAAAGAGTTTTCAATGAGTAAAAGGAATGGGATTCTGAATATCCGGTTTATTTTGCACTTTCTTGGCCTTACTTTGCTATTTGAGAGTGTCTTCATGTTTCTGGATCTGCTCATCTGTGTGGTTTATAACCATGAGAGTATTACATCTGTGGCAGAATCCACAAGTGGAGGGATCAAGGTTGTAAGAATTTGGATAACCATAAAACGAATAGGATTACATGTAAAACAACTGGTGCATCCTACCATGATAAAGCCCCTAAAATATAATGGGTCTGTGATAGAAACAAATCATCAGAATCTGATCTTTTCATTTATCCTGATCTACCTGGGGGTGTTTCTCATTGGGACATTTGTGATGTCCATAATTGGTCTTGATTTGAAAACATCAGCAGGAAGCGTAGCAACTACAATGGGAGGAGTGGGTCCGGGCTTTGGCAATGTTGGACCTGCCCGTAATTTTGCAGGCATACCGCAGCCAGGCAAAATGTTCCTTGCATTGCTTATGGTGCTGGGAAGACTGGAAATTCTTTCTGTGCTGGTAATTTTTACTCCTGGGTTTTGGAGGATTTAAAAGGGAAATTATAATCAAAAATTAAATAATAAAAAAAACAAATATGAATACAATTGAAATGGAAAAAAAAGACAAGAAAGAAAAGGAACAAGGTGGAACCTGGCCCATAATTCTATTTATGGCCGGGATGGTTGTCTTGATGATTTTGTTAAAGCTGGCAATAAATTATTTCAAGCATTGAATAAGCAGATCTCATGGTTATTTAATTCTTTCAAGGTGAACGGTTCCCAATACATGCACTACTCCATCAACAGCTAAGGGAGGAGTGGTAATCGCAGATATGTTTTCCACGGGATTTGTAATCTGATTGGCGGAAGTATAAGTTGATCCGTTGTCAGTTTCGGCATCAAACACGGAAAGGTCTGCAGTTTTTTGATCCACCCAATCATTGTCTTCAATCAGGTGAATACTGCTGACAGCAACAAACCAGTCGGGACTGGGAGCCAGCATGGATACAATAACATATAATCTTTGGTTTAAAGCAACGAAATAGCTCTGTCTTATGAAGTGAATCTTGATAAAATGTTAAGCAATGTTTCAAGTTTTATGGGTTTTGAAACATAATCATCAAATCCTTTTTTTAAGATTTTTTCCTTATCGGTTTTTTGTGCGTAAGCGGTTACTGCAATTACGGGAATATTGCTGTTGATCTTTTTAATCTGCTTGGTAGCTTCATAACCATTCATGATTGGCATTTTAATATCCATAAGCACGATACAGGTTTTGGCAACTTGTGTGTTTTTTAAATATTCAACTGCTTCCTTACCGTTCTTGGCCCAAACGATTTGAGCACCAAAGGATTTGAGCATGATATTAACCAATTCAAAGTTTATGGCGTCATCCTCGGCAATCAATATGGTTACATCTTTAAGCCGGAGTTTATTTTTTTTCACTGCGCGCTCATATGTAATCAGTTTCGAACCGGGATCTGTTATCGGCAATATAAAATAGAATACAGAACCTTTTCCGACTTCTGAATCAACCCAGATTTCTCCTCCCATCAATTCTACCAGCTTTTTGCTTATGGCCAAACCAATGCCTGTGCCATCATAAAGTTTTTCTCCTTTTTCAATTTTATAAAACTGACTGAAGATTTTATCGATTTCAAATTTTTCAATGCCAACGCCAGTATCGGAAACATAAAAACGAACATGCGTTTTAAATACTTCATATCCAAATTGAACCTGTCCGGTTTCAGTGTATTTAACGGCATTGCTTAACAGATTCGTTATGATCTGATTGAATCTGACTTTATCGCTGAACAGGGTTAGTTTGTTTTGATCTTTATTGTTGATAAATTCAATTTTAATGTCATTCGGATTCTTCAGTTTAAAGACATTTTCAAGATTATCCAGCATAATATCTACTTCGAAATGAGAGTTTTCAATGTTCAGATGATTCGCCTCTATCACTGAAATATCAAGCAGATCATCTATCAGAACGAGGAGCGATTCACAGTTTTTATTGATAATGTCCAGGTACTTTGTTCTCTTTTTTTTCGTCAGGGTTTCATCATACAAAATACCCGAGAAACCATAAATGGCATTCATGGGTGTCCTGATTTCATGGCTGATGTTTGCCAGGAAAGAAGTTTTTAGCCTGTCAGATTCCTCGGCTTTCACCTTTGCCTTTACCAATTCTGAAGTGCGCTCTTCCACAAGCTGTTCGAGGTGGTCTCTATGATGCTGAAGTTCGTTATTTTGGGCAATTATCTCTTCCTGTTTTTCTTCAAGCAGGGCATTTATTTTAGATAATTCATTTGTACGGTCCTTTACATTTTTTTCAAGTTGCAGGTTCTGTTTCCGGAGAAAGGAAATACGGGTAAAGTGTGCCAGTAATAGCAGCAATACAAAAATAGCAGCAAGCACGATTTTAAAGAGTAATGTACCCCACCAGGGAGGATGTATAACAATAGTAAGCTTTTTGGGCGATCTGGACCAAACACCATCATTATTTGATCCCATTACAGAAAATATATATTTTCCCGGTTGAATGTTGGTATAGGTCACAGACCTTTGGGTTCCGGCATCTATCCAGTTTTTATCATACCCTTCAAGTTTATAACGGTATTGATTTTTTTCCGGGTTCAGGTAATTTAGCGATGAATACTGTATGATAAAATTTGAATTGTCGTAGTGCAATTCCAGTTGATTGATGGCATTGATGTTTTCGCTTATTGATTTGTATTTGTTATTCTCGTCCGGTTGTGAGTATAATAATTGAAAGTCGGTGAGCACAATTTCAGGAGGATTTGTATTGAATAAGATGCTGTCAGGATGAAAGAAAGTAAATCCCTGGGAAGAACCGAAATACATGACTCCGGAATGGCTTATAAACGCAGCTCTTTTATTGTATTCATTGCCCGATAAACCGTCAATTGTATTAAAGTTTCGGGATGCAAGATGAATGGGTTGTTGAACTCCATCGATGAGTTGCGATATTCCCTTGTTTGTGCTTATCCAAAAATTTCCGTGCGAATCTTCGAGAATTGCCTGGATAGTATTATCAGGCAATACATTATTGGTGGAAAAGGGCGTAAATTCAAGGGTTTTTTCATCAAATAACAGCAATCCGTTATTGGTTGCAATCCAGATATTTTTCCTGCTGTCTTCAAAAATTGAAATAAATTGCTCTTTGGTACCATTTTTATCGGAATGATAAATGCAATGAGTGAAATTTTCTTTTTCGTAGTCGAAAATATCGAGGGAAAGATACGTGGAGACAAATAATTTGCCGGAGCTTGATTCAAATATATGATTCACAAAATCACGATAGATACTTGCAGAATCGGTTTCGCTATGCATATATTGAATAAAGGATTTCTTCTCATAATCATAGCGGCATAGACCGCCGCCAATTGTACCAATCCATAAATATCTCCGACGATCTTCAAATATTGAAAAAACATTGCCGCTGCTGATTGTTCCATCCTTAGTATCAGTCAGATAATGGGTGAATGTTTCGCTATGTTCGTTATAAAGATTTAGTCCCCCCGACCAGGTTCCTACCCATAAATTCCGCCTGCTGTCTTTATACAGGGCATATACCGGGTTAGCAGATAAACTGAAAGGATCATCAGCTTCATACTGAAAATGCCTGAATTGTTTCTTTTTCTTGTCGTATCGGTCCAATCCACCCTCAGTACCAATCCAAAGGAAGTTTTCATCTTCCAGCAGAGCATTAATGAGATCGTTTTTGATTGAATTATCATCAGAATATTTTACCTGTACCGTATTAAATTTTTTCGTTCTTTTACTATAATAATTGATACCTCCTCCGAATGTACCTACCCAGATATCTTTTGCCTTATCCTCGTAAATGCAAA
>CAYQDZ010000178.1:0-6753 GCA_964416375.1 uncultured Bacteroidales bacterium
AACGGACAGTTGATCAGGGAAGTAAAGTACTATGAAAGAATGGTCGGCAACTACAGTTATGTCTGGGACGGAACAGGCAATAACGGTTCTCTTGTCCCTGCAGGCACTTACATTTGCAAACTTACCGTTCATAATGTCCGCGGAAACTTTGACATGAACAACAAGATGCTGGTTATGAGGTAAAAAAAAAATTTCATATGAAATATTGTAGAGGCTGTCTAAAAAGACGGCCTCTTTTTTTTAAAAGAACCTTGTTCACTTTCGGATATTCCATCGTGTTCCAGTAAGTTTATTTAGTTAATTACCGTCGAGAAACGGTAGGTGACAATTGCTCTGATGTATGCGATATTTAGAGTATATACTTTAATCCTTTGATAAGACGAAATGAAATATTTTTTTTATTATTTTTAGTGATTTCTATACATGTATAATTGAAATTACTAGTTATTGAAAACCCTATGAGAAATTATTTAAATACATTCAATATTCGCACATCACGTCATTTCTCTTTGATAATTTTGACATTTATCTGTATAATATTTATGTTATTAGAAATGAAGAATGGGCGTTTCTGGTTAGCTGATTTTGAGGTTTATTATAAAGCTGCACAAAGGATAATGAATGGAATTACTTTATATCGACATACAGAAGATTTGCATTATGTTTTTAAGTATTCACCCGTATCGGCAATCTTATTTATACCATTCACTTTATTCTCTTTTAGTCTGGCTAAAATTTTTTATTGGTTGGTTCTTACAGGAATAATATTATATTCCTTTTTTATTTCAGTAAGGTTAATCCAGACTAATTCGATTTCCAATATAACTAAAGTCAATATTGTTATACTTGTCAGTATTCCAATACTTGCTTTGCATTTTTTACGTGAACTTCATCTAGGTCAGGTCAATGTACTTTTACTAGCCATTTTTCTTGCAATGATTTATTATTATAAGATTAATTACAAGTTATCATCTGCTTTATTATTCAGTATCGGCATTTTTTTTAAACCATTTGCATTGATTTTTATTCCATACTTAATAGTTAAGAAAGAGTGGAGAACACTTTTGTATACTGTAATATTTGTTTCAATAATCTCATTTACACCCTTCTTCTTTACTTTTTCATGGGATCATTTTTTACATGAATACTTGGCATGGTTTAAAGAAATTTCACTGGAGATGAACGCTAAGCAGGATATACTCGCAAAAGGGAATCTGACTTTGTTCTCTTTCATTGCCAGATATACACCAATACTCTTTCTAATTAGAAATGGATTCAATGTATTTATATACCAAATTTCTATCTTATTTATAACATGTATATTTTACTTGTATCTGTTTATAAAAGGTAAGGATATAAAAAACAGTGAGGTACTTGATTTTTCGATACTGCTATGTACAATACCTCTTTTGGCTTATACAAGTGCAAATGCCTTTATCTTTGTCCAACTTGGTGTTGTTATTATAGTATATTTTTGGAAGTCTTTAAGATTCTTTGAAAAAATAGTCGGGATTATATCATTTTCGTTAATTGGCGGAAACTTTGGCGAATTATTAGGGGATAAGTTATCTACGGTATTGGATAATCTTTCACTAATAACTTTAGGTACCGTGTTACTTGTATACCTCTTAGCTTCCCTTAGGGTCAGAAAGATTATATAATTTTACTTCATTATCCGCCTGAACTTAGGGATTTGCCAGATAAAATATATCTTTTATATCATGAAGATAGGGCTTGCAGACTCCGCTTGTGCATATTAATAATCCGGGTGTCTAATTTGGCTTTTTATATGCTATGAGTTAATTGAATTGCCAGATCACCGCAGTCGGTCTATGCTTACCCTGAAGCTTATCTTTATTTAAGCACACGAAATTATGCAGAACTTGATTCAGTTTTAAAAATTGAATTATGAAGTTTACCTGCATTAACAGTAAAGTAATTATATTTATTAATGTTAGTCATGAGATTAACTTTTAGTTCAAAGTTTATAAATTCCAATGTAAAATTTTCAATGTTCGAAATCTTGTGAATTGGAATTGGAGTTTGGGATTTGATTGTTGGAGCTTAATTGAGTTTTGATCATTGGGATTTGATAATTTAACCTTCTGTTGGGCTGCTCTTTGGAGTGACAGTTTCTGATCGAAATATCATTCGGATAAAACCTCCCGGGCGGCAAGCACCAGGAAGGCGAAATCGGTAGCAGCTCCGCTGACCATGTATTCTGTTTGCTGCCACAAATAGGGCCAGTCTTTCAACTCGGGAAAATCGGGTTTGATATTGGCGGTTCCTGATATTACCCCTCCGGGGATATAGGACCAGTCGGCACGGTTCAATCCGTAAGCTGTGGTTACCGATTTTGTGCCCACGCCCGAGACAAAAGATGAAGTATTTTCTCCGGGGTGAACACCCAAAACAAAATTCAGGGCATTCAGAAAGTAATCTTTTGAGTCCGCATTTCCCAGTGTCCGGTACAAATAGTATTGTTCCATTCCGAATTTTTGAATACTCCAGGCAGAACCCCATATTCTTGGGTGATAGGGTATGCCGAACGGGTTGGATCCGGTGATTTTCTTCAATTCAGTATAATAGCCCTGCAGAGCAATGGTAAATCCTCTTCTGAAAGCATTGTCATCCACACGATTCAGTATACGACAGACTGTCCAGCCGGTTTCTTCAATCTGTGCCATTACATCACCGGACATGGCCATAAGGGCATCCATGTATTCCTGTTTTTCCGTGGTGAGGTAAAGCTCAACCAGAGCGTGAACCTGCCGGACAGGATGTTCTTCTTCTTTGTTGCTTTGCCAGAGCAATTCGGCTATGTCAAGGCATTGCTCTGAAAGCGTATCGTTGTATCCTTTCAGGATTCTTGATGCGGCAGCCAGATGACTGCAAACCTGCAATTCACGGCGGGGATTGATCTCGGTAAAAACCCATCGATCGTCGTTTTCATTACCCAGCCATTCAGTCAGGCTTGTTTCTTTGGCTTCGGAACGATAAACTACATTGTCTGTCATGGTTGAGCCATCGCCCAGAATTACATACTGCCTAAGGTCATTGCAGATAATGCCCCGGTAGATCCGTCCCAGACTTTGATAACCACTGACAATGGAAATGGCTCCATGTTCAATTTGCTGAAGTACATCGGGTATGCCATCAGGAACATGCATTTCTACCAGGTGTTGTTTCTGGTCAATGCTTGTCATATCATAATCTGTACCGAAGAGCTCATACATCAGGCTGAGAGCATAAATAGTACCTCCCTGCGATTCCACGCGCAAATCATAATCGCCCGCATCGTGCCAGCCGCCTGCATTCAATCCTGGCACGTGTTCGCCGGGTTGATAGGGTGTTAAGGTGGAAGAGTCCTGGCTGTATCCGTCGAAGTGCACTACATCGACCGGCGCCATTTTTGCGTCATCCATATGACAGAGGCCGTGCCACACCCTGTAACGATCATTTACCCGCATATGACACATCTGAACCGGAAGAAAATATTCCAGAGTGGGTTGCCATACATGCCTGTTATATACTTTCTCACCTATTCTGAAGAGTTCGGATTTATGATTATCAACACAAAGAAAATAGATGCCGGATTCGGTTACCGAGGTGAAATCAAACTGGTAATACCTGTATCGTTGAAATATACCCCATTCAATTGCTGTATCTGATAAGACTGTAAAGAGTTCACCATTTGGCATAACTTTTTTAAGTTCCACAAACTTTGGCTGAGTTTCGCTTTTATCGCATTCAATCAATCCGACCTTTTGTTGATTCGAAAGGTAACCTGCCTGGTTAATATGTATTACAGGGTCGTATTTCCAGTTTTCCATCAGGGAAGGAGTGATTAACCACTCGATGGCATTTTCTTTGGCTTTTTTCGGGATGATAGACCGGACAATGAACCAGCCGTTGTTGTGCTGTGCACGCCCATCCAAAAGTTGCAGTGTTCCCTGAAAAGAGCGGATGGTGATCCTTTGTTTCTCTGATCCGGGAGCAACAGCTAGTTGAATGCCTTCGGCCATGGGCAGTATATCGTACATATTATCCACCTTATGAAAAGGCCCGTTTAGCTGAAGAGGAAACATACCGGGTTGATCATCCATAAAATAGTTCTTACCGAAGAGATCACCGGGGAAGAACTCCAGGTGAAACCCGATTTTTCCTTCCCACTTTTTAGGAAGAGGCTTGTTGAGGTCAACCACAATGCGAATCGAATTTCCTTCTGCCTGTACTTTGATCTGATAGGAAAAATCCAGATCGGGGTACTGTATGGGATTGAACTTTCTTGTTTGTGCTTTGTGGTTTGGATAGCTGAGGGAAACGCTTATGGTTTGCGTGTTTTTATCGACCAACATAGTATCCAGTTGGGCGAAAGCCTGCCACTGTCCAGGGGTATCTTCCAGCCGCACATCGCCGTTTGCTGCAATGCGGTTCCCGTGCTGTATGATCTGAATGCCTCCCTGGTGTCCTTCCATGTATAAATCGCTGAATACAAAAACATGAAAGCCCGGTGTTTCAAAATAATCCTGTTCGTTTAAAATCAGTTTGTTCTGTCCGGTACTCAATTGGATTGACAATATGCCAAGGAAGAACACAAGGGCATATCGTGTTCTGCTTTTGTTTTGAATTGCTTTCTTCATTTACTTTGTTCTGAACTTTACATAAATATAAGCATTCTGAATTACTAATCCCATAATAAAAATCATGATGGATTAGCACTTTTGTGCGCAAATTTATATTGCTTCATGGCAAGCCTTTACAAGGCATGCGAAGGTAAAGGATGTTGAATTTGAACAGCAGGAAAGGAACACATAATTTTATTAACTTTGTTTACGTCAAGTTGCCCCAATTGGTTAGCTATGAATAATATTGAGTCACTTTCATGAACCGATTTTCAATCAAAACAAAACACATTAAAATCCTGCTGATAAGTATTTATTGCTTGCTTGTATTTCAAAGTCAGGCGCAAACAAAATTTACCGATAATTTAAAATTAATGGGAAATTATCATGCTGGTTTTGCCATACCGGAATATAAGTTTCTCACCTACATTGTTGATGACTATATACGCTCAATGGATGTATGTCTTGTTAAAGAGACTACGGGCAATAATATATGGGAACAGCTATATACTTATCCGGAGTATGGGATATCACTATTCTATTCTACATTGGGAAATGACAAAATTCTTGGTAAAGAAATAGCACTGAGTTATTTTTTCAAAATAAACCTTATTTCCTGGAAAAGAGTTCGTGTATACAATAGAACCGGAATAGGTTTTTCTTATGTTACACGTAAGTTCGATTCCGAAGATAACTACCTGAATGTTTCTGTTGGCACACACTTGAATGGTTATTTCAATTTTAGGATCGGGGTAAATTATTCATTATCAGAAAAAATTGAATTCAATTCAGGCTTGTCCTTCGATCATTTATCAAACACGAATGTAATCGAACCCAATCTGGGTCTAAATTCTTTTACTGCATATGGAGGTCTCAGTTACAGATTAAGTCAAAAAACGGAAAAGCAAAAAGATGAAATTCCAACTCATATCAGAAAAAACAATATGGAAGTTTTCTTTAGCATAGGGAGCAAACATGACGGGGCTTTTACTACCAGGTATTTTTTCACCTCATCTGTTTCGTTGGAAATGAACAGGGAATTATTCTATGCTTTTTACGTAGGCGCAGGGGCAGATCTATTTTACGATTCTTCCGTTGAATCATATTTACAAAGCGAAGAGAAAGAATTCAGGAATGCATATAGTTTTCAATCGGGAATTCACCTATCTCAGACATTTGTTTACAATCGATGGAGTGTCATTCTTCAGGAAGGGATATATGTATTATTGACTGATCATTTTGGAAATAATATTATGTATAACAGACTAATACTCAAATACATGATTTCAAATTCTATTTCCATTCGTTTTGCCATGAAAACGCATTTGCATATATTGGATTATCCGGAATTGGGAATTGGTTATAAATTTTAACTATGAAATTTGGTATTTTATTCTCTTTGATAAGCTCGTTCTTGTTGTTTTCCTGCACGAAGAAAAACCAGACAGTAAGTCGTTTCTCTGAATTGAATCCTTTTACTGAAATAGAATTAAACAATTCCTTTGATGTATATCTCAATGAAGATACTATCTACAATATAGAGATGATTGGAAATGAGGAAATCATAGGAGATATTGTTTTTGATGTAGAAGATAGTGTGCTTAAGATCAGTAATGACTGGAGTCCAAAGTGGTTAGCACCCAGAAAAAATAAAATCCAACTATACATTAACTCAAAACAATTACGTAAAGTCAGTGCTAACGAAACTTGTAATATTGAAACCATAAGTCCGATCACATCATACGAATTTGGCTTAATATTGAAAAGTAAGGTAAACCAGGCAAGCCTTGAACTGGCTTGCCATATATTTTACTATTGGAATAATTTTCCCTGTGGAGGGAAGCTTACATTATCAGGTAATACGGAAATATTAAAGCTATGGAATTATGCAATTATGTCTGTTGATGCCAAAAACCTGGATGCAAAATATGCCCTGGTTGAGAACAGTTCTGAAGGCAATTGTGAGATTACAGTTACCGATAAGTTAGAATACAGTATTCATGGGGATGGAGACATACATTTGTACGGATCGCCACCTGAAATAATCGAAATTCAATTGACATCATCGGGTCAATTAATTCTACTTTAACACTTTCAACTAATTGAATAATATCTATTTATATCCTTT
>CAYQDZ010000179.1:0-6742 GCA_964416375.1 uncultured Bacteroidales bacterium
AATCAAGAAAAAAAGTAAGCTTGTTTGCTTTTCATTGCAAACTAATCTCGCTGAGCACGCATTTTTTTCAGCGCTTTTGCAAATCCCTGTATTCCAAAGGTTTAAATTTCAAAATACACCCATCAAAATAGATAAATGTAGTAGGGAGTACATATGTTTCGAACAACCGAAGACAATGCCCTGGGTTATTCATATATGATCCCTTCAGGATCATGAGTACAATCAATGAGATCTTTTTGGTAACTTATTTTATTGACATAGTTTCTTCCCTTCTCCGTCCAATGTCCGGAACATCTCCAGCAAATGCCTGACCCCTGCATCAGGATAAGAGCATTTGATCTCACTCAGAAATTTTATTACCGCTTCATTTACAGGAATTTTCACATAGTAATTTTTATGTGCATAATTCAGGTATTTCACGACTTTAAAACCATCAAACCAGGAGAAAAATCTTTTTTTGAATGAACTGAAGGAAGATGTGTTCCTGATTATTTCATCGAGTTTTTCATAGAATTTTTGATCGATAAGAAATTCTTTCATCACCTGCGGCAGGGGTTCAAAAAATTTACTTTTTGATCCAGCAGGCCTATTATACCATGGTTTCAAAGAATCAAATACCAGTTTCAGATCAAAAAATGCTTGCGGAATATATGTTTCGTATCTCTTCCCCGTTTGTTGCGATAGTTTTGAAACTACCGGCCCTGTGCCAAAAGGGACTCTTTCAGACGGGCGGGCAGAAAGAGAAACACAACTGTTCGTTATTTCTGTGAAGCGCGCATTTGGAAACATTTTATTTAAAAAATAAAAATCTTCACCTGCCTGTCTGCGGTTCATTCCACCCTGCCTGGCATACAAATCAACTTTGACACCAAAACAGGAACCAATGGTATAATTGGAGTATGGAAAACCTGTACAATCCAGAATATGTTTATAATAACGCAAATAAAGCTCATATTCGGCCATTGCATGGTAAATAGCCTGAGTATACTCTTCCCCTTCAAGATCGTGGGCAAATTGATATATACAACCTCCGGACTGATCATTAGCCAACAACTTCTCCTCATATGAAGTAAAATAATTTAACCCAACTCTGGCATCAGCATCAAGAGACAGTATGGTGCCATTCGTTTGATTTATAAGTCCAAATCTGGCCACCGCTTCGTCCATACCAATTTTTCTGGCCAAACCAACACCGGCATGTTTTTTAGGAAGATTATCCGCCAGAATGGAAAAGAATTTTAGTTTATTATTGCTATTCTCCTTACACCATGTAAGCAACTGACGATGAATTTGCAGGTTTTTCTTTTTGTTTTCGCCTGAATCCACCTCCGAATAATTCACGACAACATAGACTTCGATATCTCCGGCAGGTTTATCCGCATTCTGAATTGAATTCAATACAAGTCGGATACCATCTTCCAGGAAGGCAGGTATTACCACTGCAAAACGCAAGAGCCCCGATGGGGGCTCTAAAATCTGTGGCATGGTATACCGGTATTTCTGAAAATATCTTTCAGCAAAATTCATGAACCATGGACATTACTCTTCATCATCCTTTTCTTTATTATACTTAACATTGATGCCATTCACAACCGCTTTTGTAATATTCAGGTCTTCATTGGCATATAAGATATTTCCTCCAAAAGTAGTTCCAAGTATAAACTGGTATTCATCGGCTTCTTCCAAACCTGCTAAATATTCCATGATTGAGTTTAATACTTTCCGATGGGCTACCTGTTCCGATTCAGCCAATTCAACCTGAAGATTATTTTGTAATTGATAAAGAGACTGCTCTTTTTGCATGAGCACCTTTTGCAATTTTTCCGCTTCCGCCCGGGTAATCAGTTGGCGATCAATTTTATATTGGAAATCTTCCATGTCTTTACGCAAAGCACTCTCTTTTGATGCCAGTTGTGCTTCTGATGTTTTGAGTTTTTTCTGCAAATCACTTTGAATATCGGAATACAAGTCGTAGTTATTCAGTACGCTGTCAATATTTAAATACACAATCCCACCTTTAGCTTCAGGCAATGCGATTGATTCTACATCTGATTTATCAGAGACAGAAGTATCTTTTTTCCCGGTAAAAAATAGAACATAAAGTATGATTACAGCCACCAATGAGATAGAGCCTAAAATTGTTGATAGATTTTTCATTATCATTTTTCTATATAATTATCAATTTAATGCGGTACAAAAATAAGATTTTAGAGAAAAGAGAAGGAAAAAAACAGAAAAATGTTCTGTATGGGAAACTATTCGAAATGCAATGGAAAACACCGTTTAAAATTCCGGGCAGGGAACCGCTCCTTTTTTGGTCCTCTTTGGGAGTAAAAATTTATATGTCAGGGTGACTTCATGTGACCCCCGCACATCTGCCAGAAGATTTGATATGGTAAAATCGTAACTATACCCAATATTCAGTTGCCGGGTTTTTATGCCCACTAAAAATACCATGGCATCTCCTCTGTGAGAGTTTACAAATGGGATCCCTCTATACCAGATACCCAATACCAGTGGGTAATTATGCCAGTATACTCCGAGATCAAGCTGCTTAACGGTTGCCTGTTGCTTGTACATAAAAGCAAATGTCATGGTTTCATCACTGGGCTTCAGTAATTTACCCTTTCTTCTGAACTCATACCCTCCGTAAACGCTGTATTTGATCTCAATGTTCGTCTCAGCAGCATACAAGGAAATGTTTGGAGTGAGCAAATGATCTGCTGTCCCTCCGATCCAGAATTTATTGGTGTAGATCAGAGCGGATGTGCCCATATCAATGTCTCTCGATCTGCTTCTTGAGGGATCATGAACAGAGGTAGAAGACCCGATAATTTCATCTATGAATGTCAGATCACCAAAAAATCCATGTTCAACATACGAAAAAGACAATCCCGGTCTGACATGCCAAACATTAAAAATTTTAAAATTGTAGGAATAATGAATTCCAATATTAAAAGAACCCATTTTGCCGGTACCGGAAACATCCTGGTAAGCAAGAACACCAATACCGCTATTGAAGGTAGAAAAATAATGATCGTAAGAAACGCTATATGCTCTGAATGGTGCAGCTGCCTCCCACCACTGATCGCGATAAACAAGGCATATACGACTTCCCTGCACAGCTCCGGAGAAGGAGGGTCCAAGATACAGCGGATTGGAATAAAACTGTGAGAATTGAGGGTCCTGACAGTACACACCTCCAATCATAAGGGAAAACAATATGAAAACAAAAAATCTGCGCACTGTTTATAAGCATTTACCCTATGTTACGCTAATAACATTAAGTTGGTTTAAAAAACGAAAATAATTCTTTTCGCGACTGAAAGATATTTGATAAAGAACAAGTTATAAACAGTGAATGTCATAAAATCTGATATATATTAGTACTGTTCATGTGGCTTAATTAACAACGTTACATCTCCACTCACTTCAAAAGGTTGTCCATTGGTAAACCTTCCTTTAGCCCGCCATATATACACATCCTGTTTTGCAGGTTCACCCTGCAAATAACCGTTCCATCCATGATTTACATCATGGGATTCAAAAACCAGTACGCCCCAGCGGTTATATACTTCCAGCTTGTATTCACCCACACCACTTGCATAAGGTCTGAATATTCTGGTGTCCATGTCTGCCGGATCTGATACCCATTCATCTCTTGCTCCTGCCGGATCTGCTATAAATGCCGTCGGAAACTCTATTCTTCCTTCACCACTTACACGAATAGGTATTTGATGAATAACCGTATCATAACATCCAAGATCCGATTGTGCAATCATGGCAACATAAAAAAGTCCTTCTTCCTCGTAAAACCAGGTCGGGTGCTTTTCTGTAGATTCTGCATTTTCGATGGAGAAAGTCAGTGCTGATTCATCGTTTTCCTGGTTTGTGAAAAACCACCAGTAATTATCTCCGTTGCTGGTCTGATTGTAGAAACTAATGATCTCAGGCGTTTGATTCTGACTGGCGACAAATACAGATGAGTCATTGAAAGAAAAATCAGCTGTAGGTGCCGGATATACAGAAACTATCCTGTCGGCAGAATTTGCTCCGCCATCACCCCATACTACAAGTCTGACAGTATATACACCTGGTTCCGTGTAAGTATACGTTGGCATCATCTCAACAGAGCCGGCATCGCCATCACCAAAATCCCATTCGTACTGATCAGGATATACATATTTTGTAACAGGCATAAAATCGAGAGTAAAGGGTACACAAGCAGAAATGTCTTCTTCAAGTTCAACCTGTGGAACCGGAGGTCTGATCTGAACTTCCCTGATAATGGTATCACGACATTCCGGATTATCAGCATTCCATGCTATCATTTGTACGGGGAGATAAAAATTGTTTTCGGGCTCGCCCCAGAACATGTTCCCATACAGATGGTTAAAGGATTCTTCACCCTCTTCGTCAGTTGCCCCGTCGCCATAATCCCAATGGTAACTCCAGCTATCCTGAAAAAATGTTTCATTGTTGAATGTTACTGTTGTCTGGTCCTCGTCCGTATTGTAAGACTGAACCATCGGATTGGGAATAAATTCTGCCGTTGGATTGGGAAATACGGTGATTGAACCCGTGGTATCATCAAAGCAGTTGTACTCTGAAAGGGCACTGAAGGTTATTTCGAATACTTCGTCACCGGGTGTGTCGTTCACAAAGAGGTGCGAAGGATCTCTCAGAGGGCTGAAAGATTGTCCGTTTATAGCCCATAACATACTGCTGATATTTGCAGTATCTCCTGTAAATTGAACAAGCAGAGGGCTGCAACCTTCTGCAACATCACTGGAAAATGCAACCCTGACATTCGGGTATATATTAATCCATTTTGTAATGGTGTCAAAACATCCTTTATCTGATGTTACCGTAAGTACAATCGGTTTTGCAAGAACTTCTGTTGTTTCATTTCCGAATTCATAGTTCGGCTCAAACAGTGTACTCGTATCTTCTCCTGCAAAATCCCAGAAATAACCAGGATTGGAACCAACGGATATATTGTCCATCTTAACATCAAACGGAGGACACTCGGATGCACTCGGGAAAGTGAAATCTGCATTGGGCCTTGCATATACAGTTATGTTTACTGTCGTATCATCAGTACAATGATAATCTGACCATGCAGTCAAAGAAATTGTATAATCTTTATCGATGATTTGATTGAAATTTTCAAATACATGAATTGGATCCTCTAAATAAGAGACATCTCCGTCTCCAAAATCCCAGGAGTAGTGATCAGCATGGATAGAATTGTTGGTTAAGTCTGTTGCATCAGGTGAACAAAATTCCAATTGATCGGGCGTAAAATCAGCAGTTACCAGGGGATATACAACAATATTTGTTGAATTGGTATCGGCACAAGCTCTGTGTGGTGCATCGTCAACACCATAGGCTACTAATCTTAATATCATGGTGTCAGGAGCTGCATTATTGTTAGGCAATGCAGGCACATCAGGCTCGTAATTGGTATCATGGAAAATTTGCACTCCGTTGTCATCGATATCCCACTCAAAAAAATGTGACCCAACGGAAGAAAGGTTTTCCGGCCTTATGGTAAATGGCGGACAACTATCCGTAGTTGGTAAATGGAAGTCGGCATCAATAGCAGCAAAAACAGTGACCGAATCAAACATAACACTGTCACAGCCATATGGATTGGAAGTAGTCAGTGTAATGTTATATGTCTGATCAGAATTTTCCGGATTTGTATAATTCTTAACAAAAGTTGGCGCAGAATTCGAATTGCCTGTACCGTCTCCATAATTCCACATATAGGAAAGTGAACTACCCAAAGAATTATTCTGGAAAGTCACTGCGAGTGGAGAACACCCTACTGTATCAATCAGATCAAAAGCCGCAATTACTTGAGGATACAAAGTAATAGTACGAAGTAATGAATCCTTACATCCTTCCATGCTCTCGGTTACAAGTTTTACGTTGTAAGTAACATCTGATACCGGATCGGGATTCCTAAATTGATGTGCAAACGAAGCATCTGAAGTGTATGAAACAGGAGTGCCATCACCAAAATCCCACACATAGTCTTGTACTCTGACACTTAAATTTGAAAAAGTGGCCCAAACAGGCGAACAATTGTTATCATAATCCATCCCAAAATTGGCCCTGATAAAGGGATGAACGGTAATAAGCGTATCGTATTCATCATTGCAAAAATATTCCGATGTTGCCGTTAAATGAACATTGTAGACAGAATCGGCATCCGATCTGTTAAAAAAGTTATGTGGGAACGGGTCCCCGGTATTATCCGGAATAACAATTCCATCATCAAAATCCCAATAATAAAATAAGTTATACCCAATGGAGTTATTCGTAAATAGAATTGTATCTGCGTCGCAGATCTCCAGTTTATCAGCACCGAATGAAACATCAATTTCGGGGAAAACAACAATATCCCGCTGCGGGAACGAATCGACGCAACCCCATTGGTTCATACCCCACAAATTGACATGAAGTGTGTCCGGCCCGGCAGCAATACTTGTATCACGGTGATAAAGATGTATCGGATCTTTATTCAGTGCAACATAATTGCTATCCCCATACCAATAATCAATATGCCAGTGGAAGGTGTCCACTCCAATTGAATTTCCCGGGTTGATCTCAATATCCAAAGGAGAGCAGCTGGCACTTGTTTCAATCGCCATTGATGTTCTGACGCGTGGGTGCACCGTTATATTTTTCGATATCGAATCAAGACATCCGAAAGGCGATTCGGTGATAAGTT
>CAYQDZ010000180.1:0-1772 GCA_964416375.1 uncultured Bacteroidales bacterium
AGTTTCACAAAGTAAAAACATCTCATTGAGCAAGTTTTTTTTACTTTTTGGACAGTCTCTTTTCCATTTCTTATTCTTAAGAATCCCATTCAATTTTATAATGTTTGTTTGGCTGCTTCGATAGATTTCGCAGGGTGAATTAACAATACGTTTGGATCTTCTTCTGATTGTGTTGCATTATCAATGATTAATTCTTTTACCTTCTGAGCCGTGAGTTTTGGATTCATACTGAACATTTTGGCCGCCATATTCACTACGTTCGGGGATGACATAGATGTACCCGAGAATTTTACCCTGTCACCTCCTGGTATATAACTTTCCACTTCGTATCCGTTGGCAAACACATCAACACTTTCACCCTCTGTAGTAAAACTTGTCTTTTTACCTTCCATGTCAACGGCTCCTACGGTTAGGATATTAGGGAAGTTGAAACTGGAAGGAATAGAACCGGCAAAATCAACATCGTTGTTGCTGTTACCTGCTGAAGTAACAAAAAGAATATCAGGAGTAGCTTCCATTGCCTTGTAAAATGACTTTTCATGGACTTCAAACATTTTCTTTGCTATTTCGAATCTTTCTTCCTCATCTTTCCCAACACCATTTTTTCTTAATGCAGGCAAAATATCAATTCTGATATCCATACTCCAGCTCATGTTTACAACCCGAACATTGTTATTCCTGAAATATTCCAGGACATCCTCGTACATTTTAGCCCATCTTTCTGCCGTTTCTATGGTAGGAACATCCGGAAGATTCTTGTGATCGAATGTTAAGCGGGCAGTTAGTATTTTCGCAAATGGATTCCCATCAGTAGCAATCCCGGCAACATGAGTGCCATGGTTATAGGTTCCCAATAAGCTTAATATTTCAAAAAACTGTTCATATTCCTCAGGAGTCATTCCTGCAGCCTTTTTCTTAAACTCTTTTGCCTGATCACTATCCACATTAGCCATCATATCAATCAAGCCTTTGTCCATTTCCTGCATTTCGTCCAGGTTTTCCATAGTATGTGCGTCCGGAAGCAACATTTTTTCTGATTTTCTTCCTTCATAGTCATAGGCCACTCCATACACATCATCAATGAATCCATTGTTGTCGTTGTCTTTGCCGTCAATTGTTTCATTCTTATTCATCCACCTATTGTTCTCGGGATAGACTTCCATATCGACTCCTGTATCCCAGATGCCCACAACTACAGGTTCATGGTTATCTGATTTTTTGAAGGTAAGCTCTCTGTCTTTCCAGATATCTTGTTTCTCAATTTTCAACGCTTTCCTGTCAATCAAATCCGTCAATACTTCCGCAAAAATTTCTTTATTTGGAATATAGTAATCCATAGAAGTTTTAATATTCAGTATTCTCATAGCAATATCAAGCGGGATATTTCCTTTTGAATTATCTACCGTTGTTTGCAATTCACCGGATAGAAATCCCATCAATAAATTCTCGCTTAAAAGATCGGTCCTTCCTTTTCGGCTTTCAACATCTTCCTGAATGATATCAAAAGGCAGGGTATCAAGATGAGATGCAAGCTTATCTTTCATAAATTCTTTAAACTTACTTTCATCCTCAATGTTTTCAATTTTCGCCAGAGCATATGCTTCAAATTCACAGCCTCTGATTAGTTTTTCTGATTCTTTATCAGCCAATTGTCTGGATTTATAAATGTACTTAAGCGATTTTTCGTAATTGCCTTTGATCTCAGCAACGGTACCTAAATCATCATAATATCCTTTCATCACCAGGTCTCCTTTTACCATGATCTTTCCAAC
>CAYQDZ010000180.1:1782-6668 GCA_964416375.1 uncultured Bacteroidales bacterium
TAGACTTGTCTGCAAATTCATACTTGTTCAGATCATCTTTCAGGTCTTTTTCTATGGTCCCTGCAAGATCAAGAAGCATCGTATGGTCTTTGATAAACTCCGACAAGTTTGTATTCGAAAGCTGATAATTGTGTTTTGGAAGATCCTCGGCCTTTTCAATTTTGATCTTCTCCTGGCCGCTAAGAGAATATGCTATAGCAATAGCAAAAAAGAATGAAAAGAATTCTTTTTTCATGGCAAATGGTTTTTGGTTCATAAATAACTACTGAAACAAATTTAATAAAAAAAATACATCCTATTTGTATTAAAAATTGACCTTTCAATCGACTGAATTGGAGCAAGAGTCAAAACGAACCAGGTTTTATCCAATGAAATAAAAAATCTGCTCCATACCTGTGATAAAAAGGAAGATAAATTCATTATATTTACAGTCCTTAATGGAATGGTTTTATATAGTATAATATTCTATATAGTTTATTTTTAATTGTTTATACATATTTTTTCAGGTGTCTAATTATGGAGTCTAATGAAATTACCCTATACCATATCCAAAACATTAAAACGATATGAAAGTAAGCATGGGAGACAAGTATTAATCAGGATTCGAATGGTTAGTGGAAAGGATTTTGAGATCCCTGTTTACGATTCTATTGACGAAAGCAGATTTCCAATTAGTATAAAAACTGAAAATTGGTATAATGGATACGCCATTGGTGGTAATTATCATATTCCTATTGATAATCTCAATGCGTTAATAGATAGTATTAAAAATAAAGTTAAAGGGGCGCTTTTTATTCTGATCCATAGAAAAATTGAACCCACACGAGGTAAAATACTCCACTTAACGTATTCAGGGCCGGAGAATTATAAAAAAAATCAGGAACGGTTAGAAATGGATGAAATCATTACGAATTATCATGAGGGAGCATTTGCATCTGAAGAAGAATTTTTCAATTTCATAAGCAATACCAATGATTTGAAATACAAGGATTTAAAAAGAGAATTGGGCTTTTATGAAAAGAATTACATATTAGATTACTGGAATGAATTTATTAAAGAATATGCTTCTGACTCATACAATCACTCAAAACGCGCAATAAAAATGTACATAGAAGAATCCGGTGATGATTGCATTGTTACCAGATACGATGATAACTGGTTAAAGAAATACTTTAACTATTTGACAGTTAATGGCTATTATAGAGGTAATAAAAAAAATATTAAATATCAATATGAAATGTCTACTTTAGAAAAATACCTGAAACATATGCGGTCTTTTGGCGATTATTTGTTTGAGCAAAAAGTAATAACCAATCAAAATTACAAAAGATATACCCTGGAGAAAAAATAGCTGCAAATGAAGTTTTCTCTGATGGAAAGAATCGGATAAACTGACCACAATTTAGCCCTTGATATTTCATGGCTTGCATTCAATTGTAACTTTATATATTTATATTACATTGAATATGTATAGGTTATACTTTTATTTTATTAAATGGGTTTGTGTTTAATAACAAATCCTAAAACATAAAAACTCCCCCGAAAAACGGTTCGAGAGGAGTTGGCTTCTATCCTGTCTGTGTTGCTTGCGGGTCACAGTATGAGCCGGTTCCGGTATTTTGGATGCTATAGTCTGGCCTACCATTCTTTATGCATTTTCCCCATCTTGCTTAATAAGTATACATTGCTTGTCCGGTTGCAGGATCTTGTGGATACCGCTTGCATAATTCAGCTAAAATATCTTCATGGCTTATGCCGACATTCATTACCGTGTCGTTTCCCCCATAATAAATAAATAGTGTGCCATCGTGTTTTCGTATTGCCCCACAAGTAAATACAACATTGGGTACGTGAACGTAGTCGGTATTCTTAACTATGCAATCGTCTTTTGATGGGAAAAGTATAGGGATATTTGAGACCCTTACTTTTTCAGGATTATTCAAATCGTGTAAGGCTACTCCCAGAACATAAGGATTTCCATCCATCGTATTTCTTACCCCATGAAAAATATTAATCCATCCGTGTTTTGTTTTAAGGGGAGGTGCCCCGGGGCCAATTTTAGCGGAAAAGGCACTTGGTCCGCCACTTTGTTTAATAATAGTGTCTTTACTTATTTGCCATTTGTTTTCAGATATTTTATCAGTATACCCTATTCGAATTTCAGAATAGATGCCTCCTGTTTGTTCTATAGTATTATCGTTAGGCCGAAAAAGCGCCACATATTTTTTATTAAATGTCTCGGAAAACAGGACTACGTTTCGCATATCTACATCTAATACGGCTCCGTGTCTTGTAACCGATTTAAAATCTTTTGTAGTGACAAGAGAGACTCTCACCCTATCTTTTATAGTACCATGATACGCACTGTATACAATGTAATAAGTATCATCAATATGAGTTATTCTGGGATCTTCGACACCACCACTTTCATTTTCTATAAATTCGGAAATGTTCTGATTATCTGCAATCTTGTCATTTTCCGTACAAGGTTTAAGAAAGGGTTTGTCATCTATTTTCCAGTCAATAAGCCCATCTTTGCTAATTGCCTTTCCAATTACTGAAATCCCATTTCGCAAATGCGAACGGAAAAGCATGAGTGTTTGATCCTTAAAGTTTGTAATTCCTGCGTTGTGTACTGTTATAACTTTTAAATGGGGTTCTTGCCAGACAGTATTTACCTTATGACTGTTTAAAACAGGATTGGCCTTAAACCGACAAACCGGGTTATTAAGGCTTATCTCATATTTTTCACCTAATATTTCGATTTGTTTTAATAGATCCGTCATTTTCTATTTATAATTTTTGGTGCTTTGTAGCAATACTATTCGATTAAGTTATTAAATCATTGTCAATGCTTCATAATTTTCTGAAAAAGAAAAGAGAGCATAAATACTCTCTTTTCTTGATTGAATATTTAATACCTTACTCAACTGCCTTCTCCAGTTCGAAGATCGATAGTACCTGAGCTGCCGTTAATACAGTATTGTACATTCTAACCTCATCCAACACACCATGGAAATAACCTCCCCATGCCAGCGGAGCTGATGTGCGCAAGCAGGGTTCGATTCCCCGATATAGAGAAAGGCCCCCAAACTCTGCAATTAGTTTAGATGACAGGAGAAATAAAAAATAATTTTTAAATTTTTGACCCGGTTTAATTGTGAGTTTTGAGGAAAAAGAAAAAACCCCCACCCTGCAACTAGTATGGGATGGGGGAAAAATATCCGCCTAAGCCTTGACTGTGGCGAAAAATAACAAGCCCGCCTTCGCTGAAGCTATGGCGGGCGCAGTAGTCCGTAGGGGTTCAGCCTATTGTGCTGTATTACAGGGTGTTGCAGTATTACTTGCTGTGTATTGCTACCTCTGCCAAATTTTACTTCCAAATTATTTAAAACACGAAAAAAATTCTTGTAATTTTTTATTCATCCTGCAAAATTCTGCAGTACACCAACAGCTATGTTCCAATCAGGTTCCAATCTTATTATATCAAATACTTTTGTCAGCATGAATTCGATATCAATAAATTTTGAGCTGGCATCAAAGCCACGAAAAGACGGAAGGCATACTGTCATTATGAGGATTGCGGCTGGGAGATCGGAAAAACGCAGAATCTCAATACCTATTCATATCCAAAAAAACCATTTTAATTCAAAGGCCAAATGGGGTAAATGGATTAAAACATCCTGTTCAATGCATGGGAAGTTAAATGATGCTTTAAAACATTTTAACCAGGAAGCTGAATCAGTTCAATTAGAACTCAAAAACAAAGGTATTACTGTTAATGTAGAGAATGTGCACAAGCAACTGAAAGGATTGACAACAAAAGGCCAAACATTTACTGAATTTTATGCCAATGTAAAGGAACTTTTTAAAGAGTCCAAAAAGGCTAATACCCATCGAAGATATACAACTGCATATGATAATCTAAATAAATTCATGAATGGTATTGACCTCCGGTTTGAAGACATTACTGTTGGTTTTCTAGTACGCTACAGAAATCATTTAGAGGCAAGAGGTTTATCGGTTAATACCGTCTCGAAGGAGCTGGCCATTTTACGTGCTGTGCTCTATCGATCAATAAAGGAAATGCTTTTCAGCCAGGCTGATAATCCGTTTATTCAGTTTAAACTTAAAAAAGAAAAAACCCATAAAGAGAAACTAACGTTAGAAGAAGTTAAACATATTGAGGAGGTTAAACTGGAAGTGGATAGCCCTCTCTTTCATGCAAGAAATGTATTCCTTTTTGCTATGTATAATGGGGGTGTTCGGTTTGCAGATATGAGCCGAATGAAATGGGAAAATATAAAGAATGATGAGCGGCTGGAATATAAAATGGGGAAAACTTCAAGTATCAGAAGTTTTAAACTGCTGTCAAAATCGAAAGAAATATTAGCGCATTACAAAAATGACGATTCTTCGAAGTTTATTTTTCCTATTTTGCCTGCAGAAGCAATTCGTTATAATGAATTTGAAATGGTTGAAAGAATCTCAATAAAGAATACCTATATCAATAAACTACTTAAAGAGCTTGCGAAAGAAGCAGGTATAACTAAAAGACTGACAACTCACATAGCCAGACATTCTTTTGCCGATATCTTAAGACAAAAAGGTGTAAATTTATATGAAATAAGTAAAGCATTGGCTCACAGCAGTCTTGCTATTACTGAGAATTACATAAACTCTCTAGACCAGGCGAGTGTAGATGATGCTATTAGTGATATATTTGAATAATGAAAACATATAATTTAACAGTTGATCTTAAAAAACTATCTAAATATTTCCCAGAAATCGGTGATGATAAGGAGAATAATTACTATCATTTTAGCATTCCCGATCACAAATTATAAGAAGCGTTCCGTTATATGGAACTTGAAAAAGAATGGCTC
>CAYQDZ010000181.1:0-6567 GCA_964416375.1 uncultured Bacteroidales bacterium
ATGTAATAACATCACCTTCAACCTCTAAATCGGGATTTGAACTAATAAGTTTCATGCTTTCCGAAATGATCCCGTTAATGAACCTTACCGTGATCCCGATATTCGGAATATAAAACTCTCCTTTATCAATGCCAGCCTGTAAAAGCTTTTTAAATACCTCGTTGTATGCATCGGTAAATGCCAGCTGTGCAATTTCATATTTGTATTTGAACTCGAAGGCATCATTCCCCTGCTTCAGCCATTTGCGTGTTTCGGTAAAGATCATGGCAATCAACTGTTCCACTTTTTCTTTTTGTGTAGGGTAATCTACCACTTTCTTCTCCATGTTGCCGCTAAATTTTTTTGCCACCCTGCTTACCACGAAGTAGAATATCTTTTCTTTGCTGCTAAAGTGCTTGTAGATAGTTTTCTTGCTCATCTTCAACTCATGCGCAATTTCATCTACCGAGGTCTTTTTAAATCCGTGATAATTAAAGTGCTTTTGAAACACCTCAACGATTTGTTCCTTTTGCTGATCTTCTTTTCTCATTTCAGTGTTTTTTCAAAGACACTAATTTAGTTTTTCGTTTCCTAATAAAACAGAAACTTTTTTAGTTTCTTTTTATATTTATTCTGAATAATGGTTTATTTTATCAGGATGCTTGCGTTCCTGATGCAGGCAATTGATCCGGTATGTAAAGCAAGTCGTTTTTTGATATCGTTTTCGTCTATCTTTTGAATCTGTAAAGTATTGCAGGTTGATTCGTTCAGTGATGTGTACATACTAACTTTGATTCTTTTTGTTTTGCTCATGAGTGAAAGGGCAGTGCCTCCGTTTCCTTCATAATTATCCTTCAGCAATTCAAAGGTCTTTTCAAAGCTGCCCGGCTCAAGGTATTTCATGAATGTTTCAGATCCTATGCCATCCACACACTCCGAAAACAAAATAAGCCTGCCCCCATCCTTCACAAATGCTGCTGCATAATGCAGGGACTTGTGTGCCTGAATAAAATTGATGTCTTTCGGGAAACCACCACAGGAAGCAATGACCATATCAAATTCTTTGTTTATGCCCGATCTGAAATGCATATCGTGCTCTTTGCATGCTTTTAAAAAGTCATTAAAATCTTTGCCTATTAATAGTTTACACAGCTCTCCCCGACTGTTAAGAATTCCATGTATTGAAATATTTGGAGGCATCAGATCATTAATTTCCTTTAAATCCTCTGCAATAGGATTGCCTTCCAAATTCCCGGGCTGACATACGGGCTGAAGCATTTCATTGACTCTGTCAAGAAACAAACCATGATTGTGATAAATTGATTTTCTATCGGCTAAGCCCGGAAACAAAAGTTTTCTTCCTCCTCCATAACCTGCAAAATAATGGTGTGAAATTGCCCCGAAGCTTATCAATAAACTGCTATCTAAAATATCTCTTCGAACCATAACAGGAGTACCCCTTTTTGTTTCTCCCAAATTCACCATAGCCTGAATATCATCGCAATTGTGATGCACAAACCGAAAGCTATTAAATACTTCTCCATATCCATTCAAACTCTCTTCATCGGTCTGAGGCGAATGAGTTCCATATGCAATATAAAATGTGATATTTTTTTTATCAGTCCCTTTTTTTTGGAGTGCTTCAATTAACCAAGGGAGGCACAAAGGGTAACCACACAATCGAGTTTTATCCGAAACCACAATACCTACACTGGCATACCTGTTTTTCTCCGGGGGAAGAATAGACGCCAGTTCAAACAGAAATTGATTTTTATCAAGCTTGAATTCCGGTTCGTTTATCTCAAGTAATTCAGATGCTTCCGGAACCACAACTGAAATCCCTTGCTTTCCATATTTGAAAGTTTCGGTCACATTGTATTTTTTAGAAAAACAAAAATAGAATTATTCTATTGTTTTCTCCGTCTCATCTTTTCTTTTCTTTTTGTCTTTCTTCGTAAATGCTCTGAAAATTTTGCTTTTCTGTAATGCTTCGGATGCCGCTGTAACCTCAGTAACACCCTTGTTCATATTATTCAACAATATGTCAAGTGAGTCTGCAAAAACAGTATCAGCGATAAACTTATGCAGGGCATTTCTTTCATCATTGAGTTTTATGCTTACTTCCGAAAGATTTCTTAATACCGTTTCCAAATCCTGACTTGCCATGTTTAAATTATCGGACATCGCAGTATCAGTGAGCATCTTACCAAAAACTCCGTCACCACGATTGATTTTTTCTGATATTTCATTCAAATTGACGGATATTTCTGAAAGGTTTTCTGAAGTAGTCTCCCATTCGCCGGCAAAATCGGGATCAAATAAAATTTTACTCATCATGCCTCTTCCAACATTCAGTTTCCCTGTAATTTCAACCAGGTTTCCTGTCAGTTCTGTAATATTCCTCCCTGATTTTTCAATCTCTTCTGAAAATTCCGAATCAGTAAAAACTTTACCAAACAAGCCATCTCCCCGGTTTATTTTTTCTGTTATTTCAATCAAATTATCAGCAACCATTGAAATCTTTTCACTTGAATTCTGAATATCGCTGATGATATCATCTATCTCAACCGCTTCAACAGAAGGAAGAATACCACCAGCCTTAACAATATCGGATCCGGGAGTGCCAGGCAATATGATGACCAGTTTATTCCCCATGAGCCCATCGTTACCAATGGTTGCAATTGAATTCTTCTTGATGTATGGAACAACATTCCTATCCATTGACATTTCCACTGCAACGGCCGTATCCGATAAAATGCTTATGTCCACAATTGCTCCGACTTCAATTCCGGTAAAACGAACATTGTTCCCTACCTTTAGTCCACGTACATCGCGAAATACAGTGGAAATTTTTATAGTGGACTGAAACATATTGCGTTTACGGCCAATGATAAGTATTGCTCCAACAAAGAGAAGAAAGGCAATAAAGATATAGAGTCCGATACGTAATGCATTGTGCTTATTATCAGGCATAATCAATTGCTTTATTACATATTATTTAAAAAATCCTTTAATAATTTCATCGTCTGTTTTTCGCAATTCATCGTATAATCCCCTGGCGATGATTTTTCCCTGATCCATAATGATCATACGATCTGCGGTTTCTTTTGCGCACTTCATATCATGGGTCACCAGAATTGATGTTGTATTGTACTTGTTCTTAACCTTTACCACCAAATCGCTAATCCCCTGCGAAGTAAAAGGGTCTAATCCTGTTGTGGGTTCATCATACAAAATAATCTTAGGTTTTAGTACAAGAGTCCGTGCCAGACCGGCACGCTTTTTCATACCGCCTGACAATTCTGAGGGCATCTTATCTTTTGCATCCAGTAATCCGACACTTTCAAGCACCTCTTCAACAAGATCTTGTTTTTCTGATTCGCCTAGATCCGGGGCATTTCTTTTTAATGGAAAAAGCAGGTTTTCTTCTACTGTCATGGAATCATACAAAGCACCACCCTGGAATAAGAATCCGATATTCTTTCTGAGTTTATTCAATTCGAATTCATCCATTTGAGTAATGTTATTGCCCAGCACTTCTATTTCACCTTCTTCCGCTTTCTCAAGACCGACGATACATTTTATCAATACGGATTTCCCTACCCCGGAACGACCCAAAATGACAAGATTCTCATCTTCTGAGAGCTTGAGATTTATGTCTGAAAGTGCTTTCATTTCTCCAAACCATTTGTTCAGGTTGTGGATCTTTATCACATGATTGTTGTATGGTTTTGGACTTTCGGTCATAATATGATCTGTGTAATTTGAACAGCAATCAAATCGATGATAAATATGGATAAAGAGGAAAGAATTACTGCAGAATTTGTTGCCAATCCAACACCTTCAGCTCCAAGATTAGTAGTGTATCCTTTGTAACAACTTAATATGCCGATGAAGAATCCAAAGAAAAAAGTTTTTATTGTTGCAGGAATGATATCTCTAAAATAAAGTTCGTCAAATGCTTCACGAATAAACAGCCATAAGGATATGTTGTTGTGAAAAGTATAGCCAATGTATGAACCAATCAGTGCCATAAAATCGGCATATAATACCAATACAGGCAGCATGATAGTGGTTGCAAGCACACGTGTAACCACAAGGTATTTCATTGGGTATACACCCGATACTTCCATTGCATCAATTTGCTCGGTGACCCTCATGGAACTTAATTCAGCTCCTATACGCGATCCGACTTTTCCAGCAAACAAAAGAGCTGTAATAACAGGGCCTATTTCGATTACCACAGAAATAAAAACCATGGTCGGGACCCATGACTCGGCACCAAACTCCGCCATAACCGGCCGGGTTTGAATGGTAAGAACAAGACCCATGATCAGCGCTGTTATGCTGATGAGAGAAAAGGATTTGTAACCTGCCTCAAATGACTGTCTGATAAATTCAGTAAATTCAAAAGGCCTTCTGAAAATATACTTTATTGTAAGTATGATAAAACTTGTTACATTGGCAATTTCTATCAGAAAACTTTTTAATTTACCTCTTATTATTAATTCCGGGTAGTACATTGCTTATTCTTTTAAAAAAGAATTATCTTATTGACAATCTAATATAGTAACAAATGATTTTTTTACTGCATTTTTTCTGCTAAGAGAATATTAAATTAACTGATCTAAATCAAATATGCAATATTCTGTTTCTGTTATCCACCTTAAAACAAGCCTATTCCGCTGTCCATAGAACAGGTATGGTATGTAATAAATTTGTTTCCTGGAATGTTGAAGAGTAATGATTTCACCCCTTAAAAGATCATTTCGCCCCTGAAATACAAAATTTACCACATCGTTATGGTACAAACACCAAAAAGTTGACATTTGTCATGTTTCTGCCGTTAATTTGGTTTGAAATCAATTTTCAATGGATATGAGCACGGATAAAGATTTGGTAATTGACCATGACACAATTAAACAATTACAAACTGTCCTGGAAAAAAAAGGTGTTCAAACGGTTGTGTTAAACAGCGAGAAGGAAGTTAAGGATTTTATTAATGATAACATACCCGATGAACGTTTGGTAGGCCTGGGTGATTCTATTACCAATTGCAAGTTGAACATTCGAAATATTCTGGCTTCAAAAGGAAGCAAAATATTTTATTCCTGGGATGGTTCGGAAAACTACAACAGAAGCATGGACACCTTTGAACCTCCGCCACGTCCCGATTATTATCTTTCAAGAATAAACGCCATAACAACCAAAGGAGATATCTTAATGAAAGATTACTCAAAACAGGCAGCATCTGAAGGATTATTTCCAAAACACATATTTGCATTTGCCGGGCTGAATCGTGTTACAGAAAAATTTAAGAACACCGACAGTGTCCGTAAATATCCTGTATTTTCTGAAAAACCCGCTGATACTGAATTCACTGTCGCGTTATTGCCCTTTTTAACGTATTGATGAATTTACCATTCGATAATGAAAGAATATTGAAAATCAGAATGGCCCTGTTTTTCAAGTGAATTCTTTTTCTAACTTCCTGATAATGTGGCGTTAAATGTATTTTCGCAGTGAAATAATATTTTCGGATTTTGAATAGATAAAAGATTTCATTTGGTATTCTATATACTAAAATGTATTTTTATTAGTATAATTAGTAATCTCCAATTCCTAAATTAATATACTCTATGGAAAATAATTCTAAGAAATCCGTTTCGGAAGAAAAACCAAAAGTTACTTATTCTGCAGAACGAACTAACTTGCAGGAGTTTGGATACTCTAAATCGGGAAGCGTTCAGGGTGACCCGGATGTATATGCTTCTTACCTTGAAAGAATATTGAATGGAGACCTTGTGGATGAACAATACAAGGGACTTTCAGAAAACGATCGCAAAGAAAAAAGAGAAAAAATTAAAGAACTTGAAAAAGCTCTTGATGATACGAAGAAGAACAATGCAAAATTCGAAGCTGATATCAAGGTCAAAGAAAAACAAGTTGAAGAGCATAGGGAAGAACTTCTTCAAATTCGAAAAAAAAGAGCGGATAGCAAGGAAGAATTAATAAGAGATTCCTTTAGTGCTCTGAAATTCGGTGTGAATCTCTTTATTCTCATCTTCCTGACAGGTTACCTGTTCTTCTTCTACGTTTCAGCAGCTTACAAAGCACTCTATGTCGACTTTGAAATAATCGCCGAGAGACTGGCAGAAGGATTGAGCACCGGAAGTATTATGCCACAACCTTACGAGCTATCAGAAGCCATTCGATACAATTATTTACTCTTCCTTGTTCCCTTTGTATTCTATGCTTTTGGATGGGCATTTCATATTCTTCTTGATTTGAGACACAAGGCCAAATATGTATTTATTTCACTTCTGATAACTGTAACATTTATTGTTGATCTTTTACTGGCCCTCATTATCCATACCAATACAGAATCTGCGAAAGAACTAATGGGACTGGCAACTCTGAAGTGGAGCCAGAATCCTACCTTTTATATCATCCTTTTTCTTGGATTCCTTGTATACATAATCTGGAGTATACTACTCGATTCTCTGCTCAGGGAATGGAGTAAAAGACAGGTAACATTGAACCTGAAACGCATCATCAAACATTTGAGAAAAGACATCAAAATTCTCA
>CAYQDZ010000182.1:0-6545 GCA_964416375.1 uncultured Bacteroidales bacterium
TGTATCAAAAATAAATAATTAAAATTCATTCATTTTTATGAATAATGCAGGCTAAATCTCTGCTTCCCCCGATTCTGTTTTTCTATACCAGTTTGACAGCAAAGCCAGCAGATGGCTAAATGTTTGCATGGCTTCATGGGTTTCGCGGGTAATCTCTTTCTTTTTCAAACGCATAAGGAGAAGAGCATACAAAGCAGTAAGACAAGTGTCGATCTCACTAACCGGTTCTCTTCCCAGTTTTTTTTCAATTTCACGTATGTTAGGAGATGCCCATGAATATTGTTCCAGATATTTCGCATCTTTTTTGTACTCCAACAATTTCCTGTGCAGATCATTTATGTCCCTGATCAGGGCATCTGTCAACGCCAAATGACCGGATTCCTTTATATTTTCTGCGTGCATCATCACAATCAAATTCGCATACCAGTCTCTTATTTCCTGTTTGACTTTTTCACTGTCTGAGAATTGTGATATGATCCGGTCTTCGAGAAGATTTATATCGAACTTACATGCCCGGATGGTATCTTCTACCTGCCACATATACAAAATATATTCTGCGATATTCTCTTTCCGTTTTTGTTGTGCAATTAACATAATCTCACGTATTTAATGATCATCTTTCAGTTTGTCAATTTGCCTTCTCTCCCTTTTTGTAGGTCTCCCGGTTCCACGTTCCCTCTTAAAGAAAAAGGATTCATTTATCTTCAGCTTGTCCAGTTCTTCAAGCGTTGTCTGATCATCGAGATACTGAGAAACAAGTTTCGCCGAGATCCTTTTATCAATGATTTGCTTTACCTGGTATGAAAACAATACAGGTGGTTTACGCACGGTTACATGATCTCCTGATTTCAATTCTTTGGAAGGCTTGGCTGAAAGTCCGTTTACGAGTACCCTCCCCCGCCTGCAGGCGTCGGTTGATACGGCACGTGTTTTAAAAACACGCACTGCCCATAACCATTTATCAACTCTTACCAATTCCAATTTTTATGTAAAGTAGGAAAATCTATTTTTTTAAAACAACTCCTGCCAAATTTTTTTCTCCTCCGGATTATATTCTCCCTTCAAATTCAATCCCTGTCAATAATCATGTTATCATGATGAAAATCATGCCATCAAACCATATGGTATACCTACCTTTATGTTAACAAACCCCTTTGAGAGTTGTTTTTAATACCCTAACTTTAAAATAGATATTTACTTAATGCTATGGACATTGATAATGTAATGCAGAGCCTCGAAAAAAGAAATTCGGGGGAACAGGAATATTTGCAGGCTGTACATGAAGTTCTTGAATCAATAGTTGAGGTTTACAATAACAATCCGCATTTTCAAACTGCCGGAATCATAGAGAGGTTAATTGAACCCGACAGGGTATTCTCTTTTAAGATTCCCTGGATGGATGATGAAGGTACGGTTCATATCAACCGAGGATACAGGGTGCAGTTTAATAATGCCATCGGGCCCTATAAGGGTGGGCTGCGATTTCACCCGAGTGTAAACTTAAGCATCCTGAAGTTTCTTGGCTTTGAACAAATTTTTAAAAATGCGCTGACGACTCTGCCCATGGGTGGGGGAAAAGGAGGTTCTGATTTTCAGCCCAAGGGCAAGTCAAATACGGAGATCATGCGCTTCTGTCAGTCTTTTATGCTTGAATTATGGAAAGTTATTGGCTCGGAGATAGATGTTCCGGCGGGCGATATAGGGGTTGGCTCCCGTGAAATTGGTTTCCTCTTTGGCATGTACAAAAAACTGACAAACGAGTTCAGGGGCATACTTACAGGAAAAGGCATAGACTGGGGAGGCAGCCTGATACGCCCTGAAGCTACAGGCTTTGGCGTGGTTTATTTTACCAGGGAAATGCTGGGTACACAAAAAGAAAAAATTGAAGGCAAAAAGGTGGCAGTATCAGGTTTTGGAAATGTAGCCTGGGGGGCTGTCACGAAATTGAACCAGCTGGGAGCAAAAGTAATAACTCTTTCGGGACCCGATGGATACATTTACGATGAAGAAGGTGTAAGCGGAGACAAAATTGACTTTATGCTTGAATTGAGAACAAGCAACGAAGACATTGTTGAACCTTATGCTCAAAAGTTCAAAAGCGCACAGTTCATAGCCAACAAGCACCCCTGGGAAGTAAATTGCGATATTGCCATGCCCTGTGCCACCGAGAATGAGCTGGATGCTGATGATGCCAAAAAGCTGGTTGAGAATGGCTGTATATGTGTTTGTGAAGGAGCAAATATGCCATGCACTCCCGAGGCCATACATGTTTTCCAGAAAAACAGGTTGTTGTATTGTCCGGGCAAGGCTGCCAATGCAGGAGGCGTAGCTACCTCAGGACTTGAAATGACACAAAATGCAATGAAATTACGCTGGCCAAAAACGGAAGTTGACCAACGCTTGCATCAGATCATGGAATCGATACATGAATCGTGCAGACACCATGGACTGCAGTCTGACGGCTACATTGATTATGTGCGGGGAGCCAACATTGCCGGCTTTTTAAAAGTGGCCAATGCCATGATTGACCAGGGAGTTATTTAGTGAATCATTTTACCTTACAAGATCCGGCAACTATCTTCTTCCCCCGATTGTAATAAACAAACGGTTCCAATATTACTGTTAACCAAACCGGTATTTTTTCTATTACCGGTTTTGATAACTGGCTTTTTTTTCTTATATTTTGCTTCTTTAGTATTTTACAATGATTGGACATTTTTAATTTACCTAACCACCAAACACTCTGAGCATGAAAAAAATAGGTATTTATTTAACACTCGGCCTTCTTTTGGCCTTCGTCGGATGCAATAAATCAGACGATTCCGATACCCCCGAAGTCTTTGATGAAGCCTGTGTCCCCCTTGCTTTTGATGGCCTGGATATTTCTATAGACGGGGATGCAACATCTACTTTGGATCCCGAAAGTGAAGCTTATACCAACTATCTAAATTGTGTTATGGCTTGTGCTGAAACCGATCCGGATGATCCCGAATGCATGATGGACTGCCTGAATAGCAGCGGAATTTTGCCCCAGGGAGGTGCATTCACTCTTATGATCTATGTAACCAATATCTCCCTGATTGATATCACATTTACCATCGAGCCCGGTACATGGTTCATTCCTTCTTCCGGAGACTATCAGCCTATGATGACTGCCGTTACCATTACAAAAACCATAAGCCCTGGTGAGCCTATTGAAATACCAATTCCTGTGTTCTGCCTGGCAGCCGATAAATCAGCCCCCGATGAAGTATCTGACTATTCCCTCTGTAATCAGGTAAACCTCAGTTGCCTTGAAGATATTTTGAACATCCTTAAAACAAAAGATTTTTCAGCCATAAGCTTCACAGAACTGATGCAGGTTCAACAAATCATCTGGGATTGTTCAGAAGGGAATGAGGTCAATTTCGATTTCCTGAACGGACTGCCATAAATTCAGGAATAGAAAAATTAAGCGGGCAAGGTCCCCTGCATTTTCTTTCAGACTGAAACCATGGATAACTATCGCATCATACCTGCGATCTTCTGATGAACCACATCTCGCAGAGCATTGTATGAATGATTTGCCGGGTATACGGGTTGAAGAAAATTTACCGATACTTTTCTGAACAAACGGGGAAAATATTTGCCGGGTGGTACCATACCAAATGAGCCATTGATGGCAACCGGTATAACCGGTATATTTAGCTCCTGGCTAAGTATGGCAAAGGTCTTTTTAAAGCTGCCCAAGTTCCCGGTTTTTGATCGTGTACCTTCGGGAAAAATGATGACGTTTTTACCCATTCTCAGGATCTCCGCAAGTTTCTGTATCGACGATCTCAGATCATTGTTTATGTCCATCAATACAATGTTGTTTCCCTTAGCCAGTGATTTCATCCAGTTTTTACGCCAGTGTTTTTCTTTTGCATACACATAGGTGTTTTTCATAATACGGGAACGCAAAAAAGAGGCTACCAGGAATCCGTCAAAAAAGCTCTGGTGATTTGGGGCAAGGATAAAAGGACCTTCGGGAATATTTTTCGTCCCATCGCCTTTTAACCTGAAAAAGGTGTTCAACAAAATCCGGAAAGTAAAGTTGAACAACTTCAGCGAAAACCCTGGTTTGGGAATGTGAAAGTGAATTTTTTCTTTCAGAATGTCCGACCAGTTGACCAGTTCGAATTTCACCTTTGTTTTTTTATTCCTCACGTGTTCGCACAACTTAAGAACCGAAGGAAATTCCGATAGTTCCTGTTCCGGAATGGTCACGCCAAATGTATTTTCAATAAATACCTGCAATGTCACTTTTCCCAGGGAATCCAGTGCGATATCCATTTCCAGGTGATCCGAAGGATATACATCCATCTCGGTCTCCTCTTTCAGAAATCCTTTTATAGCAACATACTCCTCAAAATCAGGTTCCTCAACATTCATATTGCGTTTCTGGCTATTTTGTTTTGCAATTTCATGAAACTTAAACCTTTGCAATTTGCTCAGCCGGGTTTTTGGCAGTTCTTCCGGCGTAATGGTAAACTTCATCAACTTTTTATAGGACGATGCCGACTGGTTGTATTTATCGATGATCTCCCAGCGGAAATATTCATCATAATTTTCGATCCCGTCGGTTTTCATTTTTGCAAGATCAGGGACTACCAGGGTCTGAAGTACATTGTGATCAAGAAATACCCCCGCTTCTTTCACATAAGCAGACAATCGTTCAAGCTTATGCTCTATTTCCACCGGATTGATATTTTTGCCGCTTGAGAGAACAATGATTTCCTTCTTTCTGCCGGTAATGAATATGGATCCATCCTTGTCGATACGTCCCAAATCGCCTGTATACAGCCAGCCGTTCTTTACAATGTCGTTGGTCTCCCCGGGCCTGTTATAATATCCCTGCATAACATTTTTACCCGAAACAATGATCTCCCCATCTTCCATCTTTACTTCCATATCCGGAATGACCTGTCCGGGAGATCCCGGCGTATATTTCCCCGGTCGTGTAAACGATATCATGGGAGCTGCTTCCGTCATGCCGTACCCTTCCAGTATTTCAAAACCAAGGGCATAAAAGTCCTTACCGATTTCCTTCCCTAAAGCTGCCCCTCCGGCAACCATGTATTTAATGTGTCCGCCGAATTTCTTGTGCACAGTCGCAAAAAGGGTCCGTGAGAATTTCAGGGAGTTCAACGACTTTGCTAAACTGAAAAGCAGCCTGGTAATGAGCTTTTTGTTGATCTTATCCAAAATGCTTTTTCTGATTGTAGCGTAAAACCTGGGAACACTGATGATAATGGAAACTGCATGGTCATTCAGTGTGGACATGATATCTTCCGGCTTCATGGAAGGACAAAGAGCAATGGTTCCACCCACATGCAGAGGCATAATGAGAGTTCCCATCAACGGAAAAATATGATGCAGAGGAAGCAACATCATAATGCATGCATCTTCGGTAATGATTTTTGCATCTTCTGTTACTGCCTTGATATTGATCAGTAGATTTTCAAACGACAGCATAACGCCTTTAGGGCTTCCTGTGGTTCCCGAGGTGTAGATAATGACCGCCGTTTTGTCTTTATCAGGTTCTAATGTCCCGGCAAAGTTTTCCGGTTTTTTAGCGACTTTAAGTCCTTTGAATATTTTTATATCAGCCTTGAGGCTGACCGATTTAAGACTGTCGGAAATAATCCCTTTTAAGGCATCGGAAACAAAAATCATTGCAGGCCTGCAATCCTGCAAAATAAAAGCAACATCATCGCGGGCTGCCATAAAATCGATAGGTACAGGGATCCCCCCTTTCATCCAGGTGGCATAAAAAGCATAGATCCATTCTAAGCTGTTCTCGGAATAGATTACCACCCTGTCGCCGGGTGAAATGCTAAAATGCTCTGTGAAAGCTGAAATATTTTCTAATAAGGCATGGTAGCTGATTTTTTCCTTTCCTGCTATAATAGCAGTCTTCTCTTGCAGTTTTATCATATGGTTTACATCAATTAAGATTTCTCAACCTTAATTATTTGGCTTCGAAGCTACTAAAAAATTTACAATTCAAGTTTTACGTTCTTTCCATAGTACTAAATGCCTGAAAGCCTGAAATTGTTCAAACGAGTATTAAAAAACAACCCGAAAAGCAAACTATTACGATATGTATGGTGTATTGTTTGCTTTTCGGGCAGGCTCTACTGCTATATATTCAACTTGTAAATTATCTTCTTATCCAAATCACCCCAGATTCCCTCTTGCCATAAAATAGAATCCAATGGCAGCAGTTATGAAGTTTGCAGCAACATTGCCTATCGTTATGCCGCCGGGAAACATCAGGATAACCGAAATGATAAAAATGGCCAAACCTGAAATGACAGTTATTGAGCTCTTTTTCAGAAATGCTCCTGCCAGCAATAAAATGGTAAAAATCACCATCAACAAGGCCAGAAAATAACTTGGTCCGCTAAATGAGAAGGATAAAGCAGTTTCCAAAAATTTACTGTACACTACAAGAGCAACAGCGATTCTTAATAACCACTTGGCTAATGGGACTAAACTTTTCATAGGTTCCATAATGCTAA
>CAYQDZ010000183.1:0-6525 GCA_964416375.1 uncultured Bacteroidales bacterium
ATAGATCTCAGTTAATTTATTTTTGGAGTTCGTAAGGAGCGACTATTTAGTTATTTATACTCCTTCACCGGTTCGTAAACGGTATAGTTTCTTGTAACAATTAAATCTGACTCCTTTTCAATTAATCCCTTCCGGAATAAAACTTTTGTTAAATCACTCATGGTTGCCTAAGTCATATTAAATTCTTTTTCCAGATAGTTTATTTTGCGTTTCTCCTAAATTAGTTAACATATGGTAATAAATTATTCAAAATAAACATTGTTAAACTTATAAATGTTTTCCGAAATCATATAGCTGGATAATGAAACAGTATTTAATGATAAGTTATAAAATGCTATGTATACTTACCTTATCGATTATAAACCTGCTCCTCAGTAAGATGACCATCCGCAATTACGGTTTCTCGAATATTATTCTTATCTACCAAAACGGGATCGAACAGAATTGACGGAACTTCTTTTTTACCATTATAAATTTTCTCAGACCACTCAATTTCCTCGTTTTTTGCCACTTTAACAGCAATTTCAGCAGATTTTTGTCCAAGTGTTTTTAATGATTTATACATGGTCATTGTTTGCCTCCCGTCAAGTATATCGTATATTGCCTGTAAGTCTCCATTTTGTCCTGTCAACAAAACCTCACCCGAAAGCCCCCATTTATCTAGTGACATTAATACACCCCTGGCAAGTATATCAGCTCCTGTAATAATAGCATCAATTTCTTTTGTATAGTTAAAATACTCTTCAATAGTAAGATACGCATCAAGCTCAATCCATTCATATAAAAATTTGTTGAATACAAGATCTATTTCACCTTTATTGATATATGGCTGAAGAACATTCATCACTCCCTTATTTATAAGAAGGGAGTTATTGTCTGTTTTAGGACCATTTATAAAAATGTATCGGCCATTAGGTTTTATTTCAGTAACATATTTAGCCATATATTCTCCAACAAGGACACTATTAAATGAAATATAATAATCTATGTCACTGTCTAGTATAAGACGATCATAAGAAATCACTTTAACACCTTTTTTGTGTGCTACAGGTACAATGGCTCCCGCAGCCTTCGAGTCAACAGGTATTACTACCAACACTTGTACCCCAGAGTCGATAAGCTCAATGGCTTGTTTCAACTGATTATTTGGATCGTTTGAAGCATCCCGCATCATTAGTACTGCACCCAAATCTTTAACTTTTTCTTCGAAAAATTGTTGATCTTTATACCATCTAACATCAATATAATTTGCCATTAAAAGACCGATTTTAGGAACTAACTGTTTTTCCTGCCCAAAAGTTAATGTTGATAAAAAACCAACTGTAAGTGTTATCAATAATAATTTTTTCATTTTTGCTGATGTAATTTGTAAAAACCAATTTAACTCTAAAATATAAATTATTTCAAGAAATTTTAAAAGTAATTTTTAAAATTGAGTGGTTTTGTTAATTGTAAAGAAACTTCTATGCTAAGTTTACTTCTAATTGTTATATGAATTTTTCCATTACAAATATGTGATCCTTTTTATTATTTCCGGACAATCTATTTCAAATGATTTCAATGAATCTAAACTGAAAGAGAAGAAATCAGTCAACATACCAGACTTTCCGGGATGTGCTACTGAAATTCTATATACTATTGCAACTTCATCAAAATTCGGATTTAAGATATTAATAGCGGTATGGTAGACACCTGGGCCTAAAATCTTTCCATCTGATTCACCACAGATGAATTTAACATCATATTGATAGTTAGCATTTAATAACTGTGCCTGTGAATATGAACAGAACAAAACCATTAAACATACCAGTGAATTTTTTTTTAAATTTTTCATGGATTTAAAATTTATATTAATTATTGCATTTAACTCATATTTTTCTGAAGCGAAAAAGACTAAAAAATGATCAGATACAATGATAAATTTTGATTCATTAATAATTCATAATCATTTCGATTGCCGTAACTAATATTGCAATTTTCTATTCATTAAATTACAATGGTAATGACTGAATGTCAAGTTATTATTTGTTATTTTGATTAAATTATAAGGTGCCGTTTCGGAATGCTATACTTCACGCAGTCATAATCTCTAATGTAAATCCGCCATGATGAAGAAGCAATATAGCAAGGGTATCTATATTGGCATTGATCGGGCAATTTGGATTCAGGCAAAATGGTGGCACCTACGCCTAAATAAATAGAAAATGTTTATTTGTATATATTAAATCAAATCCTCGCTTGCTCTAATGCTTCGCTAAATATTGATGCAATCATTCCTTTTGCTTTGAGAGCCACGGTAAAACAAAATGAAAAACAATTCAGGCTTGCCTGAAGTCTGTATAAATTAATCCAAACAGCAAAGCGCCCGTAAGTATAAGTAATATTTAGTAATCCCTCAACTCAGCTGTCCCGTATGCTGCATGTACTTCAGCACAAACCTCAGGTCGGAATAGCTTACCTCATCACCAAGAGAATGCTTGGCATCGTTTAGCTGATATGATTTATGCTTCTGAAAGTATTCGGCTATTAAGGCTAACTTTTTCTCATGGATAAATTGGCCTATATCCAGTAAACCTTCACCAACATAATGTGCCAGGTGTCCTTCAATGGTGTTGTTGGTCAGGCCCCTTTCCTGTGCAATTTCTTCCACCGATTTCCCTGATTGGAAAAGCTCAAAGCTAATTTCGCGGGTAGGCTTTTTATCCTTCTTTTTTTTAGAAGATTTACGCTCAGGCTCAGGCATTTTCAGATCGATTTTATTGTCTTCCCGAAAGCTAAGGATGATCTCCAGAATATCTTCCCCGTATTTTTCGATGGTACGTTTCCCAATGCCCTTAATTTTTTTCATCTCATCAAAAGAAGCCGGAAGATAGTGTGCAAGTCCGGCAATAGCTTTCTGACTGAGGATCATATAATGCGCCAACCCCTGCTTTCGGGCTACTTCATTCCTCCAGTTCTTCAGATTTTTAAACACTTCGGGAAAAGCAATATCTGCAGGTGCAATACTGGTTTCGAGTTTTGCTGATGTACGAATAGTTTCTTTTACTAATGAAGCCTTAGCCCTGGCTTCAAGAAATCTCCCTGTTGAGAACCCTTCTTTGCCTGAATTTAAGGACGCTAACATCACTTCAACTTGTTCCTGAATTTGATTGGCAGCATGAGTCAGCGATTTTTTGACTGTTTTGTTATCGGTTTCGAATTGTACCAGATCGAAGGCAGGTATTATCTCATCATGCAAAATATTAAAAAAATAAACACAGCCTTTTTTTATCCTGGTTTGCAAGGCTGAATTATCTTCTACCAACAGATTTATCGAATTGTTCTGCTTAAGCTGTCTAAAAAACGACTGTGCAACGAGCATCATCCTTTCCTTTATGGATTTGGCAATTTCCTGCAATTGTTTTACCGGATCACCCAGCAAGCTGTCAGCATTGGTTGTGGTAATTTTGATGCAATAGTTTATTCGCCTGATAAGTGGTGAGAAATCAAATAAATCGTTTAGCAACTGGTGTTGGTATATTATCTGTGAACGGGTGAGGAAATCATTATCAGGAACATTTTCTTCAATTCGCTCTGTAAAGGATTGAACCCCCGAATTGCTTATTATCCCCCTGTCTGAGACTTTACTGCTAAGTACCAGGCCTTCCAGTGTTCGGCAACGGCTCAGTGCAACATAAACCTGGCCATGGGCAAAAGCTGCATTTGCATCAATCACAGCCTTATCAAAAGTCAATCCCTGACTTTTATGAATTGTAATGGCCCAGGCTAACTTCAAAGGAAATTGATTAAAACTTCCGACCGGGATTTCTTCTATCTCCTGTGTTTGCTCGTCTACGGTATACTTCATGTTCTGCCAAATGACTTTCTCTACAGGAATAGCAAACTTATCTCCTTCGCAGAGAACAGAAATTACATCTTCTTCAATGTTTTCAATACGCCCGATTTTGCCATTGTAATAGAGCTTTTCCGGTGAACTGTCATTTTTTACAAACATAACCTGAGCTCCGGTTTTAAGAGCCAGGAACTCTTCCGTGGGATAAGAGTACTCCGGAAATTCACCGCTTATTGCAGCGGTAAACTTAAACTCAGGCATTTTAATTTCAGAAAGCTTCTTTGTATTAATTGTCCTTGCCTGCGCATTGTGTGTTGTTAGTGTAATGTAACCTTCTTCATCCCGTGGAGAGAATCCGGGAACATACCTTTCATTCAATTGTTGCAAAGCTTTTGAATCCGGTTTGCTCTCCCGGATTTTATTGAGAAGGTCAATAAAAACCTGATCACTCTGACGGTATATCTTTTTCAGCTCAAGGCTTATAAAACCAGCCTCCTGCAAGGCTTTACTGCTAAAGAAGAATGCCGAATCGTAATACTGGCCAAGTACCCGCCAATCCTCATCCTTAACAACAGGAGCCAATTGCTGCAGATCGCCAATCATGAGTAATTGGACGCCACCAAATGGCTGGTTGTTGTTACGATATCGGCGAAGAACCTTATCCATTGCATCCAGCAGATCGGCACGAACCATGCTTATCTCATCGATAATCAACATATCGAGACTTCGAATGATATTCTTCTTATCACGACTTACGCGGGTAAAGTTCGATTTACTTTCATCTGAGCTCATATTATTCCCGGAAAATTCTGTGCTGTAATGCCTGGGGATCTGTGGGCCAAAGGACAATTGAAAAAAAGAATGTATGGTAACTCCTTCCGCATTTATTGCAGCAACTCCTGTGGGTGCAACAACGATTAAACGTTTTGGAGAGATCCGGCTGAGTTTTTTCAGGAATGTTGTTTTTCCGGTTCCGGCCTTACCTGTAAGAAAGAGGTTTTGAGAGGTTGATTCAATAAAATCGTATGCCAGTTTGAGTTGCGGATTGTCGGTTGAATAATTCATTTCGCCTAAGTACATTTTCCCGGGTAAATCTATAAAATCTATTTTGTTCACCGAAAAAAGATGGGAAATAAATAATAGATCGCTTACAATTTATCATTGTCTCTCTTACGATTTGCCTCATAAAAATGAGAAAAGTGAGTGAAGAGTTGAAATACAAATCCAGGCTTGCCTGAGTTTTGGATCATGAAAAAAATAATAAGAAAGAACAGCTTTAATTTTATCTCCAGCTTATACTTATAAAAATAACTTTACTTAATATTAATCTTATACATCTTACAGCATTGGTCAGATCGTATACTTAAATAGTATAAACCGGCAGGTATTGATGCAACATTACCTGTAAGCTGTATTGTGTCTGCTGTCCACTCGGTATCTGTTGTAAGTGAATCGGCTACTTGTATTGTTTCTGCTTTAATAATATAAACTGAAAAAATAAATGAAATAATTGAAAAAAGTGCTTTTAATGTTTTTCATGTTTTTTAATTTAATGTTATTCTTTTACTCAGTATTTGCTTTATAAAAAACCATTATTTAGATATCATGCATTTTCTCGTCAATTCAAAATTTTTAGTTTTCATTGTATAAAAATATACACCAGAAGAAAGATTACCGGCATCTACATTCATGCTATGTGATCCCCTTTCTTTATATCCTTTGTATAAAACCTGTATTTCTCTGCCTGTAATATCATATAATGAAATCTCTACCTGCGAGGCTTCCGGCAAAAAGTATGGGATTGTTGTAGCAAACGCAAATGGATTGGGATAATTCGGGAATAATTGTATTTCTTTTATTGTATTATTATTTATTGAGGTGATATGGGTTTCATCAATATTATTTACATAAACAACCAGGGCATTATCGAAAGTTTGTAAATCATCATCTGTTGCCCTGACATAAATATGGTATTCATCTTGTGTTTCGTAATCAGGTGCCGTGTTAATCATTAAATTATCTTCATTAATTGAAAACAAATCATTATCCGCATCATTTGTCCCGTTGCCTTTAATCAGTGAGAATGTATGCCCACCGGTTTGATCAGGATCTAAGGCAGTCAGGATTCCTACTGCAGATCCCGGATTTACATTTTCATCAACCGTATCAGGGGAAAGCGTAATATCAACAGCCCCGTCAATTACCAGAAAAACAGAGTCGGTGTATAAAGTAAGATCTGGAAGTTCAGAATTGACCATGGTACAGTGATAATATCCCCGATCCGAAGAACTTAATTCATCAATACTCAGGACAGTGGACTCAGAATAGACTGATAATTCAATTCCGTTTTTCCACCATTTATACTGGTTACTGTCGGCAGAGATTTCTTTATCAGCAAGAGCTATAATATTCAGTTCAAGATCATCACCTGTACTTTTGTTTATCTGGCTGGTATTAAAAGCTACAGGATATTGTGGGGAATATTTAAAAACCAAAAATGAATTGTCTTTTAGAGTTTCAATATCAGAAAAGGTATAATAGTTACTGTCTAAGGACATAAAAGATAATAAATCATTTAATTCAGAAGGGATATTTCCACTTAACTGGTTATTACTAATGTTTAAAACAGATAAATTACTTAACTGGGGTATGCACATGTTACACACCCTTAATTAGTTTATATTCAACAGGTA
>CAYQDZ010000184.1:0-4216 GCA_964416375.1 uncultured Bacteroidales bacterium
TTCTTTTCTGACTGAAACAGCCGGTGCTATACCTGTAAGAAGATTTACACAGAAAGTTGAAATTCCCAATGCAAAAACCTATATAGGTAAGGGAAAATTAATCGAAATTGAGCAGTTTATAAAAATCAACAACATCGATCTTGTGTTGTTTGATGATGAGCTTACTCCAAGCCAGTTAAGGAACATTGAAAGAGAACTGGAGTGCAGAATTCTGGATCGTACCAATCTTATTCTGGACATTTTTGCCGGAAGGGCAAAAACTGCGCATGCTAAGACCCAGGTTGAGCTTGCACAATATCAATACCTTTTGCCCAGATTAACACGCATGTGGACACACCTTGAGAGACAACGCGGGGGAATTGGATTGCGCGGACCTGGTGAAACGGAAATTGAAACGGACCGCCGGATCATACGCGAGAAGATAGCAAAGCTAAAGAAACAACTGGAGAAGATTGACAGGCAAATGGCAACCCAGCGTAAGAACAGGGGAAAGCTAATTCGTGTTGCCCTGGTTGGTTATACAAATGTCGGCAAGTCAACCATTATGAATTTACTCAGTAAATCCAGTGTATTTGCCGAAAATAAACTGTTTGCAACCCTTGATACAACAGTAAGAAAAGTTGTTGTAGAAAATTTACCATTCCTTTTATCTGATACTGTAGGGTTTATCCGGAAACTCCCGCACAGTCTGGTTGAATCTTTCAAATCTACTCTTGATGAAGTAAGGGAATCGGATATTCTTTTGCATGTTGTGGATATTTCACATTCCAATTTTGAAGAGCAGATCAATGTGGTGAACCAGACCCTATTTGAAATAGGAGCTGTCGATAAAACCATCTATATTGTTTTTAACAAAATTGATGCCTACAAACATGTGCCTAAAGATGAGGATGATCTTACACCACGATCAAAACAGAACTATACACTAAAGGAATTGGAAAAAAGCTGGATGGCAAAGAACAATTCCGAATGCATTTTTATTTCAGCGAAGAAAAAGGAAAATGTGGAGGAATTCAGAAAACTTTTGTACAACAAGGCAAAAGAAATTCATATCACCCGTTACCCGAAAGACAATTTTCTTTATTAGTTAGCAAAATAAAAAGACTGTTTAAAATCTAATACACACTTTTTAAATAAGATTTGTTTCTTTCCACGAGCACTGAAACTTCGCTGCGGAGGCTCTGTGAAACTCTGTGCAACAATTATTTAGTTATACCACAGAGTTACACAAAGTAAGTACGAAGTTGCACAAAGACTTTTTGGACAGCTTTGTCTATAATAAATTATTCTTTACCAGGTATTCTGCTATCTGCACTGCATTCAATGCAGCACCTTTTCGGATCTGATCCCCGACACACCAGAAAGTAATTCCTTTTGGGTTTGTCAGATCTTTCCTGATTCTGCCAACAAAAACATCATCCTTGCCTTCAGAATAAAGAGGCATGGGGTACTTCAAATTCGCAGGATCGTCAATCAATGTAAGTCCTTCGGCCTTGGAAATAGCCTCCCGGACTTCCTCTACGGAAATCTCATCTTCTGTTTCCAGCCATATAGCTTCAGAGTGATTCCGTAAAACAGGCACACGAACACATATAGCACTGACGTCTGCATCGGTATGCATGATCTTTTTCGTTTCATGGTACATCTTCATCTCTTCTTTCGTATACCCATTTTCCATAAACTTGTCAACCTGGGGGATCACATTCATGGCAAGCTGGTACTGAAATTTTTCCACCTGTACTTTTTCCCCCTTCACGATCTGTTTTGTCTGTTCCAGGAGTTCTGCCATAGCTTGAGCCCCGGCACCACTCGCCGACTGGTATGATGAAACATGTACGCGTTTGATGTGAGACAATTTTTCAACAGGCTGCAGACAAACAACCATCTGAATGGTAGTACAGTTCGGATTGGCAATGATGTTTCTCGGTCTGTTTTTGGCATCATCCGGATTGATTTCAGGAACTACCAGAGGAACATCATCATCCATACGAAAAGCACTTGAATTGTCGATCATTACCGCACCATGTTTGGTAATGGTTTCAGCATATTCAACGGAGGTCCAGGCTCCGGCTGAAGTAAGTGCTATGTCAATGTCTTTGAAATCATCGCCATGTTTTAATTCTTTCACCACCAATTTTTTTCCCTTAAACATATATTCTTTGCCTGCACTACGTTTTGAACCAAAAATCACCAATTCATCCAACGGAAAATTTCTTTCCTCCAGAACTTTTAAAAACTCTTGTCCAACTGCGCCACTGACGCCTACAACAGCAACTTTCATTTCACTTCATGTATTAATGGGTAATCGAATTACTAAAATAAAATCCCTTCATGGGATTTTATTTTTGGTATATAATATGTATTTTGATCTCAGTTTAAGGATACAAAATTCGTAATTATTTTTGTTTCATGAAACCCCTCTACACATAAGTTTATGAAAAGTAATAAAAAAAATATTAGGGTTCCACGTTCCGATTAATACAAATGCTATAATTAATATTATATTATATTGAAAATCAAACGTTTAATTTAATTTCATTGTAGTGAAAGCACTGGTATTGCTTTTTTTCATAATACCGGGTATTTCGTTAGGTCAAAACATTACTTTCGACTTTGAAAACAAAGACTTAACAAACTGGTATCAGAATATTTCCGGACACTGGACAATATCTGAAGAGGACCCGATAGCGGGTGATTTTTCATTAAAACATCATTTTGACAATGATGTTACTTCATCAGATTGGATTTCCTTGTTTCATGATCCCTTGCAATTGAATCGTGGAATAGCAATCTGGGAGTTCTCTATTCGGTACGATTTCAATCCATCGTCAAACAATCATTGGCTTGTGATGATATCAGAAAATTCGCTTCCCGGAAGCAATCCTGAGAATGCACTTGTATTTGGTGTCAACTATGAGGGAACCGGTGATGAGTTGCAATTGTGGGCTGTTCATAATGGAGAGACGGAAATCGTATTGAACACTGGATTTAACTGGGAACAAAGTATAGAAAAGGAAGAGCCTGTCAGATTCCGGCTAAACTCATATGAATCGGGTGTTTTTACCATCGAAATGGATACCTCAGGAGGTGCTTTTTTTATCATCGGAGAAGCATTTATAACCCTGCCTGAAACCCCAAATATTTTTACTCTCTACTACAAATATACCTCAAACTACGATCAGGGACTTACATTTGATGACTTAACGATCAAGGGAAATTTTTCGAATGATTCCGTTTCGCCATTCGTGGAAGCGATTTCCATTCTTAATCCACAGTGTGTTGAAATCGACTTTTCAGAACTTGTTAAGATTATGGACAGTCAGGAATTCTGCATTGAAGGAGCGGGATGTGCCTTTTCTGATTACGGGGCGGCAAAAACCTGTGTGCTTGAAATCCCGGGACTGATCACACCCGGTAATACCTACTATTTGCATCTGCCCGCGATAGTAGATATGTATGGAAACAAGTTGTCTGCCACAACATCTACTAAACATTTTTATTATCCAAAAGCGTATGATGTAATGATCAATGAAGTTCTGGCTGATCCTTCACCACCTGTTTTATTGCCTGAGACGGAATTCATAGAATTGTACAACAGATCGGATAAGGAAATTTCAATGAAAGGATGGCATCTTACCATCCATGACAAAACCATTGAGCTGCCGCCTGAGATTATACCGCCCGGCGGTTATGCAACACTTTTTCATAGCGGGGAAGATGCTTTTGATACGATGATGCATGCCATATCCTGCAAACATTTCCCGGCATTGAACAATGCCGGTGCAGAAGTAAGATTGCAGGACAGATCGGGACGGTTAATCCATGCTGTGAAGTATTCCTGTGACTGGTTTGAAACTTCTTCAAAGAAAGAAGGGGGATGGTCACTGGAAATGGTCGATCCGGATGATCCTTGTGCTGCAGGAAGTAACTGGCGTGAATCTTCAGATTACAGGGGAGGAACACCGGGAGAGGAAAACTCGGTTTATGATTCTCCCGGGAACAATTCATCACCTGAACTTTGGCGCGTTGCTGTTACGAAATCAGAATCTCTTATGCTCTATTTTTCGGAACCATTGGATAGTGCCAGAAGCATATCGGCAGAGTATTTTAGGGTAGATCATGGTATGGGGATGCCCGATTCTATACATCCGGCCTGGCCAATACTAGATAAAGCAGAGCTTTTCTTCAAACGGTCTTTTGAGAAAAATCAGGTGTA
>CAYQDZ010000184.1:4316-6394 GCA_964416375.1 uncultured Bacteroidales bacterium
TGAATATTTTCCGGTGGAGGCTGGCGCTTATGTGATAGTAGCAGGAAGTTATACGGGCATTGACAGCCCTGAGATGTTTTCCGGAGCTGAGCGAATCGCATACATGGGAAATATGCCCCGAATTCCAAATGAAGGATCACAGGTTTATTTATTTACCGGGGAAGCAAACATATGTGATGCAGCATCCTATTCTCCCGCATACCACCATGACCTGTTGACTGATAGCCGGGGCGTAGCCCTGGAAAGAATTTCCTGCATAAGATCTGGTCTGGAGCCTGATAACTGGCATTCGGCCTCTTCCGATGCAGGGTACCAGACTCCTGCAGCACCAAATTCTCAGAATGAATCTGAAAATTCGGTTTTTCAGGTAGAGATCTCACCAAAAACCATTACGCCCAACGGAGATGGGTTGGATGATGAATTGTTGGTACGCTACAAAATGGAAACGCAGGGATACATGATCAGGATCATGGTGTTTGATAAAAACGGAAGAAAAATTAATACTCTGGCAAACGGGGAAATTCTGGGTACGGAAGGGCAGTATATTTTTAACGGAAAGGACTACAATGGAGGAAGCCTGGCCAGCGGCTATTACATTTTATTTTTTGATGCTTACAATGAAAAGGGGGATAGACACAGAGTAAAGAAAAGTTTCGTTGTGGCCCGCAACTGACAACAAAAAACTTCGTGAATTCCAAGGTATGTAATTCTTTTACAGCAAATAATGAAAGGATTATAAACCCAACTCAAAATAGTATCCATCACCTGAATAGCAGGGGTATAAATGATAGTTTTGACGAAAACCTATTACTTTTATAAATAAGTTACCTGCCATTTTAGAAAAGAACAACATAATGAGACTATTGACTGCTATATTATCGCTAACTTTTTTTATTTCATGTATTCCAATACAAGATAATAACCAACAGATTGTAATTCATCGGATTCAATATGTTTATTACCTTAAATCTTTAATCGATATAGACATTTGGAAAGATTTTTCTGATAAAAAATACGATGTACCATTAATCTACTATACCGACTCAAATAACTTCGTAATAAACCCAACGATGAAATTCATCAATTTTTATAAACCAGAACTTGTATTTGAATCTAATGAAATAAAGATTTATAAAACAAGCCTTTTAGACAGTATTCCCTTTCACATGTCGGCAAGTATATTATTTGGTGATACTACCTCGGATTATAACTACAAATCACCTTATATGAAATGTAGTAGTTTTGAGATAACAAAAAACATCATTCCAGATGTAAACTCTACAGAAGAATGGATGACAATGCTTATTCATGAGTATTTTCATGGTTTTCAATACAAACACCAAGTCTATCTTGATTTTTTTGAACAAGAAGTTGTACATATTCCAGCTGACAGTTTGAAGAGAATTTATAAGTCCAATCAATGGTTCAAGGATTATGTCGATAAGGAGAATGATTTTTTATTAACGGCAATCGCTTCAAATAATGCTAAGGAGGTAAGTAAGTGCATTGATACATTTTTCCAATTGCGAGACGAACGTAGATTACTTACAATACAACGATTAGGTTTTGATATAAAGACAATTGAAGAAACGTATGAAACTATGGAAGGTACGGCAAGATATGTTGAATATAGTTTGTATGGAAAGTTTGCGGTGATGGAAGCCGATGATAACCTTTCAAAATCAGACACGTCTTACCATTCGTATAGTAAATTCCGGAATTATAATATTGAAAATGACCAGTGGCTATTCCAGACAAGAAAAACAACCTATTTTTATGCAACAGGTTATAATATGGCACGACTTTTAGACAAAATAGGAATTGATTACAAATCAAGACTTTTTAAAGAAAGAGAATTATCCTTAGAACAGATATTAAAAACGGCAGGTAACGATGCATATAAAAAATAGGTGTGATAGCAGTAAATTCAAGGCTTGTATCCCGCTTCAACTATCTTGTAGCTTGATAGAAAATCACCCGCAATCGGCAACTTTTCATACCACCGATCGTTATGCTGTGAAAACTAAAAACAAAAAACCCCGGGAATTCCGGGGCTGTATTTTTTATGTTGTAAAGAT
>CAYQDZ010000185.1:0-6311 GCA_964416375.1 uncultured Bacteroidales bacterium
CTATTTAGTTGGGCTCCTGGCAAATATTCAAGAGGAGCTATAAAATTGCACACATTATTAGATTTAAGAGGAAGCATTCCTGCTTATATTCTTATAACGGATGGAAAATATCACGATAGCAATGTACTTGATGTTATAAACCCTATACCAGATGCAATTTACATAATGGATAAGGCATATATTGACTTTAAAGCCTTGTTCAAAATGCATGAGCAAGGAGCTTTCTTCATCTCAAGAGCAAAATCCACTATGGACTTTTCTGTAATTGAAAACAATTTCAATATTGACTATGCCACCGGCTTAAGAGGAGATAAAGTCATTAAGCTTAATGGTATAAAATCAAAAGTTTTCTATCCAGAACCTCTACGCTTAGTTGAGTATTACGATGAGGAAAAGGACGTTACACTCACATTCCTATCTAATAACATAGATGTATCTGCTCTTGAAATTGCAAAATTGTATCGCAACCGATGGCAAATCGAAGTGTTCTTTAAATGGATAAAACAAAACCTTACCATTAAAACACTATGGGGACATTCAAAAAATGCTGTAAATATCCATATATGGGTCGCTATCTGCACTTATCTGATAGTCGCTCATGTCAAATATAGTCTGAAAAGCGAGTTGTCAATTTATGAAATAATGCAAATATTAAGTATATCAACATTTGATAAGACTCCCATCAAAGAGCTTTTATCAGAATTTCAAACCAAACAAAATGTCAAAGAACAACGAGATTTATTTAATAATTAATATTTAACGCATCAGTAGTAAATTTAAATTATTTATTTGTGATACAGTATTTTATGATAGAACATAGATAAAAAAAAATTCATCCATTTTTACAAAGTACACCAATTTTAGGGCATCTGCTTCGTTGCGAAAGCCTCGCAGTAAGCTACTACAGCTTCAGCTTCCGATGCCTCGCATCTGCCCCAAACTTGATGCATGAATAATGCAGGTTAAATCAATAGATCATTCAAATATAAATAGATTTATTGATTAAGATAATGGATGTGCTTATTTGTCCTTCTTCCCGAAAACAGAAAAATGGACATATCGTTTAGGATGTTCCTCCAGATCTTTAAGCAAGAGATTTAAATGGTACGATGTGGAATCAAGGTTGGTATAAAGTGAGCTGTCGTTTACGAATTTTCCCATTGTTCCTTCACCTTCATCAATTTTGGATACAATATTCCTTACAGAAATCAGTGTGCTGTCCAGCTTTTTAAGTGTAGCTCCCAAATTGGCACTATCAACCGAAGAACTAATATTAGACAGGTTGTCCAATGTTTCGGAGATCTGTTTGTTTTTTGAATTCAGGTTTTCTGTTATTCCTTCGAGGTTCTCGAAGCTGTTGTATAATTTACCATTCTTCGATAATGATCTGCTCAGGGCAGCAAGACTTGCATTTAAACTGGTAATGCTTTGGCGCAAGTCTTGTTCACTTTCAGGAGTAAAAACCTGATTCATTGATATGAGTACCGTATCAATTCCATAAAGTATATTTTTGATTTTTGGAACTATTCCTGAAAAACTATCCATAATGCCTTCTCCGGCTTCAGAAGATAAAGTATCACCCGGAGAATGAAATGAATTGTTTTCGCTCAGAATAAGTTCCAGATCACTTGTTGAACCAAGAAGGCTCACCTGCTTTATCCTGATAACAGAATGCAATGGTATTTTTACTCTTTCCTCAAGCACAATCTTCACCAGAAATTTTCGCGTATTTTCATGATCAAAATAGAGTGAGGTAATGTTGCCTATCTTATACCCCTGCAGCAACACATTGCCCGATTCGATCAATCCATCCACCCTGTCGAATACAACATAATAATCATCTCTTGGCTTCAGGATGTTTTTTCCTTTCAGAAAACTAAAACCCCATACCGTGATGGCTAATACTGCAATGGCAGTCAGTCCTATTTTCGCTTCCTTTGAAATCTTCATGACACTAGTTTTGCTTATTATACAATTCATGCAGGGCTTCCTGGATGGAAATTATTTCGCCGTTTTTCACGGCAATAATAAATGCATCAGGATATTTGTTCTTTACCCTTTCGCTATATTCTACAATATCGTCATATTTTAGCTTTGTGCCAACGGCATATTTGTATGAGTTGTTGCTTTTGAATTCCTCAACATTTTTGAAATCTGCAAAAAAATCCGAACTCAAAGGAATTTCGTTTGAAGAGGAGGTGATTTGCACTTTAAAATAGAGTCTGGGATTGAAAACGGTAGTATCGCTGTTGATTGAAATTTGAACAGAATCCGAATCATTTTCAATACCTGCAAGGGAAGAACTTGCAAAGCTTACCCCCGATTTTAATTCGATATCTTCTTTGTATGATCTGAACGCCCTGAAGATAGCAGAAGCAATGTAATCTTGTCCTTCCCCGGAGTTTAAATATTTTTCTTCTTCAGGATTTGTAATAAATCCGGTTTCAATAAGCACCCCCGGCATAGAAGATTGAGCCAGCACCAGCAATCCCTGTCTTCTTACACCCCTGTCTTTTCTTTTTACACGTTCACGAAACTGGCTCTGTACCATATCAGCAAAACTTATGCTTTGTTTATCATATACATTTTGCATGATGGAAAAAATAATGTATGACGCAGGCGAGTTAGGATCAAAATTTTCATATCGCGTGGTATAATCTTCCTCCAATAAGATAACGGAATTTTCTCGTTTGGCAACTTCGAAATTTTCATCGGAACGGTGCAAACCTAAAATAAGTGTTTCTGTGCCAAATGATTTGGGATTGCTCCAGCCATTGGCATGAATGGAAATAAAGATATCTGCATCTGCTTCATTGGCAATTTCAGCACGACGGTACAAAGGAATAAATTCATCAGTCTTGCGGGTATAGATCACGTGTGCTTCAGGAATCTTTTCTTCGATGTATTGGCCCAGGAGCAATCCAATGGCTAAGACGATATCTTTTTCTTTGGAGAAAGCCCCCAATGCCCCAGGGTCCTTGCCTCCATGACCGGGATCTATAACTACGGTACGAATTTTGTAATCTTCATTCTTGTTTTCATTCTGCGGCAAGGCAATAGTTGATAAAAAACAGAGTATAATAATAGGAATAAGACTTAATTTGCAGCAATGTACAAGGCTCTTATGTATATTTTTTTTCTGCATTGAAATTTTTAATTTTTATTAGCTTTGCAGCCTTTAGAACCATATATAATCATTGCAAAAATAGTATTTAAATCATTATCTGTGTCAGTTCGAATTGTCCTGTTTCTAACATTTCATTTTGCTATTGTTCATAATATCGGGGCGCAGGCTGATAGTGTGGGGACAGATCGTAATGACACCATCATTCAAAGCCTTCATACTCCTGAACCATACAATTCAGATTCTACTGGTATTCAGAGTGATAGCTCATCAATGAGTATAAATACTGTAGGGGATTCACTCGCGGCAGACTCCCTGAGTTATAAAGCCAAACCCAGAGAAGGGGCACTGGAGGATAAAGTGATTTATACAGCTGATGATTCGATGAAAATATCCCTCAGGGACGAGACCATGTACCTGTATGGTAATGCAAATGTCAAATACCTCGATATTGAGTTGGCTGCAGATTACATTGAGTTAAATTATGCAAAAGAAGAGGTTTTTGCAAAAGGCCGTATCGACACTTCCGGCCAGGTAACAGGCAAACCTGTTTTTAATCAGGGAAGTCAGAGTTTTGAAGCGGATTCAATAAAATATAATTTTGGTAATGAAAATGGGATCATCTACCATATCTTAACACAGCAAGGAGAAGGATATTTGCACAGCGACAAATCAAAGCGGCATAGCAATGAGCATATCCATGCTTATGGTAATAAATATACTACCTGCGATGCAGAACATCCGCACTTTTACCTTGCCTTAAGCAAAGCCATTATTATCCCGGAAGATAAAATTGTTGCCGGACCATGCTATCTTGTTGTTGAGGATGTTCCCATAAGAATTTTAGGTTTGCCATTCGGTTTTTTTCCAAATACAACACGACGAACTTCCGGTATTTTATTTCCTTCATTTGGTGAAGAGCGCACGAGAGGTTTTTTCTTGCGTGATTTGGGTTGGTACCAGGTGTTGGGAGATTATGCTGATTTTAGACTGTTAGGAGATTTCTATTCAAAAGGCTCATGGGGTGTTGAATCAAGTTTATCTTACAAATGGAGATACCATTTTGCAGGCAATTTTTCTTTCAATTACAACCTGAATAAGAATGTGGATGATATTGCTGTTCCGATAAGCAAGGATTATCGTTTGCGATGGTCCCATCGTCAGGATGGGAAGGCAAATCCTACACAGAGCTTTTCGGCCAATGTCAGCTTTTCATCTTCAAAATTTGAAAAAAACAATAGCTACAATCCTGAAGATTATCTGAAAAGTAACACAAATTCCAGCATTAGTTTTTCAAAAAACTGGACGGGAGTCCACCTTGCCATAAGTGCAAATGCTTCTCAAAACAGCCAGAAAGAATCAGTAAATATGAATTTACCCACCGGCTCATTCAGTATTGATCCCATTTATCCATTTAAGAACAAAAGCGGTTCAGAAAAATACAGATGGTATGAGAAAATCAATATCAAATACACTTCAAAATTTGACAACCAAATTTACACCTATGATTCCCTTCTGTTTACGCAGCAAAATATGGATACTATGAAGTATGGATTTCAGCACGATGTTCCTTTGGCCATAAATTTTAAAATAGGAAAGTTAATCACAATAACTCCCAGTATGGGATACAAAGGTATAGTATACTCTGGACATACTGTGATGGATAGCGTTATTTACAATGAAGAAACAGGGGGTGTGGAGGAATTTTCTCATCATGAAAAAGAGACAAGCTATGCTCAGGCCATAAACCCAAGCATAGGAATGAATATTGCACCAAAACTATATGGAATGTTTATTTCCAAAAAAGACAACTCGTATTTGGAAGCAGTGAGGCATGTTATTTCTCCGTCAGCAGGGTTTTCATATACTCCCGACATGAAAAAAATCAATAAAAATTATTACGATTCATTATTTTATATCAATGAAGAAGGTATTGAAACCTATCACAAATTGTTTAATCCTTTTGCAAATGAAGTCATTAGTCAACCACCTTCAAGCAATGGGAGATCAGGATCATTGCGACTATCTCTGAACAACAACCTGGAAATGAAAGTAAGGCCAAAAAATGATACCGCTGATGAATCCCAAAAAGTAGTGATCCTTGAAAACCTGAATTTCTCAACCGGTTACTCTCCCTGGGCAGAAAGTTATAAATGGCAGGATGTTTCAATGAATACAGGAACAAAATTGTTTAAGAAAAAAGTGAGCATCCAGGTGAATGGCAGTTTTAGTCCGTATGCTCTCGATTCCGCAGGACGCAGAATGGATGTGTATTATCATAAAACGAGGGGTGGTATAAACTTCCTTCGTTTGACAAGGGTTACAATTTCATCGGGTTTCTCGCTGAAATCCAAGGCAGGAGATAATGATGATAAATCGGAGAGTGATCAGACCGAAACAGAAAATAATTTTGAAGATGATTTTTCAAGAGATAATATGGACTTTACTCCGTCAAGTTATACAGGAAATTACGTTGATTTTAAAATTCCCTGGTCTATGAAGGTAAATTATTCCTGGTCGTGGAGCAGACCGGGCCGGACTACCTCGAGGTCTCATACAGCTCAAGTATCAGGAGATTTTAGTTTAACCCCAAAATGGAAAATAGGAGGGAATATCCGCTATGATATTGAAGCAAAAAAAATTACCGGTACCAATTTAAGCATATACCGCGATTTGCATTGCTGGCAAATGACCTTTACTGTAGTTCCTTTTGGTTACAAGGCCAGTTATTCCTTTACCATTCAGGCAAAATCCAGTTTATTGCAGGATTTAAAATACGAGAAAAAACCCAACTGGTACGACAATTTTTAATGATTTACCCAATATGAAAAGGATAATCAATTCTACACAGGCACCTGAAGCTATCGGACCCTATAGTCAGGCTATAGAGTGTGAAGGAATGCTCTTTGTAAGTGGTCAGATCCCTTTGGATCTGCAAGGAAATATACAGGGTCAGGACATAGTCGGGCAAACAACGCAGGTATTAAAAAACCTTCAGGCAATACTATCGGACGCAGGCTATTCACTGAACGATGTGGTAAAGACAAGCTGTTATCTTGTTGATATGGATCTGTTTGGCGAAATGAACAAAGTGTATGAAAAATATTTTGGAGAAATACCTCCTGCAAGAGCAACAGTAGAAGTATCAAGGCTCCCAAAAGATGTACTAATTGAAATTGATGCAATA
>CAYQDZ010000186.1:0-6265 GCA_964416375.1 uncultured Bacteroidales bacterium
TATTTTTACTACAAGCAAATACAAAACAGAAGAAATGGTTAGTCGAACTCATCCCAGAAGAAATGGTAAGTGGAATTCCTGCCTCATCGGCAGGCAAGCATCCCGATAAGCATAGCGAGATCGGGATCTTTATGTTGCAGGAGAAATTCTAGTATTCGATTCCTGGATGCCTTGTCAGGCAAGGCATGTCGTCCATATCCTTTGGAATGACACTCAATTTTCAGCAACTTTCTATTGCTGAAAATTGTAAGTCGAGCCCCTGTCTCACCGGTAGGCAGGCATCCCGATATGTGTCCGCGTAAAGCGATAGCTGTCAATAGTGAATAAGAAGCTACAGCAGGTTTCTTCATAAGAAAAGACGTGAACACATGAATAACACTAGCTCCCAGGTTATTTACCATAAGCTGCCAAAAATTTTATAGCTTTACTATTCATAATAATACGGAACTCACTCTAATAAATACAGGAGAAAAAATGAAATTAGCTTTTGTCGGCACATACCCTCCACGGGAATGTGGCATAGGAACTTTTACTAACAACCTGTTCAATTCAATTTTAGTGAATGAGGAAAGTCTGGAAAATGGGTATGAGGGTTTTGTTGTTGCATTAAGCGATAACGATATTGAATATGAATACCCTGAAGAAGTAAAACTGAACATCAGACAGGAACACCAGAGAGATTATTTAAAGGCCGGAGAATTTATCAATCTGAGTGGCGCTGATCTTTGTGTTCTGGAACATGAATTTGGCATTTTTGGAGGTCAAAACGGGGTATATATCCTTCCTTTGCTCCATAGATTGGAAGTTCCCCTTATTGTCACGCTGCATACCATACTAAAAACCCCCTCGTATAACGAAAAGGCCGTTTTGCAGCAAATATGCAAAATGGCACATAAAGTAGTGGTAATGAGCCAGAAGGCTATTGAATTCCTGGTGAATGTTTACGAGGTACCAGAAGATAAAATTTCTTATATCGAACATGGCGTGCCCGATATTCATTTTAGCCCGGAAAAATCGAAAAAGGATTTTAAGCTCGAAAATAAAAAAGTGTTACTTACCTTCGGTTTTATTGGACGCAACAAAGGAATTGAAACGGTAATCAATGCACTGCCCAAAGTGGTTAAAAAACATCCCGGCATTGTCTATATCGTTTTGGGTAAGACTCATCCAAACGTATTGCGGCATTCGGGTGAAGAATATCGTATTTTCTTAATGCGTTTAGTGAAAAGTCTTCAACTTGAAAAGCATGTTATTTTTCTTAATGAATTCATAGGTGAGCAGGATCTGTTTAAATACTTATGTGCATCTGATATTTATATAACTCCTTATTTGAATGAGGCCCAAATTACCAGTGGAACGCTCTCATATGCCGTAGGTGTAGGTTCGGCAGTTCTTTCAACACCCTATTGGCATGCTTCAGAATTATTGGCAGAAGGAAGAGGTAGACTTTTTGGTTTTAATGATACCAAAGCGCTTACATCCACATTAACTGATCTCTTAGACAACCCGGAGGAGCTAAATGAACTGAAAAGAAAAGCTTATGATTACGGCCGTAATATTACCTGGCCCAGAACAGGAGAAAAGTACCTTGCTCTTGTTAAAACTATTTTAAAAGGAGAACAAGATTCAGTTGAATTAAAAGACACCGTATTTGATTTGCATATTCTTCCTCCGTTTTCTCTGGCTCATATCAATCGTCTCACAGACGATACAGGCATCATCCAACATGCAAAATTTGGTATTCCAAATTTAAAAGAAGGCTATTGCCTGGATGATAATGCCAGGGCTTTACTTATGGTATTGATGGCATACAGGCAGAAGAAAGATTTGCGGGCACTTGAATTATCTCCCGTGTATCTCAGCTACATCCATTATATGCAAAATCCTGACGGTACCTTCAGGAACTTCCTGAGTTTTAGTAGAAACTTTCTCGATAAAGTGGGCTCTGAAGATTCTTTTGGAAGGACTATTTGGGCATTGGGATATCTGCTGGGGAATGCCCCCAACGATGCCTATTACCAAACAGGCAGATCCGTATTTTTTAATGCAGCTCCCAATTTTGAAAAACTAAAGTCTATCAGAAGCATAGCAAATACGATGATCGGAATGAGCTACTATCTGAAAAGCAACCCAACGGATGACTCCATGACCGAAAGGTTACGAAACATGGCTCAAACATTAATGAAGCATTATAAGGATAACGAAACTTCTGACTGGAAATGGTTTGAATCTTTACTTGCTTACGATAATGGTATTTTGCCTTTAGCGCTTTTGCATTCAGCAGAAATACTTAACGACCTTGAAACAACAGAAATAGCCTTCCATTCGATGGCTTTTCTTACCAAACATACGCTTAAGGACAATTACTTATCGGTAATTGGTAACGAAAAATGGTATAAGAAAGAAGGAGAACGTTCTGTTTTTGCTCAACAACCAATTGATGCAATGGCCATGGTTTTAATGTACCACCAGGCTTTTCATGTAACCAAGGACAAAGAATATCTTACTAAGCTATACACTTCATTTTTATGGTTCCTGGGTGAAAATGATCTGAGGATGAGCTTGTATGATTTTGAAACCAAAGGATGCTGCGATGGATTTGAAAGTTATGGTGTAAACCGTAACCAGGGTGCCGAAAGCTCTCTGGCGTATTTAATTTCTCATTTAACCTTATTGAAAGCTTATGAAGAATTTCACAAGACAAATGACAGCAGTACAATAGAAACAGTAGCAACATCGGGCAGAAAAGCCATAACTGTTGTTACAACTGCTAATGCTACATCTGGTATATCGAATAAAAACGATGTAAATAAACAGATATCAAAATAATTCAATCCTCACAAAGGATGACGTTCCCTATCCGGTTGCTAGGGTGCATAATGCAGCTGTTGTAAAGCACGAGGGGAAGTATATTTTGATCAAATGAAATATAGGTTTTGTCTGATAAATTCGGAGACTGAATTCGTTTCAGCTTTTCATTATGTGATGATGTGATAATTAGTCAATTTGAAAATGGGTTTTGGCTTAAAACAGAAGTCGGCAGATACTTGATAGAAGTTGGAGAGATTTTATTGATTTATAACCTTCGCTATTAATTTTCTTATGCTAATAATACATTTTCCCATTTAAAAGATAGTAGAATCAAATATACAAACTATGAAGATCGCTTTACTCTCATCTATCGCCTGGCGTACACCTCCCCGAAAATATGGACCCTGGGAACAGGTAACATCCAATATCGCTGAGGGAATGGTTGAACAGGGCATCGATGTAAGCGTATTTGCTACAGGCGACTCCATTACAAAAGGCAAATTGGTGTCAGTTTGCGAAAAATCCTATGCAGAACATCCTGAAGTCGACCCCAAAGTAGCAGAGTGCCTGCATATCAGCAACCTGATGGAACAGGCGCATCAATTTGATTTGATCCATAATAATTTTGATTTTCTGCCGCTTAGTTATTCCCGTTTAATTAAAACACCTATACTAACTACTATTCATGGCTTTTCTTCACCAAAAATTATTCCGGTCTATAAAAAATACAACAGCAGCGGTTATTATGTTTCTATCAGCAATTCCGACCGCAGTCCTGAACTCGATTACATTGCAACCGTTTACAATGGTATTAACACCAAAGATTTTATATTCAGTCAGGAACCAGAAGATTATCTGCTTTTTTTCGGAAGGATTCATCCGGAAAAAGGAGTTTATGAGTCTATTCAAATTGCTAAGAAATCAAAAAGAAGACTCATCATTTCGGGTTTAATTCAGGATCAGGAATACTTTGACCTTAAGGTTAAGCCATTTATTAATGATCATGATATAGTTTATGTTGGCAATTCCAATCCTGATGAGCGGAATAAGATATTGGGCGGTGCCTTTGCTCTTTTGCATCCGATTAGTTTTGAAGAACCCTTTGGCTTGAGTGTGGTTGAGGCCATGCTATGTGGAACTCCTGTTATTGCATTTAACAAGGGTTCTATGCCTGAATTAATTCTTGATGGGAAGACCGGATTTTTGGTTAATACTATGGAAGAAGCACAGGAAGCGGTTCATAATATTAAAATGATTAACAGGAAAAATTGTATGGAATGGGCTAATTCAAAATTCAGCCGGCAAAAGATGATCGAAGGTTATCTGGATGTTTATGAGAAGATTCTGGGTGTAAAATAAAAAGTGTTATAGCTGCTGTAAAATGCAGAGTTTATGGATTTTAGTTAAAACCTTCATTCGTTAATATTTTCGTTTGTTTTTCTGTTCAATCGGGAATCAAAAAAAAGTCCCGTTATTAACGGGACCCAAAATTTTAAATGTTAATGATATATACAAACTATGCAAGTTTAACATTTACCGCATTTAATCCTTTTTTTCCTTCTTCTAAATCAAAAGTTACCTCATCATTCTCTTTGATACTGTCTTTTAAGCCATTTGAATGGACAAAATACTCTTTTGGTGAATCTGCGTCTTTAATGAATCCGAATCCTTTCGAATCATTAAAAAATTTTACTGTTCCTTTGTTCATAATATGAATTTAAATTATGGGTGCAAGTTACGTTTAATTATTAGGATATTTCCTTTTTATTCAATTCATTTAATGAAATAAGCTTATTCTTCTGATACGACCTGTATTTATCTGGAAAATTGAAATTTCAAAAATGGATATCTACTCATGTTCCTGATTTTATACGAAGTTTTTTAACTCATTCAAAAGTTCCCTTAAATTAACAGTGGCGTAAGTAGATGCATAATCGGACATGCCGTATGGTATGATCAAATCCATATTATGAATGATAGATCCGCAGGAATAAACTACATTGGGAACATATCCTTCCCTTTCTTTAGCATTGGGTAGTAACAAAGGTGTTTTTAACCTTCCTATTTCTTTCTCGGGATTATTAAGATCAAACAGAGATGCCCCCAAAACATATTCCCGCATAGGACCTACTCCATGAGTTATCACCAACCACCCATCAGGTGTCTCTAAAGGTGAACCGCAATTCCCTATTTGAATGAATTCCCACGGAAATTTAGGTTGTTGTAATAATTTAGCCTCACGCCAAATGGTAATGTTATCAGAAAAGGCAATGTAATTATTAAAGCCGTCCAACCGGCAAAGCATAGCATATTTACCATTCACTTTTCTTGGAAACAATGCCATTCCTTTGTTCTGGGCAATTTCCCCATGAACAGGCAATACCCTGAAATGATAAAAATCCCTGGTATCAAGCATCTTTGGTAATATTGTGATGCCATCATAAGCCGTGTACGTAGCATAATATATCGCTTTATTCTTATCCTCTATAAATTTTACGAAACGTGCATCTTCAATACCATTCCTTTCGTTTATCGATACAGGAAAAATAACCCTTTCAGAAATGTTGGTATCTAAGGAAAATTCAAGCTCGTAATGCGACGAAGCCAGCCACATGATCTGATTAAAAAGTATCCCTTTATCGGAAGCTAGATGAAGTGTCTTCCTTTCTTCTTCAATGCATTTCCGGAGTTCACCATACGTAAATTTATCATTTAACTTATCCAGTATTACACCGCATGGAATAACCGTGTCAAAATCCTGCATTTCATTCAGCTTGCTCCTAAACGATTCTTTATCGTAAACATGTCGCTGGATGTGTTCCGCTTCTTCCTGCATCTTACCCACAGGTTCCATGGTAAGGTTGTTATGTTTATCGATCACGCCCGTTCGAAAAACGATCGACGAAATGTGCCCTTCTCCTGTAGCCCTGAAACTTATTACTACTCTTTTTTCATCAGGGTTGATCTCAGACTGATCAGGATGTTCCACAACGGAAGGATTAAAAAAAGCAGCTGATTCAATCGAATATTCCTGTGTAAAATAGGAACCAATAAGAATTTTTTGGGAAAGTTCAAGCGATTCAGGATCAAGGTTTAACTGTGTAAACAAGTGTGAGATTTTATTAAAATGCTTTTCAAATATTTTTGAGATATTTCTGTGTCGCATTGAATAATCCCTCAGGACCTGGTTTAATACTATCGATGCCTCATCTTCAGACATATGTAATATATAACGTATTGTATTTACTACTCTTTCATCATCAACATAAAGAAAACGAGCAATTATCCTGCTAGCATCCGGGCTAAATTTTATATCCTTCCTGTGTACTGCGACTTGCATTCTTTATTATTATTTATGGTTTCCATAAAGATAACAGCTAAAGTTTAATAAGCACTTGTATTTTGTAATAGTTAATAACCTTGCTTATTCCTGGCTGAATAAAATAAAAATAAA
>CAYQDZ010000187.1:0-6108 GCA_964416375.1 uncultured Bacteroidales bacterium
CATGGAAACCGAATGGAGGGGAGGAGTCTTCGATGTACAACATGGAAATGTTCTAACCAACATTAGCAATGGCGCCCTGGGGTATTTTGCTGTTTGCATGGTTGTTTCCGATACCATTCTCATTCCCTGATCTGCACTATAAAGTTTCGCTAACCAGGGCTTCTGAATTCCTATTCAGTTCCAATAAAAAAATTGCGTATTCATATCAGGGTATATTCATTTTGAGGTGTGATACTGTTGAAACCGGTTAGAAAATGAATATAAACCTTAAATATTTGAATGTTATGAAAACCATTAAAAATTTATTTCCAGTAATTATTGCGATTGCAGTAATGTTTCAAAGTTGCGAATTGGATGAGTTGAAACAAACCGAAGAAAACTCAGGTATTTTGCCTGAACGGTTTAAAATTGATATTCCTACCTCTTTGAGCAGTGATCTTAAGTCAACTTCCATCTCTCAAAAATCAACCAGTAGTACACAGGCTGATACTCTGAATGGCAATGCCATGTATGCACACCTGACCAATTTTATTGCAATTGGTGAAGCAGGAGCAGACATAGTGCAAAACATCATTTTTGTCATTGCTTATTATGATATTAACGAGCCAATGACCATGAGCTTTGAGAGTGATGATGATGGCAGGATTAAAAACCTTGTTGTTGAGAAGGGGGGCGAGTATGCCGGCAGGATGTGGCAATATAAGCTCACCATTACCGATGCGGAATCTGAAGCTGATCCGGATGGAGGCAAAGCCCTTCAGGTATTCTGGGGTACCAATCCTATTGAGGGCATTGCTATTTTGCGTCCTTACCATATCGACAGGAAGCACGATCGTGAGGCTCTGGATGCTGTGGTCAGACTTGAGTATTCTGAAGTTGGAACAATGGAATATGATGCCACCATGATGATAGAAATTGCCGGTCTTCCGATGCCTGATCCAAGGCTTAATCCATTTGCCCTGAACAGCCTTAAAATGTTTGTTGGAAAAGACGGAGACCGCATAGACATTTATGGAAATTCTGATCATCCCAATGCATCATTCTTTACTAATGAAACAGGGTTTAACTGGGCATTTGTAGCATCAGGTTATGATAGTCAGAATATTGGTGTCGCTGAAGTTGGTTTACCGCCAAGCATGCTGGATGAAAATGATCGGGAAGTTCTTTTGAAAGAGTATTCCATTAAAAATGTAATCACGGAAGAAATAAATCAGTGGTTTCTTGAGGAAATAGGCATGCGTCCCGATAGTTCAGATCTGGCAGTGTATTTACGAAATGCCGATGCCCCGGGCTTCTTCGCAGATCAAGGATTTGTTCAGGGTGGAGTATCTCCGGGACCTGAATACAACGAACTGGTGAATCAGATCAACACATTATCACCTTTCAATCCAAAATCAGTAAATGAATTGCAAATAGATTTCAAATAGACAATAAATGGGATGAGTTTGAGAGCCTGCTTTTTCTTGAAGCAGGCTTTTTTTATTTGCATACATTGAGAAGGTAATCTCCATTCCATGTTAAAATTCCATTAAGCAATACCCTACCATTTTATTTGTGATGCAGAACAGATATTAAGATGGGGTTTACATTTTCACGATCTTATATTATCAAATAAAACATTTCGCTAAAGTATAATTTTATATATTGCGTATTCAATTGATCCTGCTGTTTTCCATAAAAATCAGACTTCTTACAATCACTCAAATGAAAAGGCAATTAACAGATAAATTGAAAATACTATGAAAAACAAAATCCTATATCTGGTATTTATCGTGTATGCTTTAATCCATACTTCCTGTTCAAGAAATGAGATTGAAACAAGAGAAATAGAAAATGGTGTTGAGATCAATACAGAAGAATTATCACTGCGAATTCAGTTCTATTCCGATCATATTGTCAGGGTGGTAAAATGGCTTCCAGAGAGCACATATAAAAAGAATAGTCTTGCTGTAGTAAAAAAAGAGATTGATGACATTGAATTCGTGTTGTTTAAGGATAAAAACAGCATTGTTTTAAAATCGGAAAAACTACTGGTCAGAATTCGAAAAAAAGACCTTGATATCATGTTCAGTTTGACTCAAGGAGACATTCTGTTGCAGGAAAATGGAACGGAATATTCAAACGTAGTATACGAAAATGATTCAGCCTATCATATCAAGCAGAAATTCAAACTCAGTAATGAAGAAGGCATATATGGTTTAGGGCAGCATCAGAATGGATATATGAATTATCGAGGCAAAACCGTTACACTTGTACAATCCAATACCGATGCGGTAAATCCATTCCTTATATCTACCAGGGGATACGGTATTCTTTGGGACAATTACTCAAAAACAATTTTTCAGGATGATGGAAATCAAGATGCCTCACTTTGGTCTGATGTAGCAGATAACATAGATTATTATTTTATCTGTAGTAAAACTATGGACGAGGTGATTGCGGGATACCGAAACCTAACCGGACAAGCTCCCATGTATGGGAAATGGGCATATGGGTATTGGCAGAGCAAAGAACATTATGATACACGTGAAGAATTGCTGGATGTAGCCACAAAATACAGAAAATTAGGGATCCCTATCGACAATATGATCCAGGATTGGGACTATTGGAACGGCAGAGAAAACTGGAGCGGAATGTTCTTTGATCCGACACTTTTCCCCAAACCGAAGGAAATGATTGACAGGTTACATGAAATGAACTTTCATATCATTATTTCCATATGGCCTGCTCTGGGACCAAATACGATAATATACAAGGATATGCTGAAAAGGGGGTATTTATATCCACCCGTAGGCTGGGCAGGATTTAAATATTATGATGCATTTCATCCTGCTGCCAATGCACTTTACTGGAAGTATCTGAAAAACGGATTGTATTCAAAAGGCTTGGATGGATGGTGGATTGATTCCACCGAACCGGATGTTGTGAATGCACTTACAAAAGAAGCCACAGAATATGAAATGAAGAGGGTTGGGAGCAATTATCTGGGCTCCTGGGCAAGGTATCTGAATGCTTTTTCATTAGCGATGACAGATGATATATACAAATACTGGAGGGAAGAAACATCAGACAGACGTGCATACATACTTACCCGATCGTGTTTTGCAGGGCAGCAACGTAATGCAACCACTACCTGGTCGGGAGATATCGGTGCAAATTGGGAAGTATATAAGAATCAGATTACCGCAGGCATCAACCATTGTATGTCGGGCATCCCATACTGGACTTTCGATATCGGTGCTTTTGTAATTGGTGCATACGATGGTATATTTTATAACGGAGGCAAAGACCCTGCATACCAGGAACTCTATACCCGTATGTTTCAGTTGGGTACCTTTACCCCGATTTTCCGTTCGCATGGTTCTGAGACTCCACGGGAGATCTGGGAAATGGGGGAAAATGTGGAAACACTTGTCAAGTTTGATAATCTTCGGTATCGTCTGATGCCCTATATATATTCTCTGGCCTGGAAAGTTACGAGTGAAGACTATACCATTATGCGAGGATTGCCAATGGATTTTACAGGCGATAAAAATACCTACAACATTGGAGATCAGTTTATGTTTGGCCCGGCATTAATGGTATGTCCTGTCATAGAATACATGTATCATCGACCTCCGGAGAAAACGATCGCCATTGCAAGTGATTATTTCAAAACAGAGGAAGGAAAGGCCGGTTTGCATGCAAGCTATTATAAAGACAGCGAATACAAAATCCCCGGAAAAGAAAGAATTGAACCGAATATTGATGTATTCTGGTATACAGGTCGTCCTAAATACGTTACTGATTCTATGTTTTCTATCCGGTGGAAAGGGAAACTTCTTCCGCATGAGACCGGGCCTTATCAATTCCACTTAAAAAGCTTTGACTCCAAACGAATTGTTCTGGATGAGGATACTCTTGAAATGGTTTATACCAGTGTAGAACAATACACTGAAATCATTGAGCTTAAAGAAGGTAGTGAATATGATTTTGTTCTTGAAACTGAGAATACTTCTACTGGTGCTGCACGCATGCAATTGTACTGGAAAACACCGGGAATCTTTAAACAGGAAAAAACTGTGGAAGAAAAGGAGGAAACCAGAAATGTTTATTTACCTGAAAATCATAAATGGATTGATTTCTGGACCGGAGAGACAATGAACGGAGGCAAGAATATTGTATCAGACGCACCGATTGATAAGATCCCTCTTTTTGTTAAAGCAGGATCTATATTGCCAATGGGGCCATTTTTGCAGTATGCATCCGAGAAACCCGCAGATCCCATAGAATTGCGAATTTACCCGGGGGCTGATGGAAGTTTCACTTTATATGAAGATGAGAATGACAATTACAATTATGAAAAAGGCATTTATGCTACCATTCAGTTTACCTGGGATGATATAAATCGCATATTGAATATTGGAGATTGCAATGGTGAATTTCCCGGAATGCTAAAAGAGCGGTCAATACAAATTGTTGTTGTAACAGAAAATCATGGGACAGGCATTGAGATATGTGGTGATCCGGATAAAGTGATAAGCTATAATGGAGAAAAGCAAGTGATACCATTCTAGCCTGCATTATTCATAAAAATGAATGAATTTTAATTAGTTATTTGTGATACAGTATTTTATGATAGAACATAGATAAAAAAAATTCATCCATTTTTACAAAGTACACCAATTTTAGGGCATCTGCTTCGTTGCGAAAGCCTCGCAGTAAGCTACTACAGCTTCAGCTTCCGACGCCTCGCATCTGCCCCAAACTTGACGTATGAATAATGCAGGCTAGAATACCGGCAGCAATTTTCTTTATTAAAAAATAGAATTATTTTTGTGAATTCGTATCATTAAATCGATAGAATGAAAGGATTGATAGCCTCCATTATCAATTGGTCGAATTTTAAGTGGTTATTTTCCAGGGTGTTATTTATTCTTAAAGTCTTTATAATTAGTTTCCTTGCTGTAACTGTTTTTTATACCATTAGTCTTTCCTTTTTACCACCACAGCGAACTCCATTAATGTTGAAACGGCAGCTTGAGCTAAAGAAGGAAAAGAAAGAAATTCCATTCCGACATCAATGGGTTCCGATAGAAGAAATATCTCCTCATTTGATCCAGGCTGTTGTTGCCACAGAAGATAACCATTTTACAAAACACTTTGGTATTGATTTTGGGGCAATCCGTAAAGCGCGTAATTTTAACCAGAAAAGCACGCGACGAAAACGAGGTGCCAGTACCATCAGTCAGCAAACGGCTAAAAATATTTTTTTATGGCCTGCACGTACTTATTTTAGGAAAGGACTGGAAGTCTATTTTACACTTCTCATTGAAACTTTCTGGAGCAAAAAGCGAATCATGGAGGTCTACCTGAATATGATTGAAATGGGGCCAAATATTTACGGTGCCGAAGCAGCTGCACAGCATTATTTTCATAAACCTGCGGCAAGGTTAACAAGGGGTGAGGCTGCCTTATTGGCGATAAGTTTGCCAAATCCGCGAAAAAGAAATCCTGCCCGGCCAACTTCGTATATGTTGTGGCGTCAGCAAAGAATTCTTTCTTTGATGAGGAAGATTGGGAAAATCGAGTTGTAAAGCAAAAACTTAGTTTTCTTTCTGCAATAAAGAATACAAACTTGCCATTCTAGCGAGGTTTAGTTTCACTGAGCTCTATAAAGGTGGGTGTAAATTCGCTTAGCTCAAAGTTAATCTCTGATCATTTATTTGATAACCGATAAACATATTGTTATTAACTTATACCATCAAGATAGTAATGAACTTGTTTGATAACTTCACCCGTTAGCCGGAAGTTTAAACTAGTCTTTCAATACAACGAAATCGGAGACTTCGGGTATTTTACATTTTTGATGTGTTCTGCTTAGCGAGGAAATTGATAAACTATTTTCAATTTTTGAAAGAAAAAACAAAACAATAAGGAGTCAAAATCTTTTAATTATTTTAAAGGAATTTTGACCTTATAATTCGGCTACGCCTACTTTTAGGGGGCCAGCCCCCATTTCACCCCCGGGATAAAGCATTCAAGACAAAGAAAACCCAAAAAAATTAGCCTTTAATTGATCTAACCTGCATTATTCATAAAAATGAATGAATTTTAATTATTTATTTG
>CAYQDZ010000188.1:0-6103 GCA_964416375.1 uncultured Bacteroidales bacterium
ATGCCCTAAAATTGGTGTACTTTGTAAAAATGGATGAATTTTTTTTATCTATGTTTTATCATAAAATACTGTATCACAAATAAATAATTAAAATTCATTCATTTTTATGAATAATGCAGGTTAGGCTTAAAATTTATAATATACTTCGAAGTGGCAGAGATACTTTTTCCCAGGTATAGAACTTTTCTGCATAGCTCCGCATTTGTTTTCCTGATTTGAGCAATTGAGTTTGAGGTAGCAAATTAATATGATTGACAAGCTCTTCGGAAGTTTTGAAATAATAAGCAAGGTTTTGTGTTGTGTTTTTATTGTATGCTGTATCGTATGCTATTACAGGACAACCACTGTACATGGCCTCAACAAGTGAGGGATTAGTTCCTCCTGCACTATGTCCGTGGATATAGATATTACATTGTTTTCGAAACCTTTGCATTAAAACAGGGTCATTATAAATTGGGTCCTTAAATAGTATATTTTGTGAATTTCTGTATGATTTCACCAGTTTTCTGCCGAACCTTGTCTGAGACCAATTCGAAATTACAATCAGATCAAGATGAGTGATTTTTTTAAATGCATTGGCAATAAGCTGCAAATTGTTTTCGGGTTCTGCCCTGCAGATAACCAGAGCGAATGGTTTGAAATGTACGGACTCATCATTTGAGGTTTCGGGCAAATGATCTCCACCATATTTCATATTGAGGATCTTAAGGTTGTGTTTTGCGGGTACAGAATTCAGTAATGCGTTATTATCAATTATTATATAATCAGAATATTTTATGGAGAGTCTTGAAGAATAAAATAAATAGTTTCTGATGAAAAAATTCCATTTTGGTCTTAGCCATTCAGCACCATCAATATGTGTTATGAATTTTACCCTCTTCATCATGGAAAAAAGTGGCATAAAAATTCCGGGTCCGGTACCCAGTATTAAGATGAAGTCTGCGGTTCGAAGAGACAAGAGTATGGATATCAGATCGTAGACTAAGCTGAAAATACCATTTGCCGGTATAGGAAGAAACCTGCGATGAACACGATTCCAATTTTCACGTCGTTCATTTTTGCTGTAAACTTTCCTTTCGCAATACACCGTAATTTCAGCATCTTTTATCAGTGTTCCGGAAATATTTTCAGCAAAAGTTTCAAAACCGCCATAACGTGCAGGAATTCCAGTACATCCTATAATAAATAGTCTGCTTTTCAATTTTTAATTAAATTTTCAGTTTGTTAAGTTATTAACAACAGTTGATTTTTGAAAAATAAAATCAAAAAATATAGTTTGTCACTTAATGGAAAATTTGAGATTGTTTTTTAAGTTCAAATTAATTTTAGTTTAAACATAGTCAAATGTTTAATTCACAATAAGATACATCAGTACACATTATAAAGCCCAGATATACAGCACATTAAGAAATTTTTTTTTTTTTTTTACTTTTAATAAACTGATACTAAAATGGATAGAATCATATTGAGAAAATCAAGGGCAAAACGATTTTTTTTTTATGTTTTTTTTCACAAAATTGCTATCTGAAAAATTAACAAAGCCCAAAAACATAATCACCTAAAACTAAACACAATATAAAAAATGCATAGGGAAATATGGAGTAATTGTCTTAAAGTAATTAAAGATAATGTGCCTTCAATTAGTTTTAGGACATGGTTCGAACCAATAGTACCAATAAAACTTGAGAAGAACATCCTTACCATTCAGGTCCCCAGTCCATTTTTTTACGAGTATCTTGAAGAAAAATACATTGAGATCATTAGTAAAACTCTTCGAAAAGAACTTGGTTACGATGCAAAGCTTGAGTATAGTGTTGTTATGGATCACAACCCGGATGTAAAGAACAAACCTTTAACTGTTAAGCTTCCGGCACACAATCAGAAGGAATTGAGAAACAGACCGGTTTCAGTTCCTTTGAATGCGGATGAAAAAACAATCAAAAATCCTTTTATCATTCCCGGATTAAAAAAGCTTAATATTGATCCCAGGCTAAATCCGGAGAATTCTTTTGCGAATTTTATTGAAGGAGAATGCAACAGACTGGCTCGTTCTGCCGGTATAGCCGTAGCAAATAATCCAGGAGGAACAGCCTTTAATCCCTTGTTGATTTATGGAGATTCAGGACTGGGAAAAACTCATTTGGCACAAGCTATTGGAATTGGAGTAAAAGAGAAATTCCCTGATAAAACTGTTCTTTATGTTAATGCCAATAAATTTCAGACTCAATTTGTAGAATCAATTCGAAATAACAACAAGAATGACTTTCTCCATTTTTATCAAATGATTGATGTCCTTTTGATTGATGATGTACATGAATTTGCAGGCAAAGAAAAGACACAGGATACTTTTTTCCATATTTTTAATCATCTTCATCAATCCGGTAAACAGCTAATCCTGACTTCGGATAAACCCCCGGTTGAATTGCAGGGCATGGAACAAAGGCTTCTTTCCAGGTTCAAATGGGGCCTCTCTGCAGATCTTCAAATTCCTGATTTTGAAACTCGTATAGCAATTCTGAAACAAAAAATTTACAAAGATGGAATTGAGATGCAGGATGATGTAATAGAGTATATATCTACGCATATTACAGATAATATAAGGGAACTTGAAGGGGCTTTAATTTCATTGCTTGCACAGTCAACGCTTAATAAAAAAGAAATTACACTTGAGCTTGCAAAAGAAATGGTTGATAAGCTCATTAAGAATACCAAAAGAGAAGTATCAATCGATTATATACAAAAGGTAGTGTGTAATTATTATGATATCGGTATCGAGATGCTTCAGTCGAGAACGCGAAAACGCGAGATCGTTCAGGCAAGGCAAGTTGCTATGTATTTTAGCAAAAATCTGACCAAATCTTCATTGGCAACTATTGGAGCACAAATAGGCGGCAAGGATCATGCTACAGTTCTTCACGCATGCAAAACAGTAAATAATCTTATGGATACTGACAAACATTTTAAAAGTCAGGTTGAAGATATTGAGAAGAAATTAAAATTTTAATACCCTCTCAAAGCAGGTTTGTACCTGCTTTTTTTGCAATTCGAAAAAGAGTGATTGCAGCTATGATATGACCACATTGTTACCTGTATCAAATTGCCCTTCTTCATATCGTTCTGTTCATTTTCATTATGAAAAGTGTAACTTTCTGGTGTGTTAGATGATGCTTACAAAACCATTAGTAAAGCCTGTGAAGGTTTATATAAATCTAAAGGCAGTAAATTTTATGCCTTCGGGTATTCAGTTGCAAACGAGGATCAGGTGAAATTGCACTTGAAAAATCTGAAAAAAAAATATCACGATGCACGTCATCATTGTTACGCATACCAATTGGTGTATGATCATTCCGTGTATAGGATGAATGACGATGGTGAGCCATCGGGAACAGCAGGCAAGCCGATTTACGGGAGGATCCTATCTCATGAATTGACTGATATTTTGATTGTAGTTATCAGGTATTTTGGTGGGACTCTTTTGGGTACTTCAGGTTTAATAAAGGCTTACAGGTCGTCAGCTGAAGATTGCATAAAAAACGCCTCTGTAATCGAACGTACCATTGATGTGGATTTCGAAATCATTTTTCAATATGAACAAGTGGATAAAGTGATGCGTGCAATTAAGGAAGGTGCTATAAAAATCAATAGTCAGATATTTGAACACGATTGTAGAATGAAGCTGAGCATTCGAATGAGAAATTATGAAAAAGCAGCAAATCAACTTATGAAAGTACAGAAATTGAAACTAATTAAATTTTAAGTTGTAAATAGATTTTAACAACACTTTCTTTTGCACCAGATGTTCATTAAATTTACTTAAATAAACCATCCGAAAATGAAGAACAAAAGCCTAGTTTCGATTACTGATTTTTCAAAGAAAGAATATCTACAGGTGTTGGAGAGAGCGGCTGAATTTGAAAAAAAAACATACCAGGATCTTTTGAAGGGAAGGGTGATTTCGACCTTATTTTTTGAACCATCAACAAGAACAAGATTAAGTTTCGAAAGTGCTATCAACAGATTGGGAGGAAAAGTTATCGGATTTTCTGATTCTTCTTCATCGTCTGTTACCAAAGGCGAAACTCTTTATGATACCATACGTGTAGTTAGCAATTACAGTGAAATGATCGTGATGAGGCATACACAGGAAGGCAGTGCCCGGTATGCAAGTGAAATTACAAATTTACCGGTTATTAACGCCGGAGACGGAGCAAATCAACACCCCACTCAAACATTACTGGATCTTTATTCTATTCAAAAAACTCAGGGTAAGCTTGACAATTTAAATGTATTTATGATAGGTGATTTAAAATATGGCAGAACAGTTCATTCTTTGTTAATGGCACTTTCCGAATTCAAGACCAGTTTCTATTTTATTTCGCCTGATGAGCTCAAAATGCCTAACGAATACAAATTGCATCTAAGAAAAAAAGGATTAAGCTACCACGAATCAAAAGAATTGGACAATAGTATCAAAGCTGCAGACATTATTTACATGACAAGGGTTCAAAAGGAGCGATTTTCAGATCCTATTGAATACGAAAAAACGAAAAATTCATATGTGCTTAAAAATGAAATGTTAGAAAACACAAGAGACAATATGAAAATCTTGCATCCACTACCCCGGGTGAATGAAATTGATATCAATGTCGATCAAAATCCAAAAGCTTATTACTTTAAACAAACAGAAAACGGGGTTTATGTGCGGCAGGCAATTATTGCTCTTATTCTTGGATTATAATATGGGATGGATAAAAAGATTACAACTGCTGTGTTAGTAAACTTTATATAAAGGAAATGGATCATGAAAGATAAAATTTTAGAAGTTAGTGCCATAAAGGACGGAACTGTAATCGATCATATACCTGCCCAAAGCTTGTTTAAGGTAATTTCTATATTGCGCCTGGAAAAGAATGAAGGTATGATCACTTTCGGATCCAATCTGGTAAGCAAAAAACTTGGCAGAAAGGCTATTATTAAACTATCTGATGTTTTCTTTAAAGATAAGGACATTAACAGAATCGCTCTTATTGCTCCGGAGGCCAAATTGAATATCATAAGAGATTATAATGTGATTGAAAAAAAGGTTGTTGAAGTACCAGACGAAATAACGGGTATAGCCAAGTGTGTCAATCCGATGTGCATAACCAATCATGAAAAAATTCCCACAAAATTTCATGTGACAGATAAAAAAAACATTAGCCTGCGTTGCATTTATTGCGAAAAGATAACGGACAGTGAACACATTGAGATGATATAGCTGACGATAAAATTGCTATTTTACATCTCTAAGTCTGTTGTAGGATTTTAAAAGCAAATCATCTCTTCGTATTCCACGAAAAGCCTGAAAAATCAGTATAATATTTACAAATGGAAAAACTACCGAATAGGAAAAGGAATGTGTTAAAACAGGAACGTTTTTCTTCATTACAAAATAGTAGCAAAAAATAGAAATTATAAGGCCTATCGTGAGCAAAATATTGTATACACATATTCTCATTTGCAGTTCCCGCCTTTTGTAAAGGACAATAGCGATAAAGTTTAGAAGCGCTGTAACAATTGCAAGAATAACAATTGGGAAAGTATTGAAAAGCATTTGAGAAGAATCTTCTACGGTTATCAAACCATATGTGAAGAATTCCGCTTCAATTTTCCCTGTCAGAATCATACTGGAAACAGGATGAAAGATTGTAATGGTTGACAGGATTGTTGCAGCTAAAAGAAATATAGATTGAATTCGTTGAATCATAATGGTAGAATACTAATAAGTATTTGGTGGTAAAAATACAAATCTTTCCTTATTTCAAAAATAGAAAACATTTTATACCTGAAAACGATGTTTGGTATTAATAAAAACACGCAAAAACATATTCTATAGCTTCTGAAATGAACAGGATAAATTTAATCATTAAATTCCGTAAACATAAAGGATTGAAATTTTCTTGTAAGAGCAGCGCAGGATTGGTTCCATGCCGTGTATTTTTTTTCATTTTTTCATGGCAAAAAATTTTAAACGCATGAAAAGTGATTACTTTTGTGATCTTTACAACGCATTTAGCCTGCATTATTCATGCGTCAAGTTTGGGGCAGATGCGAGGCGTCGGAA
>CAYQDZ010000189.1:0-6072 GCA_964416375.1 uncultured Bacteroidales bacterium
ACAACTAAACTGATTAATAACAGTTTGAAAAATGCCTTATTCTTTGCAATACATAAAATTTCCGTCAATCACTTTAAAAAATACGGCGCAAATACTTTTGAGACCATATAAACATAAAAAGAAACCTGTTTGAAACAATGTGCTTGAAATCGTATTTCATCATCAAAGATTCCAGTAAAAACAACAAAAATGTAAAGTCAGGATATAGCTTTAAATGATGTTTTCCGTAATGCAATATTATAAGTATGCTATTGCAAAATATTAGCTATGAAGGGATAGGAAAAATTAATGCAGGAATGAATGCAATATAATCTGTAATCAATATTGCTTATTCGGTTATAAATTCAGATGGGGGTTTGCCATACTGATCTTTGAAGCTTTTGGTAAAATAGGCCGGAGAAGAGAAACCACTCTTATACGCTATTTCTGCTATAGTAAATTTTTTTGACTCCATTAGTTTAATTGCCAGTTTCAAGCGAATTATCCTTATAAATTCTACAAGTGTTTTTCCTGATAAACTCTTAACCTTTCTATATAAACTACTATGGCTCATGTTTAAAGCATTTGCCAGTTCATCAACATTCAGTTTATTATCGCCAATATTCTCAATAATATGGTCAATGACCTTTTGAAGAAAAACCTGATCCAGTTCAGTATCAGCCAGTTTATTCGGCATAATATATACATCCTGACTGAATTGAGCGTATAGCTTTTTTCTTGATTGAATTAGCTGATTGATTTTAGCTAAAAAAAGTTTTATGTTAAACGGTTTTGTAATATAAGCATCTGCACCTATTTCCGCTCCTTCAATCTGATCGTATGTGGTTGTTTTGGCCGTTAGTAATATCAACGGAACATGACATGTCCTGATATCGGTTTTAACAGTTTTACATAATTCAATTCCAGTAGAGTTGGGCATTAAAATATCACTTACAATTAAATCGGGTATTTTGTCGAGTGCCAGGCTGATACCAATCTGACCATCTTCGGCCGCTATTATTTTATAATTTTTACTCAGTTCTTTTGATAAAAACATTCTGAGTTCATCGTTATCTTCAACAATCAATATTTCAGGCTTTTCCTCACTTTCATCTGTATCTGTGAAATCTTCGTCATGGCTTCGATTTTCATTAAAATCATTCAATAGGACTTCTTTTTCAACAAAGTTTGTAGGTTCATTTACTATTTCGCCATCGGCATATGCGTTGCAGTCTATGGGTAAAATGAAGGTGAAAAGTGTTTCTGTGTCAGGTTGACTTTCCGCCCAAATACGGCCATGATGCATTTCAACAAGCCCTTTTGTTAAAGTTAATCCTATCCCGGTACCTGATTTATTTTTCTTCCCTCCAGTCTCTGCCTGGTAAAATTTATCAAAAATAAAAGGCAACTCCTTAGGTGATATTCCTTTCCCATAATCAATAATCTTTAACTCAAGAAAACGGCTTTCCGATGGAATATTTTCAAAATATTTACTAAATCTGATAATTGCCTGGGTTGGAACATAGCTGTTTATCTTCATTCTAATCGTACCTTCATCACTAGTATATTTAATCGCATTTGATAATAGATTTAACAAGATTGTTTCCAGTTTTTCCGAATCAAACCAACCCTGTATGGAAGTCTTATTTGATTCGATGATCAAATTAATTTGACGTCGTTTTAGCCTTAGACTGAAATAGTTTGTTATCTCATTAATACTTGTCAGAATATCTCTGTACTGAACTTTTAATTCAGTAACTCCCTCTTCAAGTTTCCTTAAATTCATTAAATTATTGGTTAGCTGAAGCAGTCTTCCGGCATTTCTTTGAATGATTAATAATTGTTCTTTTACTTTTGATTGCGTTGAATTAATTAATGTTTCAAGAGGCCCGATTATTAAACTTAGGGGTGTTCTGAATTCGTGTGAGATATTTGTGAAGAATTGAATATTCAGTTCATTAAGTTCATGTTCTTTTTCTTTTGCCCTTTTTTCCAATAATAATTGGTTTTTAATGTTAATTCTTTCATACCAAAACTTTAAAGTAATTGCCGCAACAGACAAAACTGTTAATACATAAATGCAATAAGCCCACCATGTTTTCCAAAAAGGTGGTTTAATTTTTATATACAATCGATTTGGTGTAGTATTCCAAATACCATCGTTATTAGAACCTTTGACCAGAAATATATACTTACCTGGTTTCATATTGGTATAATTGGCACTTCGATTATTTCCAGCATCAATCCAGATATTATCAAATCCTTCCAGTTTATATGAATACTGATTTCTTTTTGGTCTTGTATAGTTAAGTGCGACAAATTCAATCGTGAAGGAAGACTGTTTATGGCTAAGAGTAATTTCAGTTGTTACAGAAATATGTTTCTCAAGGGGTGAATGATCATCTCCAATTTCTACCGGGAGGTTATTTATCTTAAAATTTGTAAAAGCCACAGGTGGTACAAATCCATTTGTTTTAATTTTTTTTGGGTCGAATACATTGAAACCATTTTCTCCTCCCAGGTAAAACTCTCCTTTCGTTGTTGCCAGACACGAATTTACATAGAACTCGTTGGAATTGAGTCCATCCTCATAGGTAAAATTTGTAAAACTTAAAGAGTCATAGTTAAATTGAGAGACTCCCTTATTGGTGGTAATCCAAAGGAATCCATCATCATCCTCTAAAATTCCCCGAATTACATTACTAGGAAGTCCATCATCTCTTTGAAAGACTTTTGATGAGCCATCCAGCTTATTATATAAATTTAGACCATAATCTGCTGTACCTAACCAAATTCTTCCATGACTATCTTCAAATATAACATCAATCATGTTGCTGCTAATTGAGCCTTCTTCCATTCCTGCAATTATTTCCTGGCAATATAAATTCCCATTATTATCATATTCGGCTTTTATAAGTCCATTAAGGGTTCCTATCCAATATAGGCCTTCAGAGTCTTCAAGAAAAGAGGTTACGTAGGAAAATGATTTAAGAACACTGGATTGATTAGTACAGAGTATCTGATCAAATTTGCTTTTTGTTTTATTATAGTGGAATAATCCGCTTCCGGCAGTTCCTACCCAGATATTCTTTTTTGAATCTTCAACCAGAGTCATAACATTATTATTTCCGCTTCCTAGTTTGCTTTCCAGCTCATAATTTCCAATCCATATACCATTTTTATCCAGTCGATCCAAACCTCCAGCCCAGGTGCCAACCCACAGGTTCTCATCTGAATCATAAAGTATAGCTTGTATTGCATTATTTGCCAAGTATTTATTCTCACCAGAATTAAATATTTTATTGCTAAACTGTTTTGTTGCCGGATTAAATTTGCAAATTCCTCCTCCATCCATAGCTATCCATACATTTCCCTCTTTATCTTCCGAAAAACCTTTTACATCATTATTGGTCAGACTGCTAACAGTATAAACTATGTTTTTTTGGTACAATTCGAATTTATTGAATTCGTCATCAATAACATTTATACCTTTATTTGAAGTACCTATCCAGATCCGACCTTCAGTATCACAATAAAGTGACCAGATAGAATTACTGCTAATGCTGAAGCTGTTACCTTCTTCTACCTGGTAGACCTCAAAGTAATCCTTATTTTCAATCAGTCGGTTTAATCCCCCGTTTTCAGTTCCAATCCAAAGACTGCCATCGATATCTGTGATTAATGAAAGGACAAAATTGTTTGACAGACTTCCAGCTTGCGATTCTTCAACGTATCTCTTAAATTTAAATTTCCCGTCTTGATTTAGGAGTTTATTTAGTCCACCTCCTCTGGTTCCTATCCATAAATTTCCATCAAAATCGAAGTTAAGGGCAGATACGTTATTATTGCTCAGACTTGTTGAATTCCCTTCCTCAACATAAAAATGCCTGAATCCATCATTTTCCTTTAAGAAAAGATTTAATCCGTTTTGAGTACCTAACCAAACCTTATTATTGCTATCTGCAGCTATGCAGGTGATCCGGTTTGAGCTAATGCTGTTGGGATCATCAATATCGTATGAATAATGATCGACTTTCTGCTTATCCGGATGATAAACATTTACACCATCCCCGAAAGTTCCGACCCATAAAAGAGAATTTTTATCAATACAAAGAGCACTGATATAATTAGTGTTCAGGCGATTGATATTCTCACTCAGATTACCAATACTGATAAAATTATCTTTCTCTCTATTGTATAAATTTAAGCCTTTGGAGGTTCCGATCCATAATCTCCCAATCGAATCTTCTACTAAAGCATTAATGTTATTGTGCCTTAAGCTTGTCGGATCAACAGGATTGTGTTCGTAAACATAAGTATTAATTCCATCAAACTTAATCAATCCATCAACAGTACCAAACCACATATATCCTTTATGATCCTTGAGAATGCACCTGACACCATTGTATTCAAAATTATGGGGGAATGATTGAAATGTAATTCTTGTGCCTGAATTTGAGAAGATATTACTATCAAAAGAGTCATTGGCCTTAATTATTTTTCTTTTAACCGATTGTGTGAATCCAGGTTGATTTTCACCTAAAATGGTAAACATTAAGGTTAAAAGAATAACAAGACTTTTCCTGCATATTTCCGAATTCATTTGAATTTATCCCTTTTTATAGTCGCTAATTGTGAAGCCTAAATTCACAAATTCTTTTCAGTTATTTTCTTAAAAAAGAAAAAATCTTCTGCTTGTACGGTATGCTAATTTAGCATTTCTTTATGGAAAGCCTTTTTATTAATAGCCATCACTATTGGGCATCTTTCATTGACCCACTGATTGTGGGTACTAAGACAAATTTAGTCAAATTTACTCTTAACATCGCTAAACCGGCCAGAGGTTGGTAAATTTGTAATGCACTTGTTTAATTGATTTTCAATAATATTTAATAAGATTATTCTTTTGATCTGAACAAAAAAAATCCTTATGTTGATCTAATATCATTTTTTGAACCATCTGAACTACTTTATTGCTCAATGACAGGAAAATTATATCTTCCGGATAGCAGATGGTTCAGTAAATGATATATGTTCAAGTAGAGAAACATGGTTTGTTGAACGATTTGGTTGTGCGATACAGGTTGATTATTTTGATTGTATTTTTTCAAGCTCTGATTATCAAAAATATGTTATAAATCAAGCAGGAACAATACATAAGCTGGGAAATTATTTGCACATTTTGGACTATCATAAAGCTTATTCGATTGTTTATAAAAAAGGAAGATGAAAAGACTTAGCCTGCATTATTCATAAAAATGAATGAATTTTAATTATTTATTTGTGATACAGTATTTTATGATAGAACATAGATAAAAAAAAATCATCCATTTTTACAAAGTACACCAATTTTAGGGCATCTGCCCCAAACTTGACGCATGAATAATGCAGGTTAGGTACTCTGCTGGAAATATACAGGAAAATGAAAGTTCATAAATACATCTTATCGAATGAATAAGATTCATGCTGAATCATTTTCCCATGTTCTTCGGTCCGGATGGAAAATTCCTTTCCACGGAATCGATAAGATATTTTTTATCCAACTGTTTTCTGGAAAATCATCTACTTTTATTCTAGGAACTTCATCCGCAATGCTTCTGTTTGCTCCTGATTCAAAGACGTAAAATTCCCGAGAGATGACCCCAATATGAGCGATTTAGCACTGAATTCTGCTACCTCCAGCTTGTCGAAGGTTTGGGTCAGCTTGTCGCCTGTTACCAGAAATGAATCGTTTGCAATGAGCAGAGCAGGTACGTTCCTGTTTAATCGTCCGGCTATCGATTGCATATTTTGAAATTGAGAGCCAAACGAAACAAGAGGTATATCCTGTAAAAATATCCAGCTTTCGAGGATTGTTCGAATGTTAAATTTTGTATTGGTTATGCCAAATGCCATCACGTTCGTAGGTTGCATAGCCAACCTTCCCGCAAAAACTATTTGAAAAGGGAAGAATATTCTTCTTTGGTATAGTATACACTAAATCCGCCTCCATATGTTCCGATTAAAAGATTATAGTCATTATCTTCACACATAGAAAAGTAACCCTTCGGCCACCTACACCTCATGAGACTTACCCGATTTGGATTGGCACAC
>CAYQDZ010000190.1:0-6049 GCA_964416375.1 uncultured Bacteroidales bacterium
GTCCCACAAAACCCAGGTTTTCTTTATACGTACCTTCTCACTTTAAGACTTACATCATACAATTGTTATTCTGTATTACAAGATCATAGAGCAATGATATTTTTTTCAAATCAATAAGAAATTGGTTCGAAAATAAAACCTTAAGGATCACAAAATAGTAAGCCTCATACCAATGCATGAGGTTTTATTTTTCAGGATACCGGATTGTCAAAATCCCCATTTGATTTATCTCTGCAATGCGGAATGACTTTTTAATTACCTTATAATTTCGCTGTTTTCCCTTAATTTCTACTTCTTCGGTATATTCCTGTTCCCCTTTTTTCGTTACCTCTGTGTCCAGTTTATGTTCTCTTTCATAAACCTTTGCCGATAGCAGTTCATGATCTGTTTTTCCTATAATTTTATCTGCTGCTATACCATAAAATTCCGCACCTTCTTTGTTGATCAAATGGACCACTCCATTCTGATCTTTTAACACATAGCCTCCCGGTATGGAATCCAGCATATCGCGCAACATCTTACGTGTATTATCAATGATCAGTTGCATATCCTTTGTTCTCTTTTCATCATCCCCTCTGAGCCGGGCCAACTCTTCCTGGGTTGCCTGCATCTCTTCAAGGTTCTGTCGCATCTCCTCTTCCTGTTGTGCATTTTCTTCCGCCCGGCGATTCGATTCTTCCAGCAATACAGAAGTTTGCATATTGAGGCGAACACTTACAAAAGTTCCTGCTATACTTTCCGATACCTTGGTAATAAATTCAATGTGTTTGGGCTCGAACTCATTTAAGGAAGCAACTTCAATCATTCCCAATACCTCATCGTCTATTTTCAGCGGCATAATATACAAACACTTTGGTTTACTCTTTCCTAACCCCGAGCTAACCTCAATATAATCTTCCGGAATTTCTTTCAGGTAAACAGGCATTTTTTCCAGATACACATTGCCCAGAAGCCCCTCTCCTATTCCCACGGTTTTTTCATTGTATTTTTTTCTGTCGTATGCATAAGCAGCTACCAGATTGATCTTTTTATTTTTTTCCTTATCCCCTTCCACAAGAAAGACTCCACCCTGGTTGGCATCAAGGTATTTGATAAGGTTTTCTATGATGCTAAAAGATAGCTCTTTGATGTTGTCATTATTTTGCCGCAACAAATCATTGAAATTCGCCACTCCTGTATTGATCCAGTTTCTCACATCATCTTCCTGAGCACGTTCATCGTGTTCATCGCGCGATTGAATCATCTTTTTCTTCAAAATGTTCAAAGAATTTCCCAGATCATCCTTGTCACTCATCGTGTGAAATTCATAATTGTAATTGCCTTCACTCATCTCGATTGCAAAGGTGGATGTGTCATTTATTCTTTTTCTTAAATTGTTGCATGCCTCAATGGTGTCACCCAATTCATCATGAATTCCCGGATCCAGTTCTTTTGACTTCTGCCCGTTATACAATAGCACCAATACATTATACAATTCTTTTATGCGTGCCGAAATTGTCCTGCCAAAAATTCTTCCCAATACAAACAGTATGGCCATCATGAGGAGGAGGATGAGAATATACAGGTATGCCTTGTTTATAAAGCTGTTGAATGCTTCGCTTCGATGTATTTTTGTTACCAGGTAAAGATCGGCTCCGACAATATCCAGTTTTTTGGAATATGCCAGTACCTTATCTCCTTTATAATCTTTCAAATGTGATGTATGTTCCTCCAGGAGCTTGATTTTCGCTTCCGAAGGATACTTTGCATGCATGCTCATATCACCCAGTTGTTCACAAATCCGAAGGGTATTGAATTCCTTTCTTCCTGTCCTGCGTTTCATGTCCGATAAATACTCTTGTTTGTTACATAAAAATCCGCGCGGATTGTTTCTTAAAAACATATCTTTACCTATCACGGTATATTCAAGAGAACCTGTTGTAGAAAGCATGTATTCATCGTATAAAACATCATCAAATACTTTTGATTCAAACTGCACTATCAGCACAGCAGTAAGTTCGCCATAAAGAAAAACAGGCGTTGAGAGAAAAAAAACAGGCTTATCAAAAGCACCCGCATAATGTGTGAAATCAGTGTAATATACATTTTTGTTGTTGGATGATACAGCCACACGGAATGCCTCGGAAAGTGCGCTGCGCTTCAATGCCCCCTCGTAAAGGTTTGTGGCGAAATCAATGCTTTTGTTTGAAGAATACACAACATCACCCGAGGCAGGCGATACGAGAAAAAGGTCACTTGCTTTCATCATATCTCTTAGGTTCAGCAGATAAGGATGATAATTTTCATGTGTTCGTGAATAAACATCATAATCACCGGAAGAAACATACTTATCTTTTTCTCCCAGTGGTTTTGAATTCAGATAATGGTACAGGTACTGATACAATATGGCTCTGTTATCCCCGGGCAGGTATTGTAATAATTTTTCTTTTGTAAGTGGTGCCAATTCTGATAATACATCCGAATAATAGGCTTTCATTGTATTGTGTATGACAGACATGCTATCGGACCAGAGAATGTCAGATTTTTCCTCTTCCAGTAAGGGAAAAGCATTTTTCAATTCGGTGGCTGACTCAATCAACCGGGATTCAGTGGAAAAACTCACCAGGGTCTCTGTCAGGGAATTCATTTTGGATTCAAGCTGTGAACTTTTCAGGTAGGTTAACTCTTCAAGATATTTGACAGTACTCTCAACCATTGTCATTCTGTGAATACAATAAGCGATCAGCGTTACAGCTATAAGAATAACCAGTGCCGTAGAAAAAATCATCATATGGATCCTGGTTCCCAGCTTATAATTTTTTGGATTTAGCATCCTGAAATAATGCTTTTTTTCACTGTTCATAAGAATAATTCTTTAACATCTTGCTTTCCTAAGATTTGCCATGATGGAAATACCCCATTCACGCTTCCAGCAATATTGAGATCAATTTAGCAAAAAAAAATGTTTTTTTAATAGAATTGAATACTCCATACCATAAGTTTATTAACCATTTGAGCAGATAGGCTAAGCAGTGGGCATGGATAATAACTTTTCTATAAAGAGAAAAACAAGCAATAAATTATTTCTGCAGTTCATATTCTATCATGGCAAAGACTGTTTCATTCAATATTCCGATACTTTGTATAGTAAAAACCTATACATAGAAAGTAGTATGGAGTGAAATTCGTAAATTAGAAAACGTATTACCAAGCATCCTTTTTATGTTCAAGCAAATCATTCATCAAACAAAGCTCCTTAAAATACTTGTTTTTGCAATTCCCCTTTTACTTTATATCAATACCCTCCGTAATGATTATGCATTGGATGATTCCATTGTCATCACCGAAAATATTTATGTACAGGAAGGTATTCGGGGGCTAAAAGATATTTTTTCAAACGATTCTTTTACGGGTTTCTTTAAAAAAAAGAAAGACCTTGTACAGGGAGGAAGATACAGGCCCTTTTCTGTGGCTACCTTTGCGATGGAAAAATCGGTTTGGAACAACAATCCTGCCATTTCGCACTTAATCAATGCTCTGATTTATAGTTTATTATGCTTAATACTATTCCATACACTCCATCAAGTATTCGTATACCTTGCCAAAGAAGATATTGCCATTCCTGTCGCTTTTATCAGTACACTTATCTTTGCAGCCCACCCGGTTCATACAGAAGTTGTTGCCAACATCAAAGGTCGTGATGAATTGCTGGCCGTCTTGTTTGGATTGTTATCCCTGCATTTGCTGTTAAAGTATATCCGGTTTGGTAAAACACAGCATGTTTTGCTGTCGGGAATCCTTTTGTTCGCTGGACTTTTATCCAAAGAAAATGCCCTTGCTTTTTTGTTTGTGCCTGCATTGCTCATCGTATTAAAATACCATGCCAAACTGAAATCACGCTATGCAGCAGGATTTCTGGTCCTGGGCATGGTTTCCTGCCTGTACCTCATCATCCGCTGGAAGGTGGTGGGTGGTTTTTCAACAGGCAGGGTCAATGAACTTCTGAACAATCCCTTTTTGAATGCGCAGGAAAATCAGAAAATTCCAACCATTTTGTATACCCTGCTCCTGTACCTGAAGCTCCTGGTATTCCCTCATCCCTTAACCTACGACTACTATCCTTACCACATTGCTTTGCAGACCTGGTCAAACCCTCTTGTCATCATCTCACTTGTATTGTATCTTATCTTGTTGGTATTGCCTTTTTATTATTTCAGAAAAAAAAAGAGTATCACATTTGGTATTGCATTTTTTCTGATCACCCTGCTGCCGGTATCCAACCTCCTGGTCAATATCGGTACTTTCATGAACGAACGTTTTCTTTTCCTTCCTTCTATAGGATTTGCCATGGTTGCAGGATGCCTGGTGTATTCTTTCATGGAAAACAAAGCGAAAAAATCTTCTGTAAAAGCACTTACGAAACTGGCTTTCCTGGCAATCCTATTGTTGTTCTCAGCAAAAACCGTTGTTCGTAACTGCGACTGGAAAAACAATTTCACCCTCTTCACCCACGATGTAGAGATCTCGTCGGGCAGTGCAAAGGGCAATTGTACTGCCGGCGGGGCACTACTGGAAAAAGGTCAGGTGGAAAAGAACGAAACCAAAAAGCAGGACTATTTAGTCCGGTCCATTGAACACCTGCATACTGCCCTTAAAATTTATCCGGATTATGTAGATGCCTTGCTGTTGCTTGGAAATGCCTATTATCACTACAACAAAAACTACGAAATGCTATGTGCCTGTTACGAAAGGATATTTGTTCTGGCCCCGAAATACGATCTTGCCTATAGCAATTTGAACACCATGCTGGTATCGGAGAAAAATCCTGAGCCGCGCAAAACAGGTTATCATTTGTTGCTTCGATACAAGTCTGATGACTTTGAAGCCAATTACCAATTGGGCAGTACCTATGGAAAAATGCTAAACCAATTTGACAGTGCTCAGATCTATCTGTCCGAAGCAGTCCGGATCCGGCCAGGCAGCAAACTGGCCAACCGCGATATGGGTGTAGCCTGTGCGCTTACCGGCAATTACACAAAATCGCTGCCTTATTTTGAAAAGGTTTTAAAAATAGATGCTGCCGATCCTGCAAATTATATCAACCTGGGCATTACATACCAGAACCTTGGAAATCAAAAAAAGGCAGCTGAATTATTCCGGGAAGCGGAGAGATTGAACATTGCAGCAAAAAAACAGGAAGGACGTTAGGTGGTGAAAAAGCGGATTTCTGCTCACGATGAGGCATGAATGAACTGCCATCGGCTATGTATATCTAAACAGTAAGACTCAACCCGTCATACCCTATTTTCACTCCTTTGGGTAAATATTTTTCTTCTTGTGCATGCAGTCCAAAGCGGTGACTGAGATGAGTGAGGTAGGCCCGGTTGGGTTTTATTTCCTGAATAAATGCCAGGGCTTCCTCCAGATTCATATGAGAAATATGCTCTTCTTTCCTCAGGCAGGTAACAACCAGCACATCCAGTCCTTTGAGCTTTTCCTTCTCTTCGTCAGGAACTGTTTTCACATCGGTCAGGTAGGCAAAATCGTGAATGCGGAAACCGAACACCGGCAATTTGTGGTGATAGGCTCTAACAGGGATTATTTTTACGCCATCAATAGAAAACTCCTTATTTTCTATCAGGCACATAGTAATCCGGGGAATTCCCGGATACTTATTTTCTGCAAAAATATAGGCAAATTCTCTTTTCAGGGATTTCTGAACACGCTTTTCGGCATATACTTCAATGTTCCTGTTGTGCTTAAAATTAAATGGCCGGATATCATCCAGTCCGGCCACATGATCTTTGTGTTCATGAGTAAAAAGCACCGCAGTAATATCATCCACCTCATTGCTCAGCATTTGTTGCCTGAAATCGGGTCCGGTATCGATAATAAAAGTCTTTCCTTCGGTTTCAACCAGCATAGAGGTCCTCAGCCTTTTGTCTTTCGGATCAGTCGACTTACATACAGGGCAGTCGCAGCCTATAATGGGTACACCCTGAGAGGTGCCGGTGCCCAAAAAGGTAATTTTCGTTTGTGTTTTCATCCTGAACAAAGGTATTCAATTCAA
>CAYQDZ010000191.1:0-5907 GCA_964416375.1 uncultured Bacteroidales bacterium
CAACATGCACTCATCGCTAGGTCTTGCAGACCGCTCATAGTGCTACTTATTAGCAATAGATTAAGAGATTGTATTCAAATAAGAACTTATGAACAGGCTATTAACAATTTATCAACATGGGAGCATGAATAAATCAATATGACACAGGTTAGAGTCGTAAAAAAGGTTTTTTTTATATTTGTTCATGAAGTTAACTATGTGTCATACATACTAACTAACAATTCTCTCCATATGAATCAGAATAGCTCAAACTTAGACTCAGAGATACTCTCTGAGAAAGAAATTCGACGTTATGCTAAACAAATGGAAATCCCGGCTATTGGCCTTAAAGGACAGGAAAAGATAAAACAATCGAAGGTATTGGTTGTCGGAGCGGGTGGAAAAGGAACTACTATTTTGCAAAACCTTGCTTCTGCAGGTGTTGGTAAATTAGGAATTAGTGATAATTTTCCAGTAGAAGAAAAAGAACTTAGCCGACAATATCTTTATGGAAACAGTGATCTGGGAAAACAAAAAGCCATTGTCTCCAAACAGAAACTTCTTAAAATTAATCACTTTGTTCATTACGAACTTCATAATGTTTGTTTGTCAGAATCCAATATCAAATCCATTTGTAAAAGCTATGATATTTTAATTGATGCCACTGATAATTTTGCCTCCCGATATCTGATTAATGATACGGCTATTTCATTAGGCAAACCCATGATCTTTGGAATGGTAAAAGACCCCATCGGTATGGTTTCGGTCTTTAATTATATGGATGGCCCTTCATTGCGTTGTCTTTTTCCTGAAAAACCTGCTCACGCGAACATAAAAAATTCTACTGAATTTATTAATATGGTATCATTAATGGGCATCATTGGTTCCATAGTTGCAAATGAGACAATAAAAGTTATCCTGGAAATTCCTTCAAAACTAAGCGGAAATTTATTGAAATTCAATGCCCGCGACTTTTCCATTACATTTGAAAAAATTAAAAAAAATCAAAAATATTTTAGGCGATTCGAATAAAGGGAAACTAAAAATTTCTTTTTCAACAAGTGTGAATTTTCGCTTTTGATTTGTGTAAAACTTTTGGTAGTTATTAAAAATTATTCTCAAAGATAATGTTTACTTTGAGGTTTTATCCTGCTTCTGGTAGAAGAATGTTAAAGTCGTTAAAAAATAGACTCTTAGCTTGGTTTTTGCTTATTGCTTTTGCAATAGCAAGTATTGTTTTTCCCTTGAATTATTTTCATAAGAAAGAAGAAATTGCTATCCGCCATGTTGTGGATGAGTTAAATGAATTGCATATCAACTACATCAGAGACCTCAGGTATACAAGCGAATTTCTCGCTTATGAGACGAATAATACAGATTTTTTCATCACGGGTGAAAGTCCTTATCTAACAATTCATAATCGTTTAAGCGATTCCTTGTTTCATCTCATTGCAAACCATAAGAATAAAAATTATGTCTTTTCTCTCGTAAAAAAAGATGTATTTATTGAAATGGATGATACGTATTCACACTATTGTAGACTTCTTGATAGTATAGTATACAACATTTACAAAAGAGGTTACAGGGATTTTGGATTGGAAGGAGAGATGATAAGCTATATTTATCAGATTGAGAAAAATCCAAAAATAAGAAATGCAATTTTTGAAATCAGGAAAAATGAACGTGAATATCTAAACAGAAACGATTCTGTTTATGCCATACTGGTAAATGATTTAACAAATAACCTGATAAACACCATTCTAATTAGTTCCAATTTTCATCCGGAAGAAAAAACAGTATTTACCTCTTATCTAACGAATTACCTCCTGAGTTTCAACAGGTTGATTTCGTTGGATAAAAAGCTTGGATTAAAAACCAATGATGGTTTAAAAACCACCTTGTATACTAAAGGAGAAGTCCTTGAAAAACTAATCAGCAATTCTATTTCCGAAGCAAAAGAATTTGAACATACACAAATGGCAAGATTAAACCTGCTTTTTGCCTTGTTGTCAGTTCTGCTGATATTATGCGCTGCCGGTTTAAGTTTGTACCTCTCGAGATTTTTGTCAAATCACCTGGTGCAACTAACAAATTATATATCTCAATTATCAACAAATAATTTTAATTACAATGCAAAGCTAAACCTGAGAAAATCGAGTACGGAAATTAAAGAGATCTACAAAGAATTCAGGAATATGGTTGCTCAGTTGAGAATTCGTGAAAAGCAGCGAGATATTGCGCTCGCTACGGCTACAGATAATGAACGCAGATACCGGGAATTGGCAGATCTATTGCCTCAGAGTATTTTCGAGACAGACAGACTGGGAAATCTTGTCTATGTAAATAAAGCATGGTATAATGCCTTTGGTTTTACAAGGGGAGATCTGGCCGAAGGGCTCAATCTTATAGAAATTTTACAGACAAATACGAACAACCGTCTTATTGGACTGGATAAAATCGAAAACTCCGACTACGAAGCCATTCGGAAAAACAGTACAAAATTTCCTGCACTTGTTTATTCCGATACCATTCAGAAAGAGAATAAAATTATTGGCAGAAGAGGAATAATCATCGATGCCACTCTCAGGAACAGGTACATTGAAACCTTACAAAAGGAAACTGTTCGTGCTGTTGCTTCCGATAAGCATAAATCTTCATTTCTTGCAAATATGTCGCATGAAATACGTACACCAATGAATTCTATCATTGGTTTTTCCAACTTATTATCTCAAAACGAGATTCCTGAAAATCAGAAAAATGAATTTATTCAATACATCCAGTCCAGCGGACAAATATTACTTAATTTAATTGATGATATCATTGATATTGCTAAAATTGAAGCCGGGGAGATAAAAATAAAACATTCAAAATGTTACCCTGCCAAACTCATCAATGAATTGTGTATGACTTTTGAAGGATACAAATCAAGTATAGGTAAAGAAAAAATTAAGCTTCAAACCTCCCTTCCTGAAAAAGAAATTGTTTGTAACACCGATCCATTCAGGCTGAAACAAATACTCTCAAATTTGATAAGCAATGCGATTAAATTTACCCATGAAGGATATGTATCCATCACTTTAAAATTAAAGAATGACAGGTTTCTGGAATTATCAGTCGAAGATACCGGAGTGGGCCTTACCAAGGAGCAACTTCATGTTGTCTTTAATCGTTTTAAAAGGGCTGATATTCAAGAAGATAAAAATGTTAAAGGGACAGGATTGGGACTTTCTATTTCAAAAAACCTTGTTGAGCTACTGGGAGGTCAGATGTGGGTAAGTTCAATCCCGCAGGAAGGAACCCGTTTCTGGTTTCAACTACCTTATGAGTGTATTCTTGAAAAAAGTAATAGTACATCCTCTGGCCAGGAAAACTCAAAAGATCAGAAATACAATTGGAATCATCATACTTTTCTTATTGCTGAAGATGATGATAACAGCTACGCCTATTTAAAGGAATTGCTGCAAAAAACCAAAGTGCGCCTTGTTCGCGCAGTAAACGGTAAAGAAGTGGTAGAAGCTGTAAAATTTTCTGAAGACATCGATATTGTTTTGATGGATATTCAAATGCCTTACAAAAATGGATATGACGCTACAAAAGAAATAAAGGCAATCAGGCCCAAATTACCGGTTATTGCACAAACTTCCTTCGCCATGGAGGGTGATAAAGAAAAAAGTATCATTGCCGGATGCGATGATTACATTACAAAGCCTTTGAATCCGGAAAATTTATTTGCTAAAATTCAGCAGTTTCTGCCTTTTAATACAACAAAGGCCTCAAAGAAAACCGAGGAAACCCTTAAAAAAGATCAATCCATCCTAAAAGAGAATAATAAACTCTGATATGTAATGCGTCTATTGCTTTTTAGTAATTCAACAAATGCAGGAGAAGAGTATATGAGTTATACTCTCCCTTATATCAAATCATTCCTGCCATCCAATTCAGAAAAAGGAGTATTTATACCCTTTGCAGGTATATCCATTGGCTTTGATAAATACTTTTCTCTTGTCAATTCAAAATTTGAAAAATTAAACTTAAAAATACAACCCCTTCATGCTTATGAGGAGAAGTTACAAATGATTAATGAAGCCGGTTTTATCGTGATAGGAGGAGGAAATACTTTCTGCCTATTGAAAGAAATGCAAAAACTGAATTTGATTGATCCCATCAGAGAACGGGTGAAAAATGGCATACCCTATGTAGGCTGGAGTGCAGGATCAAACCTTGCATGCCCTACCATTAAAACCACCAATGATATGCCTATTGTTGAACCTGAAAATTTCAATGCTCTCCATCTGATTCCTTTCCAGATCAATCCTCATTATACTGATTTAATAGCCAAAGAACATGCAGGGGAAACCCGTGAGATGCGAATTGAAGAATTTCTTCTGGTTAACAAAAACCAGTATGTCGCAGGTTTGCGTGAAGGTACCCTGTTTAAAATAGAAGATGAGAATATTAGCCTTTTGGGTGAAAAAAAGTGCAGGATATTCAGATATGGACAGAATCCTGTTGAAATGCAACCCGGTGAAGATTTTCAGTACTTAATGCAATAATTTGTCCGATTTTTGCTTTTCAGTATATGTAACATTATTAAGAGTCGCGTGAAAAGGAAATTGTTGATCCGAATCGTTTTTTTCTTGTCTGCACTATGGCTGATACTTCTTTCTGTTTTTTATTTCCATAGCAAAAATTTTCAGGAACATATTTTAGATATCCTGAGACCTTATTTCGATGAACGTTTAGCTACTGAGATTCATATTCAAAAAGATGATATTCATTTTAACCTGCTTAAGAATTTCCCAAGTATTAGTGTCAGTTTAAACAACATTTTTATCAAATCCGTTTCAGATCCAACTGGTCACGAAGAGTCGTTTTCAGCTAATGATACATTATTGTTCGCAAATGAGGTCCGGTTTGTTTTTAATATGAAAAGTCTATTTCAAAAAGGGTATGAGCTGAAAAAAATAGAACTGAACAATGCAAGCGTAAACCTGATCCGGTACAAGTCGGGGGAAATGAACTATAAGATCTTTAAATCAATTCGCAGAGATAGCATTTCAGAATCATTCTCAGTAAATCTGAAGAAGATCAGTCTGGAAAAAGTACTGGTCAGCTATTCCGATTCGAAAACCAAAGCCTATTTCTTTTGTATGATTAATCAGGGAGAATTATCAGGTAACTTTCGCAATGAAAATTTTCAAATCAAAGCAAAAACTGAATTTTCAAATGCCAGCCTGAAAAGTAAAAATGAAAGAATATTTGCCGATCAATCCATTACATTGCAGTTCGATTTGGGCAAAGAAAAAAATATGTATTCTATTCAAAACGGAATCATTCTGTATTCAGGCATAAAAATTTCAGGTTCTGGTAAGTACAATGTTCAGAATAGATATTATTCGTTCGACCTTTCATGCCATTCAACTCCGCTTTCACGATTGGATCTCCCGGTTATAAACACCTATTTCGATAAATATCATGCCCGTTTTGAGAGTGGATTCATTAACATGAAGTCATCTTTTTCAGGATATTCCGGTAAGTCATCACCTACCATCACACTAGGCTATGAAATTGAAAAAGGAGTAATCAAATACAAAGATCGTAATCTTAAAATAACCGATGTCATATCAATTGGCCAATTTCATAATAGCATACACCGGAATTCGAAAAGTAGCGAATTCATCATAGATACGCTAATTGCCCGATCAGGAAAAAGTTACTTTTCTTTTACCGGAAGCATAAAAGACTTTTCATCTCCGGTCCTCAAAGGTCAAATCATTACCGATCTTGAGTTAGAAAAGCTTTCATCTTTCGTGAAACTGCCGGAAAACTTGAATATTTCAGGCTTTGTAACAGGCGATGTGCAATTTTTATTCCATCTGCCAGCTGATAAATCATTCCAATCAATTGACTGGGATAAAAACTCTTTTA
>CAYQDZ010000192.1:0-5867 GCA_964416375.1 uncultured Bacteroidales bacterium
ATATTGTATTATTGAGCAGTTTTTAACCTTCCAAACCATACAGTCATGCTGAGCGGAGTCGAAGCACTTTTTTCCTTCGAACACCCTTCGACTCCGCTCAGGGTGACATAGTAAAAGTGATTCTGCAAATTGCTCTTTTTAATAGACATGTTGGCTGAATACATACGTGATGGGTATCGAAGAACTAAGGGGTATTCAGGCTTTGATAACTATTCACCAGCTCCTGCATCTCATTTCTGATGTTGGTTATGATGTCCGAGGGTATTTTCACCTTCATACCCAATATATCCCTGGCTAATTCAAGGGCTTGTTCCTGCTCATTCAATGCAAGATATATTTTCACTAACCTGTACCTGGGATAAAACTTAACGGGCACAATGAGTGATGCCTTTTTGAAACAGAATGCAGCGTTTTCGAGATCTCCCAGACCCACATAACTGTTGCCTAAATAAATATACAGGTCAACATCATTCAGCCTGGGTTCCGCTTCTCTGAGTAATTCAACACTTTGCTGATATTTTCCCATTACGGATAATTCAGCTCCATAATTAAACAGGAAATAATGATTATAATTCAGTATTGGGTAAAGTTCTTCATATTTAGTCATAGCTTTCTGATACTCTCGTGACCTTGCCAGTTTATAAGCATGAATCCATTCCTTTGAAGCCTTGTATTTTTTAGCCTGGTTCACTGCAAATAAAACTACCAGAACAATTCCTGCAAAGGACAGCAATTTTCGATTCTGTTTTGTGAATTTTATCTCTTTTACTTTTACGGAAAAATTGGCTGAAATAATGGATAATGCAAACATTAAGATCACTATTACGGGAACAGTTCTTAATGGATATGAAAACATCCCTGAAACCAGGATGGTAAGCAAAGAGCCTTTGGCTGCAATGAAAAAATAATCATCAGACTCAATAGTTTTTTCTGTTTTGTAGCCTTTAAAAAAGGAAAAAAATACCAGGCTTAAAAACAATAGTAATCCTATGAAACCAGTTTCTCCTGCAATTTGTATGTATTCATTGAATGCATAAGTGACTGCATCTGCCAGTTCTCCTTCTTCCTTCGCATCAGGATGAGCAGCAAAATAATCAGCCTGATAATCGTTATGGGCTACAGCATATTTGTCAAAGCCAAAACCAAAAACAGGTTTGTCAGCCACCATTTGCAGCGATACTTTCCAGATAAATAATCTCCCTGATGAGGATTGTTCCTTGTACTTAAAAAGAAATATGGCCATCCCTGCCAGGAGAATGCCAGCAAGGATCAATGCAACAATCCTGATCCATAATCTGGCAATCCATTTATTCACAAATTCTTTGATGGTAACATAATTGTACAATAAATATAGGACAGCCAAAAGAGTGGCTATCCAAGACGTGCGTGATTTTGTCAGAGGCAGCACAATTGCCGATGCAAACAAAGCAAGCAAACCAAGATAAAATATTCCCTTTTTGTTCCGCTTATAAATTACCGATGCAAGAGCAAAAGGAATAAACGGAACCAAAGAGTTAGCATAGGGTCCCGGATTTCCGTATGCACCTCCCAATTTAAATTCTTCCTGTAATGGCGAAAGTACTTCCAGATACTGCAAAATACCATAAGATGCCTGTACAAAGCACATGAACATGAGAACAGTAAACAGAGTATGTATTGTGTTCTTATTTGCGTCGTTGCAGGTCAGCCAGGGTTTAATAGCAAAATAGAAAATCCCGGATATTATTAATGTTAGCAGGTTATCATTTGAAAGGGCTACATCCGGAGTAAAAATAGCATGCATAATCTGGTAAAATATGTATGCCAGTACAGCTATATCCAGCCAGGTGATTGTAAGTTTGGTGGTATACTTTCTACTAAGGTTCCAGATGCAAAAAACAGAGAGAAAAACAGCAGCAAAAAAATACAAATAAAAATATTTAGGCAGTATAAACGGATCGGTAAATTGGTTTGAAGCAATAAATAAGGGTAAAAATAATGCAAGCGATAAAACAACCGGTATGTTTATTTTTTTTGAATCCATCAGGTTCAGTCTGTTATTATATTGATGCTGTTTTTAGCAAATGAGATGGTCCCATAATTCAAATTGTAAGTCTTCATCACCACCAAACCTGGTTGCCATTTTCCCAGGTAAAGATCCTTTCTTCTTTTCCACCACTCAGATTACGCAACCACAACATCGCTCCCTTTGGCACATTATCATAAACCACAACTGTGTCTGCAGCCGTTTTTTTACCCAGTGATACATATTGCTGATTGTTCCAATACAATAATTCGTATGTATCTCCGGGCTGAATGCTGTTCAAATCGTTACGGGGTGTATACTTTATCTTACTAATGCTAACCGGTCTCTCGAATGCCAGACCAACATATTTGTTCTCCTGTCCATACCGTGCATCTTCAAAGAAAGTCAGAGGATCTCCATCAAAACAAAAGCCGGGAGTGTAAGGATTGTATTTCCTTCCTTCGCTGCCAATAGCTTGTCCTGAAAGTTTCATGCCAGAGGAATTGTAACATTCTATCTCGGCGATGCTGGCTCCGTCTCCGTCGTATAATAAATTAAGCTCATCGGGTGAAAATACAAACCTGAAATAACGAAATGCATTCCCTGTGCCTGTTCTAACTTCACCTCCATGCTCACTTGGTGTATTAATAATTTTTCCCAGGGTTCGGGCATCGGAAAAGTCACTTCGGTTTGCTCCCTGAAATTTCCCGCCAGCAAGGCAATTAAGCCAGTTCATCTTTCTGCGATGCATATGGTATTTGCGGGTAAGGACTACCTTTTCGGTTTGTCCCTCCGGTTCAACATATTGAATATAACCTTTTTCAGAAATTTTGAAGGGTAATGCTACAGGAATAAGCCTGTTGTTGTTTATGCATAAGGGAAGGTACATGATGGTACGGCCGAGATCCCTGAATTCAGCTTCATCATTAGCTTTGATCTTTGCATAGTCAATCAGAGTCCAGCCAGCATCATTAAATATTCCAAGGTATACGTATTTGCTGTTTCCGGGAACATTCTCCAGTTTTACTTTCACATCCGTTACGGCAACATATTCCGAAGTAACATCAATGATCCTTGGATTTTTAAATACGGGTGGCAAATTACCCCCGGTTTCTTCAATGAGTTTTTCCATTTCAGGATTTTTGGAAAACGTACGGCGAAATACTTTGGCAATGCGGTATTTATAGGCTACAAAAGCATTGATATCGTTCAGTGCCTCTTCAAAACTCACAAAGTTTCCGTTCCTGTCCATAACGGCATTCCAGTAATGTATGTTATGATCGTTGCCGTATTGAGGCATATAATCAACACTGGCAGGAATACCAAAAGCCCTCATGATCATTGCCTTGTAATTCGAATTGTCGGCACAATTGCCGTACATGGCTTTCAATATCTTGCTTGGCGCAATGGAAACCACATAACGGTCGAAGCCTCTGGAATACTTCAGTTCTGAATTCCGGTTAAGCATATTGGCTACCTCCATTCTGCTCATATCCGGAGTAACCGAATCGAATATCCAGTTGAATTTTTTCAGAAACATAGCCCGCCAATCTTCTATTGGTTCAGTAAAATTTTTATAAGGCAGAACGTACTCACAAAAATCATGGAAGGATACATCCTTGCTCCAGGGATTGTTCCATGCGTCAAATGCCTGTTCGATCGTATTGATCATTCCCTGGGTAGTCATTGCATCTTCGTCTTTCTTGAACCGGAAGGTATTCGGATCCATTGGGCCAAGTACCTGCTGCAGAGAATCGAAAATATAGCCGATCTCGTTGGCATACCAGGGAAGGTTTTCACGGTAATCGGAAGGTTTATCAGCGAGTACGTCAAACAAGACATTGTATTTGTCTATTTGCTCTCCTTCATAAAATCCGAAATCGGTCATGTTCTCAACCAGAAAATAGGCCGATTTTAGTTTCAGGCTGTCTTTAGGAGATTTGTAATGCTCAAAAACACGTTCGAATTTACGTTGATTTTTCTTGCTCATTTGTTTCATGGCCTGCTGAATGCCTTCGGGGTATTTGCCCCCACATGAAGTAAGAAAAAGTATAACTATTAAGAAAAACAATTTCCTGAAATTATACTTTAGCCTTGTGAGATTTCCTATATCCATAACTGTGAGAATTTTCACATTAAACATACAAATAATGAATTGAAAATATGAAGCTTAAGATAAAATAATTGCGTTTTTAACTTGGTTTGCCTTCGTGGTTGGTTTTTTACTCAATAGATAATGGACCAAGCAAAACATCAATCAGTTCTTTATCCGGTTTGCCGGTTTCGAAATCAAAGATGGCAAACCCTCCCTTGAAATCCCAGTTGGCCCAGGCAATGTTATTGGTCTCAAAAATGTATCGCACATCAGCATACCATTGCAGGCGGTCTTCATGGGGAACAGAATGCAGGGTACCAAATTCACCACAATACAATGGTAGTTCGTATTTCCTTGCATAGACAATGGGTTTTTGGATCATTTGCAGAAGGGTATCCCGTGTATAAACCCTGTCATATTGCATAAGTTCATCGATTACCGACTGATCAAGCCCTCTCATGTGTCCGGGCTCTATTGGGCGGCCGGGATACTTTACAGGCCCTTCGTATACTCCTGTAGCTTCCCAGTTAGCCTGATGGTGAGTGAAGGTATGGGGTGAATAAAAGTGAAAGCTGAGAATGAGGTTTTTATCGTTTTCCGGAATGACAAGCTGATCAAAATTGTCCGGGTTTTGCCAGCCGTTGGATCCAACGATGATTTTCCTGGCGGGTTCTTTTTTGCGAATGGCAACAATTGTTTTGGCAAGAAGACGGTTCCAGTCGTCCGGATCATCTGCCACCGCTTCATTCAGAAGCTCATAAGCTACTGTGCCGGTCGAATATCCTTTGAGTTCATCCGATAACTGCAGCCACATGGCAATGAACTGGTCTCTTGCCGAGCTTTCTGTCCAGAGGGCGTTTTCTTCGTTATTAAAATAATGAGAACGGATAATATGAAGATCGACCACCACAAGCAGGTTATACATATGGCTCCACGTAATGGCATCGTGCAACAATTGAAAACCCTCGGCGATCTTATTGCCTGTTTCATCCCAGAGCTGTACTTCATCAACCGGCAGACGCACATGATCGTAGCCTATGCGTGCGAGAAATTCAAAATCCTGTTGTGGGAAAAATTGTCTGCGTTCTTCAACAGTACGTTCTGTCTGAGAAAGAAAATGACTGATGTTGATGCCTCGTTTTATGGGGAAGGAAGTAATTTCCACAGTTTGTTCTTTATCGCTTTCCTTGTCTCTTGCAGATTGCCTGTTTCGATTATTACAGCCAAACATTAGCACAACGAAAAACAGTATGGAAATAGTAATCAGATGATTTTTCATTTTTTAAGTTTATTAGTAACCAGTTTGAGTTATCATTCGAAATAAGAAAATGGATTTCTAAATAGCAAGAAATTAGGCGATTAAATTGCGCCATCTTTCCACTTCCTTACCTTACAGTCATGCTGAGCGTAGTCGAAGCACTCTTCAACCTTCCAAACCTTACAGTCATGCTGAGCGGAGTCGAAGCACCCTTCAACCCTCCAAACCATACGGTCATGCTGAGCGGAGTCGAAGCATTTCCTTCGAAGCACCCTTCGACTCCGCTCAGGGTGACAATGTAAAGAGAGTATTCAAAATTATTAGTATGGAACTGAATTAAACAGAAATATTATTTCTTCTGCTTAGTATCCTTTTTTTCCTTTTTTGAATCCTTCCCGGGCTTTTCTTTATATTCAAAAGCAACGATGATCCATTCATTATCCTCTTTTTCTTTTCTTTCTCTTGCCTGAAATTCATCATGAGTTACCCGTTTATTGGTAATTTCCAGG
>CAYQDZ010000193.1:0-5814 GCA_964416375.1 uncultured Bacteroidales bacterium
ACAAACATTTCCAGCTTGGATTCATCCTGGAATATAAAAATGAACGTGCATTAACCGGTTATTACAATGAATGGAAAACCCGTAATATTGTCAGTCCGGTATTGTCTTTATTGTATGAAAATAATAAACTAACTGCTGTTGCAAACATGCGTAAGGAATATGTTGGTCGTTTTATTCCTTTGGTATTCTCTACCGGATTGGATTTGAAAATTTTTCCCGGTTTGCATCTTAAAAGTCAGGTTTCTAAAAACTATTCCTTGCCAACATTCAACAATTTGTACTGGGAATTTGACGGTTATGCAGCAGGAAATCCTGATCTGTTGCCTGAAACGGGCTGGTCGGGTGAAGCAGGATTACATTATTCCCTGTCAAGAGACAGAATGCAGTTCCATTCCGGGGCAGCATTTTTCCAAAGTAATATTTCAAACTGGATCCGGTGGTTTCCTGACAGCAATGATGTCTGGACACCCATTAATGTTCAGGAAGGGATTTCCAAAGGAATTGAACTGAATGCATCTGCACATGCTAACTTCCATGAAGTCCGGATTTCCTTGAAAAGCCGTTACGGATATACCAGTGCAACAACAAAAGAGTCAGATAGCCAGTTATGGTATATCCCGAAACACCAAGGGTATGTCGGTGCTGTTTTTGTTTACAAAATTTATCTTGCCGAATATACTCACCGTTTTGTCGGTCAACGAAGCATTGATGATAACGGCGGCCTTCTCGATGCTTACACCCTTGGAAATTTAACACAACAGATATCATTCCCCGTAGCAGATAAAATGCGACTCGTGGTTTTTTTAAAAATCAATAACCTCTGGAATACCGAATACCAGATGAAAAAATCCTATGCCACACCGCTACGTCAATATATTATCGGAATTAAATTTTTGTTTAACCAATAATCCAAAACAACAATGTCACAAAAAAAATTAAATCCCTGCTTTTTTATTGTTCTTTTCATTGCCATTATGTTATCATCCTGCACCAAAGACTCAAACGAAACCGAAACAATTTATTCAAACGGAGCCTTCATTTCATGTGAAGGCGGTTTTAACTCGGGAAATGCATCGGTAAGTTTTTACAGTTATCCAACCGATAGTGTGTATAACAATATCTTTCATGATGTCAACGATCGATCTGTTGGCGATGTGCTTCAATCCATAACAGTACATAACAATGACGCATACCTTGTGGTGAATAATTCCAATAAGGTGGAAATAGTCAACAAAAATACATTCGAAGAGAAAAGTGTGATCAGTGATGTCAGCCTGCCAAGGTATTTGGTTATCAGTGGAAATACAGGCTACATTAGTTGCTGGGGCGACAATTCGGTAAAAACAGTTGATCTGAATACAAACGCTATCACAGGATCCATTGCTACAGGATCAGGACCTGAAAAAATGCTGATTCAAAACAACAAACTCTATGTTGCCAATCCAGGAGGTTTTGGTGTTGATTCTGTGATAACCGTTGCCAATATTACTACGCATGAAGTAATTAAAAATATTGAAGTAAAATACGCCCCGTATGATCTTGTTGCAGATCAAGAGGGGAATATTTGGGTGCTTTGTTTTGGAAAAATCATTCTCGATACAGAAGATCCGGCCTATCCCATCATAGAAGAAACTGGCTCAAAACTCTATAAAATAGATACACAAACCGATGAGGTAGTTCTTGAAATTTCTCTTTATGATACCCAACATCCTGAGCATCTTGAAATAGATAGTGATGGCATATTGTATTTTGGTGGTGGTTATGCATTTGAAGGAATTTGCCGTTTGACTATTTTACCCGAATCAGCAACTTCCATGCGTATTATCGACGATCATGCTTATGGATTTAACATAGCCCCAAACACCAATACACTTTACATAACTCTGGCGGATCCCTCCTATAACTCGGCCGGAATACTTAAAAGATATACAAGCGATGGGACTCTTTTGGGTGAATACGAATGTGGAATTAATCCGAATGGCGTTTCATTCTAAATGTAGATAATATATACTGTTTTACCCTTTTATTACTGCCAAAGGTGACAGTTCAACCAGGATTTCCACAAGGTCTTCCTGGTTTTTCATTACCTCATCAATGTTTTTGTAGGCTCCGGGAGCTTTATCCAGATCGCGTTGGTGTCTTATGGCATGCCATAACCTTCATGTGCATCAGGCATCAGGGCAACATGCCGAAAAGAAAATGGCAGGTTGGCTATATTTCTTGCCTGTTGTAATGCCCCTTCCTCCACCCTGTCAAGCCAGAGTTTAATGGGTACTCTTTCGGTGGATATTACCTGTTTCATGAAAATTTAAACAAAGGTCCTTCCATACAAAGTTATCCTTAGCCAGGGTATTTTTGTGTTCGAATTGTTAAAAATATAAATAAACCTTTTTTCTGTTCATATGTACTATTCCTGGAACGACCCGAAGAAAATTGAAACCGAATTACAAAAGGTGAAAGATGAAAAAATAGCTTTGATCATTGGTGAATTCGGGTACAATTACAACAAGGGAGAAAACAACCTGAAATGTGTTGTCGATCATACGATGATACTTCGAAAATGCCATGAGCTTGGTATTGGGTATATTCCCTGGTCGTGGACAGGAAATGATGAATTGAACACCTGGCTCAACCTTGTGGAAATGGACGATTGGAAAACTTTAACCTGGTGGGGAAAAGAACTATTTGAATCCGAATACGGGATCAGCAAAACAGCCGAAAAAGCTTCGGTATTTCATGCTGACTGACTCATGAAGGTATATGAGAATGAAAAACCGGAAAATCTTTGATTAAACATCTTCCGGTATTATATTTTTTTGCTTGAAGTAATTTAGTCTTCCGCAACAACAATGGCAATGACAATGGTAAAAATCGGTAGGAGTATTTCTCCATAGATCGGTTTATACCAATCAAGCGTTGCAAAGGGACCGCCTAAGGCAAATACCCATACAATAAAAGCAATGAGAGAAATAATAAGCTGAGTTGCTTTTTTCACTTTTAACAGCCTCCATAAATAAAACGGAGTCAGTATGGCAAATACGATGAATACGATCCAAAATAAAGTTTTATAACCATCCGAAGGCGTTTGTGCTCCTAAAATTAAACCCTGAACAAAGATATATACTGCAACAATCTCAGCAGGAATATACTTAAGCAATCTGTCTGTAAAATTATCAGCCCTGGAAATGGCTGGGCCTGAAGAATCTTTTCCCGGTCCTCCAGCCTTTGTTTGCATTCTTGTTAGATCGTTTTTTGATACTACCTGACGTGCCATTTTAGTTTGATTTAGATTAATAATTGAGAATTCTATGTTTTAATTATTCCGGAGATTTAAATCTTTTCCCACTGTATTTCCAGTGCAGAAGCTGTCATCGGTCCAACGATCCCATAGATACAGGCAGGCATCCTCTTAATCCGAAAAAAAACATTTTTTCATCGGGTACCTGGAACAGATTCATCTCAGCCATCCGTGTAATATGCTTCACCGTTAAATTAAACATGGTTTATCAATGGATTTAAAATTTAATGAATTCAGGTTCTGTTTAGTAGGTGATGGCAATACCCCATTTGTTCAGGATACCGTCATCCTGACGTGCATTATCAGTAATTCGTAATTTCCAGTCGCCCTGAGCAGAGCTATTTATGAGGCCCTGAAACAAACCGGGTTCATCGGATGACCGGAAAGTCCTGATAAAATCTTTTGTGCTTCCCCCTGTTCGATTCATAAGTGTTATTTCTTCTTGTCCCGGTGGTTGAAGATAGACGGATAAATCTCCCCTGAAGGTGTGTTTTACTTCAATGCTAACTTCAATTTCAACAGCCTTTTCCTGAAGCGGAAATGAAATTGAATTGCTTATCTCGCCCATATCAGGGATTGGTAATTTTACACGATGTTCCATAAAAAGTGTTTTCCTGGACTGCGCTGACTGAGCTGAACCTCGGGCCATATCTACAGCAGCCTGTGCATTGATTCGGCCATGACCATATTTTGCAGAATGCCCGTCTTCGTTGTATTGACCGTTGGCAGTATCGATTTTATCGGCTGTATTCATAATGATATTGCGGACTTCGGAAGAAGAAAGATCAGGATCAACAGATAAAATCAGGCCGGCAAGACCTGCGCACAGAGGAGTAGCGCTTGAAGTTCCACCGAAATCGAAGGTGTAATCCCCCGAATCATACCCGTTTACACCCCTTCTGTCTGTTGTTACAATTCCTCTCCCCGGACTGCCATTCGAGGGTGCGCAAATGCTTATTTCAGGACCATAATTGCTGTAGTCTGATCTTTCATCCAGGCTATTCGAAGCAGCAACAGCAATCACATCCGGATGCAGGGCAAATCCCTGATGATAATCCACATTATTTTTTTTGTCATTAAGAGGAGCATTCTCGTTTCCGGCAGCAAAGAGAATGACACAACCCTTCCCATTACTGCGACCCTGGGTTGCCGCTTTATGAATGATCCCGTTCATTCTTGCCGATAATGGAAAATAGGCCCCTGAAGATCCCCAACTGCAACTAATTACATCGGCATGATGATCCAATGCATATTGAAAAAGATCTTCAATAGAATTGTCAGACAGCCAGCTTGAAGTTCGTGCCGGCATAAAAGAACAACCCGGAGCAAGACCAACAACACCTGTGCCGTTTTGCTCTGCAAGTGCCACTCCGGCACAGGCAGTGCCATGATTATCGTATTCTGATACCGGATCCGGAGCTACATCATTTTCTCCAAAATCAATGGGAGCAATAATTTTCCCCGGTACATCGAAATCGGGATGCAACAAATCAAATCCGTCGTCCATGACACAAATAATAACATCCCTTGAACCCAAAGTATGGTCCCAGGCAGCTTCAGCTTTCACATCGGCACCAGCCAGCAGGCCCGTTCCATTGCCCGGATTATTCAGATGCCATTACTCGGGATACAATGTATCCGTGGGAATGAACTTATACGAAACTTTAAAACTTAAGTCAGGCTCAGCGATAACAATTCCATCCTGAGCCTGAAGAATATGTGCAATTTTCAAGGGATTTTTCGTAGAGGAAGAAGTGAGCCTGACGATGTATCCGTGGGGTAGATAATCCAGTTCCCGCAGAATTTCCAAACCATGTGTTTTCAATAATTTTTCACGGTCCTTCTTTTCGAGTTTCGGATCAAATTGAATGGTCATGGTACCTGTGGGAATGAATGCCCCTTCAGATGAATCACCAGATGAGTACATGTGCGTTACCACTTCCGTTTGAGAAATGGTCCTCAGATTATCTACCGTTCCTTCCATCTTACTTTCTTCAATGGAATAAATTTCCATATTATCGAGATGGGCCGAATCAATATGTTTGGCTTCAGTCTCCGGTTTTCCGTATGAGGCCTCGAACATGGGAGTATCTTTTGCTATGCCCTTTTTCAGTCGAACAGCAAACCGGTCAGGTATTTTTTTCAATACAATCTCTTTCTGACCCCTTTTTAGTTTGATGGATTCTTTAGACTTCATTGTTGCATGATTTAATTAGCAGATGGTTTCAAGTTCTGTAATGTTTCCCTGGTGTTTACCTGTCTGATATTAGCTCGTATTTGATCTTGATGTTTTATAAACCCATATGGTAACCTGTTTAGTATTAGATTCTGTGAAAGTTTATCTTTTTTCAATTGTCCGAATTTCATTCTCATCTAACGATTTAGGTATTTCTAATGTAAGGATTTTTTTCAGCAAGAAAAAGCAGTGAGGGAAAAATATACTTGACATGAATGCTGCTATTTTAACGTGAGTTCGATATAATGTAAATGTTGTATGCTATTGATTTTTAATTATA
>CAYQDZ010000194.1:0-1974 GCA_964416375.1 uncultured Bacteroidales bacterium
AAAAATGCCATACATATAGCAAATACCATGAGATAATAACTAAGTTTTTTCATTGGATAATAGATTTATAGTTTAACAAAATTTCATTCTTTATTGTTGTGATATCATAATCGTACGTAAAATAAAAAACATTCTCAAGCTTTTCAGCATCCAGTGAGTATTCGGCTATAGCCAGTTAGTATCCGCCCTTATTGAGTTAGTATTTGTTTAAGCAAACAAAGAAAACATATAAAATCTCATCTCTGAAAAAAAGCCTTATTCCTTATTAAGAGATCTTATTCTTTGCATCAATGTCGGGTGTGAATAGTGAAAAAACACATAGACCGGGTGTGGTGTGAGGTTACTTAAGCTTTTGGAGGAAAGTTTTTTTAGCGCACTGATCAGGTATTTGTGGTTGAAATGTTTTTTAGCAAAGCGATCGGCCTGGTATTCGTTTGAACGTGACAAGAGGTTTAATGCCAGTCCGACCACGGTGGAAATAGGACTGTATATGATTCCGAAAGCAAGAATTACCATATGAATGCTATGTACCTTAGCCCCCAAAGCCCAGGATAACATAGGATTGACGGTAAATAACGAGAACACATACAGCGTTATTCCTGTTTGAACTATTCCAAGCAAAATATTCAGTCGCGAGTGCTTTTTCTTATAATGACCGATCTCATGAGCCAGCACGGCAACTATTTCATTTGTTGAAAGATCATCGATCAGGGTATCATACAAAACAATTCTCTTTTTTGAACCCAGACCTGTAAAATAAGCATTCGATTTGGTGGAACGTTTCGAACTATCAATAACATATACATTATCGAGAGCAAACCCCACTTTGCTACAGAAATTATCTATGGCCTTATGAAGCGGGCCCTCTTCCAAAGGACTCTGTTTATTGAACAGGGGCACGATAAGCGAAGAATAAAACATATTGAAGAATACCATCAGGCCTGATACTGCTATCCATGCATAGATCCAAAACATTTCATCTGTCAGCAGATAGAACCATATGATAAGAGCCGTCATTCCACCTCCGAGAACAACCCCCAAAATCCATCCCTTTATCTTATCAAGAAAAAAAGTTTTTACCGTTGTTTTATTGAATCCGAATTTTTCTTCAATGACAAATGTGTCATACAACGCAAAGGGAGTGTTCAGAATATCGGAAGCCAGCATAATGAACCCAAAAAACAAGAGAGCTACCAGGATTGGATTTGACGTAATGGTTCGTGTTAACTGATCAGCATAACCAAACACATGAAATATAAGTATGCTGACGATCAGAAAAAAACTGAATGTGCTTGTAATGTAAGAGAAGCGTTCATTGACTTTTTTGTACTTCTGCGATTTTTCGTATTGTTCGGGATCATACACATCTTTGACTTCATCAGGTAATTCTGCACCGTAACGTTTTGCATTGATAAATGAGAGTACACGTTCCAGTATGAAATTGAATCCGATAATGCTCATAATGAGTATGAAGGGAGCATTGTATCCGCAGGTAAGATGATGTTCCCATAGCCCATCAAAGAATTTGCCAATAAAAAGGATAATTAACATTGCATTTGTATAAACGAGCATTTGCAAATTATTGAGAAAGCCAAAAATAATAAAATACTTGAATTTATTCGTCAGAACACAGGGAACAATAATTTACCCTGTGGTTTTGGGAGTTGATGAGTTGAGAAGTTGGAAGAAAGAAGATGGGAAGATGAGAAGGTGAGAATATGAGGTAGGTTGATGCTGGCTTTGCTCACCGAAACTTTAGTGAAGGTGTGTTGCTGGGTACTGGGTACTAGGTGCTGGTTGCTGGATCATTAGGTAGTTAGGTTATTGGGTTGTTGGTGAATGTAATTGGTGAATAGTTGAGTAGTTGATGAATTGATGAGTTGAGAAGTTGGAAGAAAGAAGATGGGAAAATGGGAAGGTGAGGTAGGTTGATGCTGGCTTTGCTCACCGAAACTTTAGTGAAGGTGTGTTGCT
>CAYQDZ010000194.1:2074-5802 GCA_964416375.1 uncultured Bacteroidales bacterium
GGGTGCTGGATCATTGGGTTGTTGGTATCTTGTTCTAAAATAGATTGCTTGTAACCGGTTGACTTTTACTTGAAACTCGAAACACAAAACTTTTCACTTTTGTCTTTTGTCTTTTGTCTTTTGAATGGTGATTGGTAATTGGTAATTGATGACTTTTTTTACTAGATGTTTTATACTCAATACTCACTACTCAATACTTTTTTACTTTTCACTTTTATCTTTTATCTTGTGACTTCCTACGTTTTCATTGCCCCGCAAATACTAATTACCTGTCCGCTTACATAAGAAGACATATCAGAAGCCAAAAACGTACAGACATTGGCCACTTCTTCCGGGGTTCCTCCTCTTTTCATCGGGATATATTCTTCCCATGCTTTTCGCTGTTCATCCGTTAGTTGTGCAGTCATTTCGGTAATGATAAATCCTGGGGCCACCGCATTGCATCGTATATTTCTTGAACCAAGCTCCTGTGCGATAGATTTTGTAAAACCGATGATTCCGGCTTTTGATGCTGCATAATTTGCCTGCCCCATGTTGCCATGCACACCAACAACGGAACTCAAATTCACAATGGAACCTGCCCTGTTTTTTAGCATAATACGCTGAACGGTCTTGGTGAAGTTGAAAACAGACTTTAAGTTGATCCTGATTACGGTATCCCATTGTTCCTCGGACATGCGCATGAGGAGAGTATCCATAGTAATTCCGGCATTGTTAATCAGAATGTCAACGGTACCAAATTCATCAATTATATCGTTTACTACTTTTTCAGTTTCTGCAAAATTGCTTGCATCAGAAGCATATGCCTTGGTTTTTACACCCATGCTTTCAATCTCTTTGGTAAGAGATTCCGTGTTTTCATCGAGGCGCAGATCTGTAAAGGCAATGTGAGCGCCTTCCTTTGCAAACTTTAATGCTATTGCGCGACCTATTCCGCGGGCTGCACCGGTTATTATCGCTGTTTTTCCATCAAGAAGTTTCATAGACAAATGGTTATGTTTGCGACAAAATAAGTAAAGAAAGTTTAATAATTCAAAGCTTTAGTTCAAATAATGATCGCTTATTTCTTTAAAGCTTCTGCTATGCTTAGCCCTATCTCAGCCGGAGATTCTACCACCACCAGGCCACATTCCTTCATCACGGCCATCTTGGCAGCTGCGGTATCTTCAGCGCCACCGATTATGGCTCCTGCATGCCCCATTCTTCTGCCTTTAGGGGCTGTCTGACCGGCAATAAAACCAACCACCGGTTTTGTTCCATTTTCTTTTACCCACCGGGCGGCTTCCGATTCCATATTGCCTCCTATCTCTCCTATCATAACAATGCCTTCCGTACCCGGATCATCCATAAACAATTTTATAGCATCGAGGGTTGTTGTACCGATCACCGGATCTCCTCCGATGCCAATACAGGTAGACTGACCAAGTCTTTGCTTGGTAATCTGATCAACAGCTTCATAAGTAAGGGTGCCTGATCGTGATACGATACCAATTGTTCCCTTTCTATGAATAAAACCCGGCATGATACCTATTTTCGTCTCATCAGGAGTGATAATGCCCGGGCAATTGGGTCCTATAAGTCGAGTATTCTTAGACTTCAGGAAATGCTTCACCCGGATCATCTCATTTATCGGTATGCCCTCGGTAATGCATACAACAAGCTTTATTCCTGCATCTGCAGCTTCCATAATGGCATCTGCCGCAAAAGCCGGAGGAACAAAAATAACAGATACATCGGCTCCTGTAACTTTTACCGCTTCAGCAAGGGTGTTAAAAATAGGTATTCCCAAATGCGATTGTCCTCCTTTACCGGGTGTAACGCCGGCTACAATTTTTGTCCCGTACTCAAGCATTTGTTCTGTATGAAAACTACCCTCAGATCCCGTGATGCCCTGCACAAGGACTTTGGAATTTTTATTGACTAAAACGCTCATTTTGGTAAAATCTCTTTGTGAACCTGGCCAAAAATAGATGTTATTATTTTCTTTTCAAAGGAATAACACTGCTTAGAAAAGATTGTATTTCCGATTCCATAACAAAGCAGGTTGAATCGATCAGAAAATGAGTTTGCCGACACACATATGGCAACATTGTATAACTTTGGAATGACAATATGCAGTAAATATTCTGTTGAAGAAATAATTTGAGATGTAAAATCATGGTCAGAGAAGACACCATCTGTGCACTTTCATCTGCTCCGGGAACCGGTGCCATTGCCGTAATAAGATTAAGCGGTCACGATGCTATAAGCATTGCTGATACCCTTTTTGAGTTTGCAGATAAAAAGAAAAGCCTGGTTAAGCAGGATGCAAATACCCTGCATTTCGGTCGTATTTATTCAAATGGTAAGTACATTGATGAAGTCGTAGCAGGAATTTTTAAATCCCCTCACTCCTACACAGGAGAAGATATTGTGGAAATATCCTGTCATGGTTCCGTATTTATTCAACAGGCAATTCTTCAGCTACTGGTTCAAAATGGAGCCCGACTGGCAAAAGCCGGAGAGTTTACGCAAAGGGCATTTTTAAATGGGAAAATGGATCTTTCGCAGGCCGAAGGAGTTGCCGATCTGATTGCTTCGGAATCGGAAGCTTCGCACCGTTTGGCCCTGAAACAGATGCGTGGTGGATTTTCAAGCGAAATCAACAAACTACGCGATGAATTGCTGCAGTTTATCAGTCTGATAGAACTGGAACTGGACTTTAGCGAAGAGGATGTTGAGTTTGCTGACCGACAGCAATTGTTGCAACTGATCAACCGGATCATCAATACAATTGGTGTCCTGGTTGAGTCCTTCGAATATGGTAACGTTATAAAAAATGGGATACCCGTCGCAATCATCGGACCTGCCAACGCAGGCAAGTCGACCCTGCTGAATACGCTGATACAGGAAGACAAAGCCATTGTCTCGGAGATCCCCGGAACGACACGGGACTACATTGAAGACAGCATGGTGCTGGAAGGAATTCAGTTCAGGTTTATTGATACTGCTGGTCTGCGACATACCACCGATAAGATTGAGACGGAAGGCATTTTGAGAACTCACAATAAGTTCAGGCAGGCTTCTATCGTAATCGTTGTTATTGACATCCATGAGAAATTCAAGGATGTAACCGGATCCCTGCAATTTTTAAGAAATGATGCAAGCGGCAGGAAACATTTTATTTTTGCTTTGAATAAAACCGATGAAATTTCAAAACCTGATACAAAGAAATTGTGTGATTTGTACACAGACGCATGGAGTGATATGGCTCATGTATTGGATATTTCGGCAAAAACGGAATTCCATATCGATGAAATAAAAAAGCTTCTGGTGAGCATGGCTTTAAAAAAATCAATGGGAGAGAATGATGTGGTGGTAAGCAATGTGAGGCATTTTGAGGCCCTGAAACAATCTTTGGAAGCACTGCAGCGAACTAAAAAAGGGCTGGACGATTCCCAGTCCGTTGATCTTCTTGCACAGGATATAAGACAGGTATTGCATTACCTGGGCGAAATCACAGGTGAAATCACCACCGACGAGATTCTTGGTAATATTTTTAGTAAGTTTTGTATTGGTAAGTGAGTGAGACTCCATTTTCAGAAGCAAACTTCTGAAAATGGTTAGTCGAACTCATCCCGATCACGAAGTGAATCGGGATCTATTTTTACTACAAGCAAATACAAAACAGAAGAAATGGTTAGTCGAACTCATCCCGATCACGAAGTGAATCGGGATCTATTTTTACT
>CAYQDZ010000195.1:0-5791 GCA_964416375.1 uncultured Bacteroidales bacterium
TATAATTAAAAATCAATAGCATACAACATTTACATTATATCGAACTCACGTTACTATAAACATGAAAATGAACTGCCCCGCAGCAGAACTGCCGAGATATTAAAAAAAGGCTGTCTAAAAAGTCCATTTTATTGTCATTCTGAGCGTAGTCGAAGAATTTATCTTATTGATATTCAACACATTTCGACTACGCTCAATGTGACAATTAATATATATTACCTTTTTAGACAGCCTCTTTTTTAAATATTTCTTCACCCGAGAATTAAATGGCTTTACTACCTTTCTCATTTGTTCTGATCCGAATACATTCTTCCAGGTTCGTTATGAATATTTTACCATCTCCCACAGCCCCCTGAGAATTTGTTTTGGCAGCTTTCAAAATAGTGTTCACAGTAATGTCAACAAATTCAAGGTTCACTGCTATTTCAATTTTCACCTTGGGAGTGAGATTAGGTACAACTTTTCTACCTCGGTAGATATCAGGGTCTTTCTGCTGACCATGGCCCGAAACACGAACTACAGTTATACGGGTTATTTCATTCTCAATAAGGGCTTCCCGCACCTCATCGAGTTTACTTTCTCTAATAATGGCCGTTATAAGTTTCATACATATATATTTTATTTTCAATTGTGGATTATCCTAAATTAAGCATTCCATAACCGTGCTCACCATGGTAGGATGAATCAAGTCCGCTCATTTCCTCTTTATCAGTAGAACGCAGGCCAATGGTTTTATCCAGGATGAATACCAGAATGAATGTTCCAACTGCCGCATATACAATGGCGATACCTACTGCAAGCGCCTGAATGCCCAGCTGACTAAAAATTTCAGATGATGAATGATCTCCACGCATAAAAAATACCAGGAAAATTGCTCCCACAATTCCACCGACACCGTGTACACCAAAAGCATCAAGACTATCATCGTATCCTAATTTGCCTTTCATAATAATGCCAAAGTAACAAATGCTTGCTGCAATAGCACCCAAAGCAAGAGCTCCTGCTGGTGTTACAACACCTGCAGCCGGAGTTACGGCTACAAGACCAGCCAGAATTCCTGAAGCAAAACCTAATGCCGTGGCTTTCCCCTGATGAATTCCTTCAATAAACATCCAGATCAGTGCTCCTGAAGCAGCTGCTGCCTGAGTGGCTGTTAAAGCCTGTGCAGTATCCAATCCGCTGTTCACTGAGCTTCCTGCATTGAAACCAAACCAACCAACCCAAAGAAGACCTGCACCTATCATGGTCATAACAAGATTACTGGGTGGCATAGCTGTTTTCGGATGACCTCGACGAGAGCCGAAGTACAATACAGCAACCAGTCCGCTAACACCTGCAGAAATATGAACTACTGTCCCTCCTGCAAAATCAATGGCTCCCATTTTATAAAGAAAGCCTCCTTCGGACCAAACCCAATGACAAAGTGGATTGTAAACCAAAATACCCCACAATGCAATAAACAAAACATAGCCCTTGAAAGTGACTCTTTCGGCAAATGCACCGGCTATAAGCGCAGGAGTAATGATTGCAAATTTTCCTGGAACATAGAAAAAACATACTCAGGAATTCCTGCTTCCAAAATAGAATTGTCAATACCTTTTAGGAAAAAATAATCATTGTTCCAACCAAACCATCCCCCGAGGACATTGCTCCCAAAACTCATGGAATAGCCCAGTATCACCCATAAAACGGCCATTATGCCCATGGCAACAAAACTATGCATCATCGTTCCCAGAACATTTTTTGACCTTACCAAACCACCGTAAAACATTGCCAGGCCCGGAATCATTAGCAATACCAGAGCGGTAGAAGTTAGCATCCACGCAGTAATTCCGGTATCCACCGGATTACCATCTCCGGCCCAAATGCTCCCTGCCGAAAGCATCAGGACAATAATTGTAAAAAGTACACGAATCTTTAATCTCATATTAAAGCTTTTAGGTTATTAATTGATTATTGTCTGATTTCTTATAAAAAGAAACACAAAGGTATCAAATTGATAGTTGTGTGCAAATATTTTATGTTAATTATTACCTATACCCTTATTTTTTGACACTCTCTCTTCTATTTTTTATATTTTTTATGCTGTTTACCCCAAAAAAACATATACATAGTGCAATAAATTTTAAATTGACTTTATTTTATATAAAAAAATATCAAATCCTAAAAATCTGATGACAAACAATAAGATAGATTGACTGATCAACACAAAAAAGCCACCTCCTTACCGGAGGTGGCTTTTTGCCTTGGTTTCAATATAAAATGTCGTGGATTAAATCAGTACAATTCCATGTTCCTGACAGTCTTCCTCCATTCTTTTCGGCCAGATACCGGATTGTATCTCCCCTATATGGGCCTTGCGCAAGAAATACATGCACAATCTCGATTGTCCTATTCCTCCTCCAATAGAAAGAGGCAGTTCATCATTCAGTAATCGCTTATGAAATTCCAAATCTTTTCTGTCCAGTGTATTTGTGGTTTCCAGTTGCTTCAACAGAATTTCCTTGTTCACCCTGATTCCCATAGAAGATATTTCAAAAGCAATCTTAAGGATAGGATGCCACAATAAAATATCGCCGTTCAATCCTCTATAGCCTTTTTGAGTCGGAGTGGTCCAGTCGTCATAATCGGGAGCTCGCCCATCATGTGGTTTGCCATCAGCAAGTTCTCCCCCAATACCAATAATAAATACAGCCCCGTTTTTCTTTGTGAATTCTGTTTCTCTTCTTTCCGGAGTCATATTCGGATAACTCTTCTGCAATTCTTCAGTATGAACAAATGTGATTTTATCGGGTAAAGTAGGGGCTAACTCGGGGTAGTTTTTGTATACTACAAACTCAGTACGCTTAAAAACTTCGTATATATTAGAAACAATCTTTTTCAGGTAATCCAGGTTTCTTTCTTCTTCCGAAATTACCTGCTCCCAATCCCATTGATCAACATACAAAGAATGAAGGTTATCCAGTTCCTCATCAGGTCTGATGGCATTCATATCGGTATAAATACCAAAGCCATTATTAATACCATAATCTGCCAAAGCCATTCTTTTCCATTTTGCCAGACTGTTCACCACCTCAGCTTCACGATCGTCAAGATCTTTTACAGGAAAGGTTACTTTTCTCTCTACTCCGTTAAGATCGTCGTTTACACCGGTTCCTTTTAACACGAATAAAGGAGCCGTGACTCTTCTCAACCTGAATTCGGCAGACAGGTGTTCCTGAAAAGTATCTTTAACAAGTTTTATTGCATTTTCTGTACGTTTAATATCAAGTGGACTCTTGTAATTTTTTGGGAGGATAAGCTTTCTCATCTTGTCTGATTTTTGTTTTTGTTTGCTTTTTATATCAGGCTCAGTTTCTGCGAATATACAAATAGTATTTTTTTATAGAAGGAAAAAAAGAAGGGTGAATAATCCCACCCCCCTTTAAACATATAGTTAAGCACCCATTATTCTTTTTCGGTAGTATCAATGTGTATTTCAGCAGCTCTTCCCGAGGGATCTGTATTTTTCTGCCATTTTGGTATCCATTTCAAAACAGACTTAATGCTGTGATCTTCGGGATAATACTTTTCAAATACTGTTCTGAAATAGAAGGCCTCTTTTGTATCAGGTGTGTTGTGTGTAAATCTTTTCGTTGCCGTTGCAAATTCCTCGTCCGAAACAATATTTTCACAATGTGATTTTACCGTATCTATCCAATTGTATCCAACACCATCGCCAAATTGTTCTTTTTGTCTCCAAAGAATCTCATCAGGCAAATAAGGATCATCCTTCACATCAAATGCTTTTCTCAGGGGCCATTTTTCAATCTTGCCGTTTTTCCGGTCCGGTCTTTTGTATTTCGCTTTGATCGACATGGCGACCTGGAGAAATTCTTTATCCAGAAAGGGTACCCTTGCTTCCAGTCCGGTTGCCATTGTAGCCTTGTCTGCTCTCAGACAATCGGCTGTAGATAACCGAAATACTCTCCAGATGGTTTCTTTTTGAAATTCCTCATCATCCGGTACATTATGAAAATACAGGTACCCTCCAAAAATTTCATCGGCTCCCTCTCCTGATAATACTACTTTGACACCCATGTCTGTAATGGCTTTTGAAAGGAAATACATAGGTGTAGCAGCCCTGATGGTTGTGACATCGTATGTCTCCAGGTGCCAGATCACCTTTTCAAGTGCTTCGAGTCCTTCTTCAATGCTAAATATTATTTCATGGTGATTTGTACCAATAAACCTGGCAACCTTCCTTGCCGCCACCAGATCTGTTGCCTCCGAGTAAACGCCAACGGAAAATGAATGCAATTCCTGCCCCGAATCACGAAATAATTTTTGAGCTATGGATGCCGTAAGACTTGAGTCAAGACCTCCGGATAATAAAACTCCGAGAGGAACATCGCTCATTAAACGCTTCCTGGTAGCTGCTACCAGAGCTTCTCTAAGTTTTTCAGGATCAAATTCTTCATCGCATTTTTTATGGTCTTCCCATGCAGGATTGAAAAATTTCACAAAACCTGTCTCAGGAGTATAATAATGTCCTGGAGGAAAAGCTTCCATTTTCAAGCACTGATCGGCTATGGCTTTCATTTCAGAAGAAAAATACATATTCCCCTTACTGTCGGTACCATAATACATGGGCTTTACCCCGATCGGATCCCTGCCGGCCATAAACTTCTCGCCATCTACAAGGACAAATGCAAAAACCCCGTCCAGTTTGTTGCAGAAATCGTAACCGTATTTTTCGTATAAATGAACTATAACTTCACTATCACAGGTTGTACGAAACTGATGGTTCTTAAACTCAGTATCTCTCAATTCCATATGATTGTATATCTCCCCATTGTGCATCACCCATGCCGTATCTGTTCCCTGAATAGGTTGCGTCCCTGTATTCAGATCAATGATCGAAAGACGTTCATGAGATAAGACCGATCCATTGGGTGCCTCAAACATACCCCATTCATCCGGACCACGGTGCTTCTGTCGTTTCGACAGTTGCTGCACATTTTCTTTGTCGGGTTTCCCAATTATCGCCAAGATTCCACACATGTACCTAATATTTTTATTAACTCTGTATTTTACTTTCTTATTAATATTAACACATCTAACTATAATTTGTTAATTTTTTTAATTCATTTGTGTCAATCTAATATATAAACAATGCAAATATATTAATTATTAAATTTTATGCAAATATTTTTTTAATATATAAGTTATAATGTGTATCTTTGCTTACAGACTGTTAGTAATAAACGTTTTTTTATTAATTATTATTATGATTTTATTATGAAATCAGATCAAAGTTTAAATATTGATAACCTGGACAGAAAAATACTATCCATTCTGACCAAAAATGCCAGAATTCCTTTTTTGGAAGTTGCCCGTAAATGCAATGTTTCTGGTGCTGCCATTCATCAGCGTGTGCAAAGACTTACGAAAATTGGAATTATTTCCGGATCCCGCTTCATTGTTGAACCTAAAAAACTGGGTTACCATACCTGTGCATACATTGGAATTTTTCTTGATAATGCTGCCTTGTTTAATGATGTGTCAGACAGATTATTAAAAATTTCGGAAATAACACAATGTCATTATACCACCGGGCAGTATGCCATGTTTGTGAAAGTGTACGCAAAAGACAACGAACATCTGAGACAGGTACTGGCCGATAAAATTCAGGCCATTAACGGCATCATGAGAACCGAAACATTTATCTCACTTGAAGTAATGGTCGACAGGCAATTGCCCGTGATAGAGGAATCGATCGAAGGGTCTGATTTTGGAAGAAGAAAGAACA
>CAYQDZ010000196.1:0-5738 GCA_964416375.1 uncultured Bacteroidales bacterium
TATTACAAGTACCTGACACACCTCATTCCCTATAAGCTCGATGATGTAAGACTCCAATACCTGCCCATGTATAAAGCAAAAGGTTACGCCACCGGCATTGATTTTAAAATTTACGGTGAGTTTGTTCCGGGAAGTGAATCGTGGTTCAGCCTTTCGTTCTTATCTGCCAAAGAGGACATTTATAACGATTATGTTGTTAACAGCGATCGAACGGTTACTTATCCCGGGCACTACAGAAGGCCTACCGACCAGTGGCTGAATTTTTCTCTGTTCTTCCAGGATTACCTGCCTTACAGTCCTAACTACAAAGTACACCTGATGCTGATCTATGGTTCGGGGCTTTCCTATTCCGGTCCTCGGTATTCACGTCCTGCCGATGTGTTTCATTTGGGAGCATACCGTCGTGTAGACATTGGCTTTTCCAGAGCAATCATCAGAAAACCGGAGAAGAACCTAGGGGTAAAATCTATCTGGATCAGTGTTGAAATCCTGAATCTGCTGGATGCACAAAATAAGGTATCGTACGACTGGGTACGCACAGTAGAGAGCGATGTTGGGTTGAATTCTTATTTTGCCGTTCCGAATTACCTTACCCGGAGAAGTTTCAATGTGAAAATATCTGCAAGTTTTTGATGCTTTCCCAATGTATTCTCTGTTTTAATATAAGCTATGCAAGAACTATTCTTTTTCCTCGGTTCCGGTATTTTATTGGGTATTGCAGCCGGTATTTCTCCCGGACCACTTCTTCCTCTGGTAGTTTCCGAAACCCTGAAATTCGGGCATAAAGAAGGTATAAAACTTTCACTTGCCCCTTTGATTACCGATCCACCTATTGTTCTTGCTTCCTATTTCATTGTCAGACATTATGCCAATAATGAATTGCTTCTGGGTACGATATCCTGTTTGGGAGGCTTGTTTTTGTTGTTTCTTGCCTATGAAAACATTTTTTATAAACCTGTGGCGGATGATAAAACAATAAAAAAACCGCGTTCCTTACAAAAAGGAATTGTTGTGAATGCCTTGAATCCTCATCCTTACCTGTTCTGGATACTGGTGGGTGCTCCTATTCTTGTCAATGCAAGCAAACTTTCATCCTTTGCCATCGTCTTATTCCTCGCAGGATTTTATTCCATGCTGGTAGGTTCCAAAATTGTTTTTGCTTTATTAACGGGCAGAATGAAAAATATTTTACAGCAAAAAACGTTTGTTATTGCAATAAAATTTCTGGGAATAGTACTGATAGTTTTTGCTATCCTGCTATTGAAAGAAGCTGTTCATTATATTCTATGATATTGTTTAGGTTTTTCTTAAATTGTATTGTAAATTATATCTAAATCTTTTGGCTATTATGCGAAAAATCGTTTTGTTCATTGCAACAAGTTTAGATGGCTTCATTGCCGGTAAAAATGGTGATACCGATTGGTTGTATACCGATGGTGATTTTGGTTACAAGGAATTCTACAATTCCATTGACACGACCATCATGGGATACAACACTTATTTTTTCATTAAACAATTTGAACAGTTTCCTTATCCTGACAAAAAAAATTATGTGTTTTCACGCAGCAACCGCGAATCGGATGACAATCCGGTAGATATTGTCTTTGGTGATGTGGTTGAATTTGCACGCAATATGAGAGAACAGGAAGGAAAAAATATCTGGCTGGTAGGAGGAAGTCAGATCAACTCCCTTCTTCTCAATGCCGGATTGATCGATCAGATGATCATATCCATTCATCCTATTGCATTGGGTCAGGGGATAAAACTTTTCAAAGACGAAGACCTGAGAAACCTTCAGTTCCAACTGGTCAATCACCAGGTGTTTGAAAGGGGACTTGTGCAGCTGACTTACGATAATGTTTGAGATACTCATCCGGATATTCAGAAATATCCTTAAATACATTTTTCAACCGATCATAAGAACGGTCTGATAGGACATCAATAAACTGTTGGATCTGCATATCAAATTTGTGTTTCTTAGAGCCTTTGTGACTTGGTGGTAAATTTTAGATTCAAATACAAACAATTTCCTTCTGAATTCAGATAATCCTTCTCGTTGTATTATTAGGTATTCTACTTTGGTCGTTTATTCTTATCTAACCGCCGGAAAATTATTTTTTCAAAATTCCAGAAAAATCTGAACTGACCAAGCAGACTGCCTATAGCCAAAAGCAGAATGAAATACAGAGGCGTAATGAGCAGCAGATAATAAAAGACTTTGGATAAAAAGGGAGTCTCTGTCCCAATTCCCAGAAGCTGAAAAACGGACCTTTTGATGTATACCGTTATACTGCCCGTAATGGCAAATATGATGTTCACCAGCACAAATTGCCAATTGCTTGTAATACCCCACTTCTCTTTCAGTCGCCGTAAAAATGTTTTCATATCAAATACCTCAGGAACAAATGATCAAGATTCAAGACAATGATTACAAACAAAACATAATAGTTTATTCTCATAAAATATTTGAAAGAATTAAAATCAATCGACCTATTTGTCATTAGGTTTATCTGTATGTACCCTTGTTAATCTTATCTGATTCAAGACTGCTAAGGTAGACAGAACAAGAACAACGGCTACGGTATAATAGACCATAGGTGGAACAGGAAGTGGATCGCCCTGGGCATAAGAATGCAAACCGGAAAGGTAATAATTGACACCAAAATAGGTCATGATCACCGAAGCAAAGCCTATGAGAGAAAGAATATTGAAAAGGACCCTCCCTTTCAGACCAGGAACCAGTCTGAGATGCAAAATGACAGCGTAAACTACAACCGTTACCAGTGCCCATGTTTCTTTCGGATCCCATGCCCAGTAACGACCCCACGATTCATTTGCCCACACACCACCCAGAAAGGTGCCAATGCTTAGTAAGTACAAGCCGGCAATCAGGGTCATCTCAATGATGCGCGTCAGCCTGGTAATATGGGGCTCGAGTTTACCCATGTTTTTTCCCGATTCAAAGAACAGCAACAACAAATTCACCAGGGCAACAAGTGCTCCAAGACCCAGGAATCCATAACTCGCTGTGATCACTGCGACGTGAACAATCAGCCAGTATGATTTCAATACCGGTACCAGGTTGGTAATTTGCGGATCCATCCAACTCAGATGTGCCGTTTGCAAAATGAGTGCTGCCAATATGGCCGTGGCACTTATGGTAATACCCGATTTCCGCGAGAAGAGGAGACCCGCAAGAACTGTTGCCCATGCAATAAAGGTAAGAGCTTCATAACCATTGCTCCACGGAGCATGACCAGCAACATACCAGCGCAGTCCCAATCCGAATGTATGCAAAAGGAAAACTACAGCTATGAATACAACCGCCGGAATGCTGATGTATTTTATCTGAAAACGGGGAAGGAAAATATGCAGGAATTGCACAATCAGAAGGATACATCCGATGAGCAGGTATATGCGCGTTATCCGCTGAAAGATATTGGAAGCATTATAGAAGGATTCGGCCTTTAAACGGGCTACAGAGGGAATCACTGCCTGTCCGTAATTGTCCTGAAATATCTTTATGGCCTTCACTATTTCAGCAGGATTATTCCAATCGCCGGTTTGTACAGACTTCCTGGTCTGTTCGATATAATAGTTCAGTATTTGTCTTGTAAACAACGAATCTTCATCCTGAAAAGCAGCAGGAGCAGAAACAAATGAATGCCATGTATTTGAGCTGTCGCCAGGAGCAGGAAAGATCTTAAGCAGCGTTCCATGGTAGATCAGGTAGCAAATATTAACTCGTTCATCAACACGGATAATTTCGTTATCGAACTTATTACGATACGCGGGTTTCTTCCGGTATGCTTCTTCAACCTCTGGTCTTATCAGGTAATTCCCTTGGTTTTCCGCCGGAAAAAAATCCAGAAACGAAGCATACTTCGATTGCAGTCCGAGGAGCTTTTGAATTTCAGGGTGTCCTGCCTTTATCAGGGATTCCTGTTGCCATCGTTCGGGAAATACCGTCATCCCTATAAACACCTGATTGGCCGATTGTCCTTTGTGGATTTCCTTTCTGGAAATTTTGCGCAATACTTCCGAAGCCAGGGTATGGACAGGTTCAATTCTTCCACCATTGTCCTGTACCAGGATTTTTCCAAAATCTCCGGCATGATCAGAAGCAATGACCGGTAATGAGTCCAAACCTGTCTGACCGGATGCACTGCTGCAAACAAAAAACAAAAAAACGACGACTGTTTTCATGAGCCGGCCAACAGATGATGAGTCTATGGCAAGCTTCCTGAAACGACTTTTTCTGTTCAGCAAACTCAGTAACATACCCAGGGCCATAAGCAGGTATCCGATATAGCTTATGGTTGTTCCCAGTCCATCGCAGTTAAGCGATAAAACCGTCCCCTGCTCATCACTGTCATACGAAGACTGATAAAAACGATACCCCCTGTGTTTGAGGATATGATTCATGTAAATTCTTTCTTCCCTGTCAGTTTCTTTTTGCGGATCAAGAAGCTGAACATTGCTTTCGAACCAGGAAGGGCTTTCGGAACCCGGATAACGTTTGATTATAAAATCATTTAGTCTCAGGCTAAAAGGCAGTTTCTTCCGCACAGCTCCGTAACGAACTCCAATTGTTACGCCATCTATGCTTTTGTATTCAAAATTTCCAAACTGTCCCTTTTGTCCCCAGGCAAACAATGTAATTTTTTGCCCATTCATTTCAACTTCTGTTTTTACTGCCGAAGGCAAATCAGAATTTGCTACCGGAGAAGGTTTTGCAACAATTTGACCCAAGGGAAGGTAATTTTTCAATACAAAAGGTATACCCTGAAAATAATGCAATTGAAAGGGTACAAAAGAGTGTCGCAGGTTTGCTTTCAGCGTATCCGTAATTCCTTCGTTCATGGAAGTGCGAACTACCGGAAACGGAGCCTTAAATGTCAGTGTTCCATCTTTATCGGCAAGCACTACCGAATCGGCAAAAGTCTTTTCCTGAGCAGAAGAAGAAAAATGCATCAACACCTTGCCTGCCTTAATATTTTCGCCTCCGGAAATTATGATTTCCTTTCTTCCCTCCTCTCCTGAAGTAACCAGATGAATCAAGGCTGAGCCATCAGGACTGTATTCTATGTCCTTCCCGGAATGGGGAATGAATTCCTTTACTCTGATTTTGATTTTATGGTTTTCAAAAGAAATTTTTTTTCTGAACCTGTTCCCGGAAACTTCGGAAAACAATACCGGAAAATTCCTGTATTTCTTTATTCCGTCTTTTTCCAGTACTACTTCCAGGTAAGGATCGACTGTGATCCAGTTTCCTGAGGTTTGACCTTCCCTGATATGCATAATGCCTTCCCGGCCGAAGTATCTGGTTATTCCCGCACCAAGAATAATGATGGCAAAAGCAATATGAAAAACAAATAAAGTTAGTTTATTCCACTTGTATAATTTGTGCTTAACAACTATAAAAACAATGTTTATCATGCCCAGAAACATGAGCACTTCAAACCATCTGGCATTGTAAATCAGCTTTCTTGCCGCATCATTGCCAAAGTCATTTTCAACGAATGTTGCCGTAGCAATGCTAAGCGTAAAAATGATCAGTAACACCAACATGGTACGCGTGGAAGCAAGGGCGGAAAGAATGAATTTCATATAGGTTTATAATTTGCTCAAATCAGTTGAAAAGCAAATATATCAAAATAAAATTGTGCCATTCGGATACCTTAAACTTTGCTTTCGAAGCTATTCGTTTTTTAAGTATTCCTGAAAGGTTTTTTTAA
>CAYQDZ010000197.1:0-5681 GCA_964416375.1 uncultured Bacteroidales bacterium
TATTTAGAAAATTTAAAACTTTTTCAGCATAATCATGGAATTTTTCGCTTATGGGAAGCACGATTACCTGATCAGGTGTTAACCAAAGTGGAAATTTTCCGGCAGTGTGCTCAATAAGTAAAGCCACAAAACGCTCCATAGAACCAAAGGGAGCCCTGTGAATCATTACAGGACGATGTTTCTGATCATCACTGCCAATATACTCCAGTTCAAACCTGTCGGGCAGATTATAATCTACCTGAATTGTACCCAGTTGCCAGCTTCTTCCAAGGGCATCTTTCACCATGAAATCTAATTTTGGCCCATAAAAAGCTGCTTCTCCGTATTCTATGATTTTTTTTAGTCCTTTTTCTTCTGTTGCTTCCAGAATGGCCTTTTCCGCTTTCTCCCAGTTTTCATCTGTACCAATATACTTTTCATGGTCATTCTTATCCCGCAGAGATACCTGCGTGGTAAAATCAGCAAAATCGAGAACGTTAAATATGTAGAGAATGATATCGATTACTTTTTGAAATTCATCTTTTAACTGATCGGGTCTGCAGAAAATGTGTGCATCATCCTGTGTAAAGCCTCTGACTCTGGTAAGTCCATGTAACTCTCCACTTTGTTCATAACGATATACGGTACCGAATTCTGCCATCCTTATGGGAAGCTCTCTGTATGAATGGGGCTTGCTCTTATAAATTTCACAATGATGAGGGCAGTTCATGGGCTTAAGAAGGTACTCTTCTCCCTCCTGTGGGGTAAGAATGGGTTGAAATGAATCCTTCCCGTATTTTTCGTAATGGCCCGAGGTAGTGTACAGTTCTTTTAGACCAATATGAGGAGTCATTACCGATTCGTAGCCATATTTTCTCTGAACCTTTTTTAAGAATTCCTGAAGTTGTTCCCGCAAGGCAGTACCTTTGGGCAACCACAGAGGCAATCCCTGACCTACAGTTTGTGAAAACGTGAAAAGTTCCAACTCTTTGCCTATTTTTCGATGATCTCTTAATTTTGCCTGCTCGAGCATTTCAAGGTATTCATCCAGCATCTTTTGTTTCGGGAAAGTAATACCGTAAATACGGGTCAACTGTTTTCTTTTCTCATCACCTCTCCAATAGGCACCTGCAACACTGAGCAGTTTTATTGCTTTGATAGGATTCGTATCAGGAAGATGAGGCCCTCGGCATAAATCAGTAAAATTACCCTGTTTGTAAACAGAAATTGTTCCATCCTCAAGCTCGCTGATCAGCTCAACCTTATACTCATCGCCTTTTTTCTTAAATAAATCCAGAACTTCTTTCTTGCTGATTTCTTTTCTGGTGTACTTATTTTTTTGCTGAGCCAGCTCTTTCATTTTTGCTTCAATCTTTAGCAGATCGGAATCACTGATGGCAATTCCATCACCAGGATCAACATCGTAGTAAAAGCCATTTTCAATGGCGGGGCCAATACCGAATTTTGTACCGGGATAAATTGCCTCTATTGCTTCAGCCATTAAATGAGCTGAAGAGTGCCAGAAAGCATGTTTCCCCTCCTTATCACTAAATTTATACAGAATGATGTTTGCATTTTCATGGATAGGCCTGGTAGCATCCCAGATCTCACCATTCACGCTGACAGATAAAACTTCCCTGGCCAGACTATTACTAATACTCTCTGCAATCTCTATTCCGGTAATCCCCTTTTGATATTCTCTGGTTGAATTATCGGGAAATGTAATTTTTATCATTAGTTTTAATTATTTAACTGAAACGGCTAGCAAAGATATAAATTCTATAGATAGAATAAGACATTCTGCAACATTGCCCATTTGTATTTAAGCTAAATTTTCTGATGTATGAGGTTTGTTTTTAACATTCTGTTCAATTCACCGTTTTTACTGCTTTTTCTGGCATACCCTGTTCAGGCTTCCAATGAAATTACATTGGAGCAGATATACAGGGAATTTTTGTTTGAACCAAATACCATCGAAGGTTTCAATCCAATGAACGACGGCAAGTATTATTCTGTTCTCGGGAATGCGAGGCATATAGTTCAGTATGATTACCTCACCGGCAAATCATCGGATACTATATTTTCACTCGATAAAATAAATGAATTTGGAATTTCCATGATAACAGACTACACGTTCAGCAAAGATGAACATGTTATCTTAATTACCACAGAGCAAATTGAGATATACCGGCACTCATTTTCGTCTGAATATTATGTTTACCTGCGGGATAAAAATCAGTTGATCCCGGTTTTTACAGAAGGAAAACAGCAATTGGCAGCTGTTTCTCCTGATGGACAAAAAGTAGCATTTGCATACGAAAACAATCTCTATATCAAAGACATTGAAACAAACAACATAACAGCTATCACAACCGATGGTCTCAGGAATTCAATAATCAATGGAATGCCGGATTGGGTGTATGAAGAGGAATTCACATTGGAAACAGGCTATTATTGGTCACCCGACAGCAGGAAGATTGCCTATTACAGATTCGATGAAAGTCGGGTGAAAGAATACCAGATTACCATGTACCATGATCTTTATCCTGAAGTATACAATTACAAATACCCAAAAGCCGGAGAAAGCAATGCTCAAGTGGATATCTATGTATATGATATGGTAAGGGGAACTTCTGAAAAGATGCAGACAGAAGCAGAAGAGGAAAGGTATATACCACGAATTAAATGGCTTCCTAATTCTGATGAGCTATGCATTATTGAACTGAACAGGCTGCAAAATGAGGCCAAGGTGAAGATTGCCGATATATTCTCGGGGAAATCCCGGATTTTTTATACTGAGGTGAATGACAAATACATCTCAGAATTTACTGATGATTTTGTGACGTTTACAGATTCCGGCAATAAAGCTTTGATCATGAGCGAAAAAGATGGCTATATGCACATCTGTCAATACGATATTGACGGTACTTTTATTAACCAGGTAACCCGGGGCCCATGGGAAACAGACAAGATCTATGGTATCGATGAATATTCAAAAACATTGTACTATTCATCCACTGAAATATCAGCTCTGGAAAGACATGTGTATGCCATTCAGTTTGACGGAAGCAATAAAAAAAGAATTTCCACCAAAAAGGGAGTCAATACAATACAATTCAATTCTGAGTTTACATACTATATCCTTGTCCGTTCCGATGCCAACACTCCTTACGAATATACACTCCATAACAAGGAAGGTAAGACAATTCGTATTCTTGAAAACAATACAGAGCTTCAGGATGCTATGCAATCTTATGGATTTGTTCAAAAGGAGTTTTTTTCATTCAAACCAAAACATAGCATCGAACTTTACGGGTATAAAATCATGCCACCCGATTTCAACGGAAAACGCAAATACCCCGTATTAATATATGTTTATGGCGGACCCGAATCACAACTGGTACTTGATGAATGGAGCAATCGCCTGCCCTGGTTTCAACTGCTGGCACAGAAAGGATATATTATAGCCTGTATTGATAACAGGGGAACTGATGGCAGGGGTGAAGAGTTTAAAAAAACTACCTACATGCAATTGGGGAAACTGGAGACTGAAGATCAGCTTGCATTGGCAGAACACCTGTCTGATTTGCCTTACGTAGACGAAAACAGGATCGGGGTGTTTGGCTGGAGTTATGGAGCTTACATGAGTTTGTTATGCCTGCTGAAAGGGAATCAACTGTTTGCCATGGGCATTGCTGTTGCACCGGTTACCAACTGGCGTTATTATGATACCATTTATACGGAACGTTTTATGCGTACACCCCGCGAAAATCAGGCCGGATATGATGAGAATTCACCCATACATTTTGCTGATCGTCTGAAAGGAAAATTACTGCTTGTGCATGGAATGGCAGATGACAATGTTCATTTTCAGAATTCTGTTATGCTTGTAAATAAGCTAATAGAAGCAGATAAACAGTTTGATGTACAGTTTTACCCCAACAAAAATCACGGAATTTACGGTGGAAATACATCTTACCATCTCTATAAACGTATGACTAATTATATATTGAATACCTTGTAAATTAAGGTATTAGCATAGGGATAAAGCTTGTTTGGTTGAGAAGTTTAGTGTTTAGAGTTTTGAGTTGCGAAGAAAGAAGACGAGAAAGTGGGTAGATGAGAAGGGGGAGTTGCTGGTTTCTGTTTTTGAGTTTCGAGTAAGAAGAATGAATAACCGGAGCGAAGCGGAGCTCGGCGAAGCCAATTAAGAATGAATAATGAATAATGAATAATGAAGAATGAGTTGAGAAGTTGAGTAGTTGAGGAGTTGATTAGTTGATAAGTTTAGTGTTTCGAGTTTTGAGTTGGGTTGCAGGGACATTGGATTTTGATTAAAATTTGAAATCTTGAGATTGTTTTTTGATCACCAATCATGATTTACGAACCACCAATTCATTAGAAATACGATGAGTAAACCGTATGGTTATTATTTAAATAAAGAATAATTATTGTATATGTTTAACATGTATGCTTTATTTTGGCACAAGATTTGAAATTCACTATACAAACAATACAGTCATGAAAAAGCTATTTATTCTCGCCGGTATTCTTACTGTTTTTTTAACAGGTTGTGAGGTTCGTCCTTATGCCGACTTTCTTGCAGATAAGAAATATGTTCAGCCACATGAGACAATATACTTTACAAATCTTTCGGACAAGGCAAAATCGTATCAATGGGATTTTGGGGATGGGACTATTTCCAATGTTCCGAATCCCACTCATGCATATACTTCCGAAGGATATTTTGATGTAACCCTCACAGCTACTTCGAAAGACGGACATCAGGATGTTGCAGCAATTACAATTGAAGTTTTTGCTGATTTTCTTATTGATAAGCCATATGCTCAACCCAATGAAATTATCAGTTTTACAAATTTTTCACACAATGCAATATCCTATCATTGGAATTTTGGTGATGGTACAAGTACAAATATTTCTAATCCTACTCATATTTATACATCTGAAGGCTATTTTAATGTAACTCTTACGGCTACTTATAGCAACGGACATGAAAATATCATAACCAAAATTGTTGAAATATTTTATACCGAACTGGAGATTACAGTTGCTGAATGGAACGAGGCTGAAGTAATAGACTATATTGTACCAGGAGCCTTTGTACTTTTGTATGAAACTCTCGATGATTGGTATTATGACGAATATGCTGTTGTTTATGGTACCGCTGACAAATATGGAATAATATCCTTTATTGGTTTGGAATCAAGAACATATTATGTATGGGCTGAGGCAGACAATATTGCAGAACCTGGTGATCATTATGATAATTATCAATTTTATGAAGAGAATTTAATTGATTATATTTCCACACCAGTTTTAAACTATGCCACTATCAATCCATGGATAGCATGGGTTGAATATTATTATCCTACGTTAAAATCAGCTAAGAAGAGAAAAAGTAAATACGACCTGGATAAAATAAAACGTAAAGATGGCTCGTTTATAAAACCGGACGTATCCAATTAATCTGGGGTATCAACTGTATACGTCATTATTATAAGTCGGATGGTAAATAAAACATCCGGCTTTTTTGTTTTTCAGTGTTGTTGATCTTTTAAGATAATTTATATCTTTGCACTCCCGTGAAAAGTTAGAAGTTTAGTGTTTCGAGTTTGGAGTTTAGGGTTTCATGTTTTGTGTTCCAGGTTTTTTTAATTTTAGGACTCGAAACTATTAACTCA
>CAYQDZ010000198.1:0-5656 GCA_964416375.1 uncultured Bacteroidales bacterium
TTAAAAAGTCTTTCTGTATTTGAGCCAAATTTTTACAAAATCAAGCAATAAAATGGCTTTAAATCAATGAAACTAAGAATTCTTGATATTTCCATTGTAGCTCTTTACCTTCTTACCACCGTCATTATTGGATTGGTATTAAAAAAACGTGCTCAACAAAACAAAACCGCATACCTGCTCGGAGGAAAAACTTTGCCATGGTATATGCTTGGGTTGTCAAATGCTTCGGGTATGTTTGACATCTCCGGAACAATGTGGCTGGTAACACTGGCATTTGTTTACGGATTAAAGAGTATCTGGATTCCATGGTTATGGCCTATATTCAACCAGGTTTTTTTAATGGTTTTTCTTTCCATCTGGCTTAGACGATCGAATGCCACTACCGGAGCCGAATGGATCCGTACACGCTTTGGTCTTAATCCTGGAAGTACTTTGGCCCATACAGTAGTTGTTGTATTTGCCATTATCATGTGCCTTGGTTACCTGGCATATGGTTTTATAGGTCTGGGCAAGTTTATTGAAATATTTATTCCCTGGGAAACGATTTCATCATACCTGCCATTTACATTGCCTGAAGCTTATGTCCCTCACTTTTATGGAATTCTTTTTACCTTATTTGCTGTCTTTTATTCTGTTCTTGGAGGAATGACAAGTATTGTATGGGCCGATGTGGTTCAATATACAATCATGACCATCTCATCTGTTGCCATCGCCGTAATAGCAATGGTTGCTCTTTCGGGAAATACCTTAGTGGTTCCCGAGGCCTGGGCAAATCCTCTTTTTAGCTGGAAACTTACCCTCGACTGGTCCCAGGTAATCCCTGAGGTCAATGATAAAATTGCAAGTGACGGATATTCATTGTTTACAGTTTTTTTTATGATGATGTTGTTTAAAGGGATACTGGTTAGTATGGCAGGACCAGCTCCAAACTATGATATGCAAAAAATTCTATCCACCAAATCACCTTCCGATGCAGCAAAAATGAGTGGATTTGTTTCTGTGGTTCTTATGCCTGTTCGTTATCTGATGATCGCCGGATTTGCAGTTTTAGGTTTACTTTTTTATGAAAAACTTGATCTTTCATTTCCTTCAAAACTCTGATTTTTACCTTTTAATCTGTCATAACAAATAAATAAATTGCATTTTCATTTTATCATTGAATCTATTAAAGATCAATTAGATTTGAACTTATCCTTTTTAGTTAAAAAAAATGAAAGAACAACAGAAACTTGAATACCTGGTTGAATTTGCGAATAAACAGTTATCACATTTCATCATGCCATTCTGGAGAAGGGATGCAGTTGATCATAAACAGGGCGGCTTTTATGCTCATATCAATCACGACATGACCATAGATCATAAAGCAGTGAAAGGATTGGTTCTTAATTCACGCATCCTCTGGACATTTTCGGCCGTGTATAAAAAGTTCAAAAATAAGCAGGATAAAGAATTTGCGGAACGGGCATACCATTATATTTCAACGCATTTTTTTGATCAGCAAAACGGAGGTTATTTCTGGTCACTCACTCCTGAAGGATCTCCGGCAGAAACAAAAAAACAGATCTATGCACAGGCATTTACACTATATGCCCTGAGTGAATATTCTAAAATCACAAATGCTCCCGGTATTCTTAATGAAGCAATTGAAACCTTTCATCTGATCGAAAAAAATTCATTCGACACTCAAAAGAACGGATATGTTGAAGCCTGTACACAAGAGTGGGAAGAAATTGATGATCTGAGGCTAAGCCCTAAAGATATGAACGAGAAAAAGTCAATGAATACTCACCTGCATGTGCTCGAAGCTTATACCAATCTCTACACAGTATGGAAGGATCCTGCATTAAAAAAACAACTGGAAAATCTGATTGAAGTATTTCTGAAGCACATTATTAATCCTCAGGATTTTCATCTGGAACTTTTTTTTGATGAAGACTGGAACACCAAAAGCACTTTGTTTTCCTACGGACATGATATAGAATCAAGCTGGTTGTTGCATGAAGCTGCATTGGTAACTGAAAATAAAGATCTGATTGAAACTGTCGAAAAAGTAAGCATTCAAATTGCAGATGCTGCAAAACTGGGAATCTACCAGAACAAAGCCCTTTTGTATGAAGATGACAGAGCCGGTAAGCACAAAGATCATGAATTTGAGTGGTGGGCCCAAGCCGAGGCAGTTGTTGGTTTTTTAAATGCCTTTGAAATTACAGGAAACATCAATTACCTCGAACATGCATTTTCCATTGCTAAATTCATAGAAGAATACATTGCAGACAAAAAAAATGGAGAATGGTTTTTCCGCGTCGATTTAAAAGGGAATCCGATTACCAGTCATGAAAAAGCAGGATTCTGGAAATGTCCATACCATAATGCAAGAGCATGTTTGGAAATATTACACAGAGTAAATGTTCATAAACCATAAGACCTAATTATGAAAAAACTTGGATTCATTTGTTTATCATGGATTGCAATGACCATGATCTTTCACTCCTGTACCAAAATGAATGCCTACGAAGTAAAAACAGTTATCGTTCTTGACAAGGATTGGAACTTTCAAATGAAAGGTGATACATCCTGGCTACCCGCAGAAGTACCTGGCTGTGTACATACCGACTTACTATTGAATAAAAAAATACAAGATCCATTCTACAGGGCTAATGAGAAAGATTTACAATGGATTGATAAGGAAGACTGGATTTATTCCTGCGACTTTGAAATCGATGAAGAGCAAATGAAGAACAATCAGGTATATCTTTTATTTGAAGGTCTTGATACCTATGCTAAAGTATACCTGAATGGTCAGCCTGTTCTTGAATCTGATAACATGTTCAGAACCTGGCGTGCCGATGTAAAAGATGTAATTGTCGAAGGAACAAATCATCTGAAAATAGAATTCTTATCTCCCATTCGCATTGGACTGGAAAAACTTGAAGACCTGGGATATGGTCTTCCTGCTGTAAATGATCAGTCAGAAAACGGTGGTCTGGGAAACAAAAGAGTCAGTGTATTTACAAGAAAAGCGCCATATCATTTTGGATGGGATTGGGGCCCGAGGTTTGTTACTTCGGGAATTTGGCGGCCTGTAAAACTTGTCATGACAAACCATGCCGAAATACAAAGCGTCCATTTTAAACAGGTGTATGTCTCGGATGAAGAAGCAAACATAGATGCAGTTGTGGAAATTAAGGCACTAGAAGCAGGCAATTACAAAATAAGCATACAGTCTGATAAGAGATCCCGAAACCTTATTTCTTCTCATTTTCATCTTGAAGCAGGTATAAATCATGTAGTTCTTCCTTTTCTGATTAAAGATCCGGAATTATGGTGGCCAAACGGATTGGGAAATCAAAATCTGTATGCCTTTAAAACATACATATCAAGACATGACAAAATAGTTGATACGCTAAGCTATACAATAGGACTCAGGGAAATTGAACTGGTCAGAGAGCCTGATTCATCGGGTGCAAGTTTTTATTTCAGAGTGAACGGGAAAAATGTTTTTGCAAAAGGAGCCAATTATATACCCAATGATAATTTTCTTAACAGGGTAAGCAAAGAAAAATATGAAGATATCGTCAAGTCGGCAGCGGAAGCAAACATGAACATGATCAGAGTATGGGGTGGCGGCATCTATGAAAATGATATCCTCTATGATCTTTGCGATAAATACGGACTTATGGTTTGGCAGGATTTTATGTTTGCCTGCAGTATGTATCCGGGAGATGATGCTTTTCTTGAAAATGTGAGGCAGGAAACTGTTGATAATGTGAGACGTTTACGAAACCACGCTTCTCTGGCATTGTGGTGCGGGAATAATGAAATCGATGTGGCGTGGTGCGAAGGTATAGCAGATTGCGGCTGGAACTGGAAAGAAAAGTATACAAACGAACAACAAAAAAGAATCTGGCATAGTTATGACACACTGTTTCACAGTATTTTACCCAAAATGGTTGAACAGTACGATGGATTTACAGAGTATTGGCCATCTTCTCCACAAGCAGACTGGGGCGTTCACGCCAGTTATGAAACGACTTCAGGCGATCGCCATTTTTGGGGAGTGTGGCACGGAAAATTACCATTCAGTGCTTTTTACGATAATGTTGGGCGGTTTATGAGTGAATATGGATTTCAATCTTTCCCATCCATGAACAACATCAATAAATTTACTCTGCCTGAAGATTGGGATGTAGAATCTGATGTCATGCTTTCTCACCAACGAAGCGGAAAAGGTAATGCTTTGATTATTAAATACATGGAAGATCTATATCCTGTTCCCCAGGAATTTGATAAACTATTGTTCCTTGGACAAGTATTACAAGCAGAAGGAATTAAACAGGCCATTCATGCTCACAGAGCTCACAAACCTTATTGCATGGGTACATTGTACTGGCAACTGAATGATTGCTGGCCCGCAGCATCCTGGTCAAGTATGGATTATTACACCTCCTGGAAAGCATTGCATTATTATGCAAAAAAGGCTTACCAGCCTGTTATACTTGCTTTCATTCCGGATAAAAAAGAAATCATTATTTCTATTTGCAGTGATATGAACAATAAAACCGGTGTAAAACTCAACTATGCCATAAAGAACTTCAGAGGAGAAATTATGGAAGAATATACGATTGATTCAGAACTGGATCCTGAAAAATCGATCATTGCAGCCAGAATTGATAAAGATGTTCTTACCAAAAAATATGATCCTAGAGAGATTTTCCTTGAAGCCCGATTGCTTCATAAGAATAAAATCATTGCGAGAGAGTTATTTTTTGTTGATCTGCCAAAAAATTTGAATTTGCCAAAGCCTGAGATTGATGTGGATATACATAAGAAGGGTGGGAAATGGATAGTAGAACTTAAAAGTGATCAGCTTATACGAAATGTATACTTGAGTTTTGAAGGATATGACACGCATTTCTCTGACAATTATTTTGATCTGTTGCCGGGCGAAACAATAAAAGTAAGTTGCTCAGTGGATAAAAATGCCGATCTTACTAAGAATGAATTAAAAATCATATCACTCAATGATATTTTAAACCCCTAAATAAATTTCAGTATTAGAAATTTTATTAAAGTATTACCGGTTTTTGGGAGCATTGACACTGAAAAAGCTTAGAGCCGATTCATTCCTAATAATATCGGCATTTATGACAATAACAGGATTGCTATTGCTTTTCCTGAGCGAAAATATTCTGATAGCTAAAACAGCCATTGTTATAATAGGATTCGGATCAGCTAACATCTTCCCATTGATCTTCTCCATTGCAGTTGAACGAATGCCTAAACGCTCAAACGAAATTTCAGGATTGATGATCACAGCCATTGCCGGTGGAGCAGTATTCCCATTGCTGATGGGAATTATTACAGAAAAATTTAGTGTAAAAGCAGGTATTGTATTTCTTTTTTTCATCTCTGTTTATCTTGGCGCCATTAGTATCTGGAATATAAGAAAACACAAAATATAGCAGACTTTCAGATTTCTCTAAATATATTTTAGAAGGTTTCAACCAGCTTGTTCATCATTTTCTCAAGCTGAAATGTAAATTAATTTTCGCCTTCATTACCTTGGTTATTGGAAGCTTGAGTTTCCTGTTGCCATTAAAATAACGTGAGTTCGATATAATGTAAATGGGTTCTAGTTTAACTTGGCGTTGAAATT
>CAYQDZ010000199.1:0-5651 GCA_964416375.1 uncultured Bacteroidales bacterium
ATCACAAATAAATAATTAAAATTCATTCATTTTTATGAATAATGCAGGCTAAGCTCTTGTACTCCAGGAAAATGTCTTGACCAGATTACAAATTGTATCTAATCGTTGTTTTGCATACTTTTGCAGACCTGTGTTATTCACAAAAAATCTATAAAATAAATTCATCGAATATGGAAGGTCAGAAAATCACAATTGAGAAGGGCGAATTGAAAGTTCCTGAAAATCCCGTTATACCATTTATTGAGGGTGATGGCACAGGTCCGGATATCTGGGCCGCAACAGTCAGGGTTATCAATGCATCCGTTGAAAAGGCATATAGTGGCTCAAAAAAAATACTGTGGAAGGAAATTTTTGCCGGCGAGAAATCTTTCCATGCAAATGGTGAGTGGCTTCCACAGGAAACACTTGACACCATTAGGGATTATCTGGTAGCCATTAAGGGACCTCTTACAACTCCTGTTGGAGGAGGTATTCGATCATTGAATGTGGCCTTAAGACAAATATTAGATCTTTATGTATGCCAGCGTCCTGTAAAGTATTATAAAGGAGTACCTTCTCCGGTGAAAGATCCTTCTACCACTGACATGATAATTTTTCGCGAAAATTCAGAAGACATCTACGCAGGAATTGAATGGATGAACGGAACGGAAGAAGTGAAGAAGGTTGTGAAGTTTTTGATTGATGAGATGCAAGTTAGCAAAATTCGTTTTCCGGAAAGCACTTCCATCGGCATTAAGCCTGTTTCCAGGGAAGGAACAGAACGATTGATGAGATCTGCCATTGAGTATGCAGTGAAACATGACCTGCCATCTGTGACGATTGTACATAAAGGAAACATAATGAAATTCACAGAAGGTGCATTTCGTGATTGGAGTTATGAATTGGTAAAAAATGAATTTGGAGCAAAAGAACTGAATGGCGGACCGTGGTGCAACATGAAAAATCCCCGGACCGGGAAAGATATCCTTATAAAGGATGTAATTGCTGACGCTTTTCTGCAACAGATATTAACCCGGCCAAAAGAATATTCTGTTATTGTCACGATGAATCTTAACGGCGATTATATTTCGGATGCCCTTGCAGCCATTGTTGGCGGAATTGGTATTGCTCCGGGGGCAAACATCAATTACATCAGCGGGCATGCCATTTTTGAAGCCACACATGGTACTGCTCCAAAATATGCAGGACAGGATAAGGTAAATCCCGGATCGTTGATCCTTTCTGCCGTGATGATGCTCGAATATATGGGTTGGCAGGAAGCAGCAGATATGATCGTTAAAGGCTTACAGGGCGCCATCGCCCGAAAACGTGTAACCTACGATTTCGAAAGGCTGATGGATGGTGCAACATTGCTCAAGTGTTCTGAATTTGGAGATGAAATTATCTCCAATATGTAATAATCATTAATTTTATACACTGAAGGGAATGACCATTTTAACTATTAATCATAAAATCATACCACTATGTTGTCGAAAAAGATTGAGGATATATTAAACGCACAGATCGAAAAAGAAGGCTATTCTTCTAATCTCTATTTGGCCATGGCAACATGGGCAGAATCTCATGGTTATGCCGGAATTGCCGGATGGCTTTACGCCCAGGCAGAGGAGGAAAAAATGCATATGCTGAAATTCATTCATTACATGAATGAACGGGGTGGACATGCTGTTGTTCCGGCGTTCAAGTAACCTCCAAAGAATCAAAAGGGCATTAAGGCTATGTTCGAAGAAGTTTTTGAGCATGAACAATTCATCTCAAATTCGATCAATCAAATTGTTGCAGCAACCATTCAGGAAAATGATTACACCACGCAGAGCTGGGTACAATGGTTTGTTACCGAGCAGATTGAGGAAGAAGCACAGGTTAGTGAGATTTTGGATAAACTGAATTTGCTGGGTGAGAATAACCTGTATCTTTTTGATAGGGATATTCTGTCTATGCGAGTTAAAAACAGTCAGCCTGAAGCTTAGATCTTAATTTTCAGGCCTGGCAAAGATATTGTACGGCATTCTGCTGTAAGCTAACCATATCGGGAATTGTATTGTAAGGTTGTACAATGAATTGTTTGTACCCTTTTCCTTTTTCAATTTTTTTGTCTTCCCAGTATTCATTAAAGGCTTTCTGAATTTCATAAAAGGAATATTCATTCTGGTTTTTTTCATTTCCATGAACCGCATTTTTCATCCAGGGTTGCGCAAATGCTACAGACGTGGCTAAGAAATAAACAGATGTTAGAATATATATTCATATCATAACCAAAATGGCATATAAATTATACAACAAAATAACCAATAAATAGTTATTTAATCATCCGCGATCTATAGTTAAAGTCAAGACTTAAGGTGTCCTTTCTTTTCAGAATTACGATTTTTTCTTTAAAATGATGCACTTGTTGATTTATTTCTTCTGGCCAATCACAATAATTCCATTAATTTTGTTGCACTTTAAATAAGATTTCAGCTATGAGTACAATATTAAACATGATAGGAAAGCTTTTTGGTAGTAAGTCAGAACGAGATATAAAAGAGCTCAGACCCTATGTTGACAAAATAAAAGCAGAATATCAGCTTATACAAAAGGCCACCAATGACGAATTGCGTGGAAAGACAGGAGAACTTAAGAAATTCATCCAGGAGTATATAGCTCCGGAATTAAAAGAAATTGAAGATCTGAAAGCAAAGGTAGAGAAAGAGACAGATGATATATCAAAGAAAGAGGAAATTTTTGAGACCATAGATAAACTGGAAAAATCAATTGATGAAAAAATTGAAAGAGGTCTCGACGAGATATTACCTGTAGCATTCGCAGTTGTAAAGGAAACAGCCAAGCGATTTAATGATAATGAGTACCTGGAGGTTACTGCTACCGATTTTGATCGGGATATTGCAGCGGTGCGTGACAGCGTTGAAATACATGGAGAAAAAAAAGCCAGGTACTACAACAAATGGATTGCAGGAGGAAATGAGATCACCTGGGATATGGTGCATTACGATGTGCAATTGGTTGGTGGAGTAGTATTGCACCAGGGTAAAATTGCCGAAATGGCAACGGGTGAAGGAAAAACCCTTGTTGCAACCCTTCCTGTATTTCTGAATGCTCTTACAGGTCGTGGGGTACATATTGTAACCGTGAACGATTACCTGGCAAAACGTGATTCAGAATGGATGGGTCCCATTTTCGAATTCCATGGTTTGAGGGTAGATTGCATTGACAAGCATCAGCCCAACTCACCCGATAGACGGAAAGCTTACGAGGCAGATATTACCTATGGCACAAACAATGAGTTTGGATTTGATTATCTGCGTGATAATATGGCCATTAATCCACAGGATCTTGTACAGAGAAAACACAACTATACTATTGTTGATGAGGTTGACTCTGTTCTCATTGATGATGCACGTACTCCTTTAATTATTTCGGGGCCTGTACCCAGAGGAGAACACCAGGAGTTTGAGGCATACCGGCCACGTGTTGAAACACTTGTTAGCGAGCAGAGGAAACTCGTTACGGAACTTCTTGCCGAATCAAAAAAGCTGATTGCCGCCGGAGATAAAGAAAAAGGAGGATTTAAGTTGCTTCAGGCATTCAAGGGATTGCCAAAGAACAAGGCCTTAATAAAGTTTTTAAGTGAAGAAGGAAACAAAGCACTTATGTTGAAGACAGAGAATTTTTATATGCAGGAAAGCAGTAAGCATATGCACAAAGTTACAGATGAACTGTTCTTTGTAATTGAAGAAAAACAGAACTCTGTCGATCTCACGGATAAGGGAACAGAAACCATTACAGCAACTTCTGAAGATCCTTACTTTTTCATTATGCCTGACATAGGTTCGGAGGTTGCCGAACTGGAAAAATCCGGATTAAGCCCGGACGAGATAGTAGCCAAAAAAGACAAGTTGATTCAGGATTATGCGATAAAATCAGAGAGAATTCATACGGTAAACCAGTTGCTTAAAGCCTATACCATGTTTGAAAATGATATAGAATATGTGGTAATGGACAACAAGGTTAAGATTGTTGATGAGCAAACCGGTCGTATTATGGAAGGTCGCCGTTATTCCGACGGTTTGCATCAGGCCATAGAAGCTAAAGAGAATGTAAAGATTGAAGCGGCAACGCAGACCTATGCAACCATAACCTTGCAGAATTATTTCAGAATGTATCATAAGCTTGCCGGAATGACCGGTACTGCAGAAACGGAAGCGGGAGAATTATGGGATATATACAAACTGGATGTTGTGGTAATTCCGACCAATAAACCAATTGTGCGCGATGACAGGGAAGATTTGATTTACAAAACGAAGCGCGAAAAATACAATGCGGTTATTGAAGAAATTGGGGATCTTGTGAAAGCAGGCCGGCCTTCGTTGGTTGGTACAACTTCGGTGGAAGTGTCGGAGTTGTTGAGCCGGATGTTGAAAATGAAAGGCATAAAACACAATGTACTGAATGCGAAATTGCATCAGAAAGAAGCCGATATTGTTTTGGAAGCGGGAAAAGCCGGTACTGTTACCATAGCTACAAACATGGCCGGTAGGGGCACAGATATAAAGTTATCTCAGGAGGTGAAAAAAGCAGGTGGGCTTGCAATACTTGGCACGGAAAGACATGAATCGAGGCGTGTGGACAGGCAGCTGAGAGGACGTAGTGGCCGACAGGGTGACGTAGGATCATCACAGTTTTACGTTTGTCTGGAAGATGATCTTATGCGACTTTTCGGTTCAGACAGGATTGCAGGTTTAATGGATCGCATGGGACTAAAAGAAGGAGAGGTTATTCAGCACAGTATGATCACCAGATCAATTGAACGTGCCCAGAAAAAGGTGGAAGAAAATAATTTTGGCATTCGTAAACGTCTTCTTGAATACGATGATGTAATGAATTCGCAGCGTGAAGTAATATACAGGAAACGTCGAAATGCGCTGTATGGAGATCGTATTTCAGTGGATATTGCCAATATGATGTATGATGTGTGTGAGAGTATTGTTGAGCAGTTCTATGCAGAAACTGGTTTTGAAGAGTTTAATTTTGAAATCATCAGGTTGCTGTCCATCAACAATCCGATTAGTGAACAGGAGTATATTAAGTTGAGTACCAATGAAATGACGGAAAAATTGTATGAAGCTTCCCGTGCAGCCTATATCAGAAAAGCGGATTCCATCAGGCAGCAAGCATTGCCTATCATACGGGCTGTTTATGAAAAACAGGCAAAAACCTATGAGAATATACTGGTGCCCATTACCGATGGCATAAGAACCTACAACATCATTACCAACCTGGAAAAGAACTATACCACGGAATGTGAAGAACTTATCCGGTCTTATGAGAAATCTCTTACCCTGGCCACCATCGATGAAAACTGGAAAGAGCACCTAAGGGAACTTGATGATCTGAAGCAATCGGTACAAAATGCAACCTACGAACAAAAAGATCCCTTGCTTATTTACAAATTTGAATCGTTTGAACTTTTCAAAACCATAATTGATAAGAACAACAAAGAGGTAGTAAATATCATGATGAAAGGGCAGTTGCCGGTGCAGGATCCGAACGAAGTACAACGTGGTGAATCACCCCGCCATACGGATATGAGTGGCCTTCAGACAAGAAAAAGGGAGGTTGGATCAGCTTATGCTGAAGGAGAAGGGCAGCAA
>CAYQDZ010000200.1:0-5559 GCA_964416375.1 uncultured Bacteroidales bacterium
TATGTTTTATATTTGACCGAACGTTCATTCAAAACTTATGCGGCTGCAAACCGCTTTTTTTAAGACTTATCTATTGACTAAACGTTCAGTCTTAAACAAATACAAACGGAAATGTCACCAAGAACAGAAAAACAATTTGAAGAAATCAGAGTAGAAAAAAAGCAGTTGATCATGGATACTGCTTTGGAATTGTTTGCTCTTCATGGTTATGAAAGTACTTCAATCAGTCATATAGCCAGGCAGGCAAACATATCTAAAGGGCTGCTATACAATTATTTTGCCAGCAAGGAAGAACTTCTGGAAACAATCCTAAACAAAGGTATTGATGATTTAATGAAATTTTTTGATCCAAACAAAGATGGAGTTCTTGAAGTGCATGAGATGGAAATTTTTCTGACAGAAACATTTCGTCTCCTGAAAGAGCAAAGGATATTCTGGAAATTGTATATGACTATTTCTATGCAAACTTCCGTATTTAAGCTGGTTGAAAAACGCATTGATGCTCTCTATAAACCATTGACTAAAATGATAGTCGATTATCTTACGGAAAACGGATTTCAAAATCCCATGATGGAAGCTATCCTTTTCGGGGCACTTCTTGATGGAATATCGCTTGATTATGTAATGAAACCTGATTTGTTCCCTCTTGAAGATGTCAAAAATGAACTTATCGAAAGGTACTGCAATAAGAACAATAAAAAATAATCCCACAATTAAATTTATTACCATGAAAAAAATATTTACAACTGCCACAGTACTATTCCTGGTTTTGCAATTTGGCCAAGCTCAGAATGCTACCGAAATTGTTAAACGTGCAGACGATAAAATGCGCGGAGAAAAATCGAGCTACAGCGAATGGGACATGCGTATCATCAGACCTACCTGGGAAAGAACTATCTCCTTTAAAAACTGGACAAAAGGCACTCAAAATTCAATGGTTCTTGTAACAGCCCCAGCGAAAGAAAAAGGGCAGACTTTTCTGAAGCTAGACCGGGAAATGTGGAGCTGGAATCCAACGATCAGTCGTACCATTAAGCTTCCTCCTTCCATGCTTTCGCAAGGATGGATGGGATCTGATTTCACCAATGATGATCTGCTCAACCAACGTTCTATTGTAGTAGATTATACTCATGCAATAATAGGAGAAATAAGCCTTGAAAACAGGGATTGCTATACCATTGAACTGATTCCTAAGCCCGATGCACCGGTAGTTTGGGGAAAGATCATTTTCTGGATCACCAAAAAGGATTATATCCTGTTGAAATCTGAATATTACGATGAAGACGGATACCTGGTAAAAACTGAATTGGGCCGGAATATCAAGAATATGAGCGGAAGATTGATCACCACTCTATATGAATTGATACCGGCTGATGAAGAAAATCAAAAGACCATCGTTGAAATCAAAACCATTCAATTTAATATTCCCATGAACGATAGTTTTTTTTCTATACAAAATATGAAGCGGGTACGCTAATTGGTGTTTGTTAATAAAGTCCGTTTTCTGAAACAAACACAGGCATATAAATATAAATTATGAAATATAGATCATGAAACTGATAAAAATAGCAAGACGGAATTTATGGCGTAACAAAAGGAGAACTGCAATTACATCGGCATCCATATTGTTTGCAGTGTTTTTCGCCCTGATCATGCGGTCTTTCCAGCTTGGATTTTACGATCATATGATCAAGAATGCTATCGAATCATTCTCAGGTTTTCTTCAGGTTCAGCATATAGAATACCAGGATGATCCCTCCCTCGAAAATACCTTTCTTGTAACCGATTCACTGGTGCAATTGCTGGAAAAAACCGACGGGATTAAGGCCGTCGTTCCCCGGGTAGAAAGCTTTGCGCTTGCCTCCTCAGGCAATCAGACAAAAGGAGCACTTATTATAGGGATTGATCCTGTAAAAGAGACGGCTTTATCCAATCCGGCAAACCTGATTGTACAGCATCGCATGACAAACGAGGTGCTCGAACAACTAAAAAAGGATCAGCGTTTACCTGATCAAATCAAGCAAAACCTGAATCTGATTGCCAACAAATCATATTCCAATACCGGTACTATTGCCATGGATCTGGATCTGGATGAAGCAAAGGACAAAGCCAGCCTGAAGCTTATTGGCGAAATAAGCCAATTCCCCGGTCGATACCTGACTGCCGATGATGATGGAGCATTGGTCTCCGATCGCTTATCAAAATATTTAAATCTTAGCGTAGGAGACACACTGATTTTATTCGGACAAGGGTATCATGGAGCAACCGCTGCAGATTTGTATCCGGTACGCGGAATTGTGAAAATTGCCAATCCGGAGCTCGACAATAAGCTTATCTACCTGAATTTGTCATCTGCACAATATTTTCTTGGTCTTGAGAACAGGGTTACCACGCTGGCCATCAATCTCCATGACAATGGTGATAAAAACATGCTGACCACCGAGAATAAACTCAACAGCCTGATAAAGGATGAAACCATGGTAGTGAAAAACTGGAAAGAATTTAATAAGGTGCTAGCTCAGCAAATTGAGGGTGATAATCAAAGCGGACAGGCATTTATGGCCCTGTTGTATTTTATCATTTTCTTTGGAATTTTCGGTACCGTTCTGATGATGATCTATGAGAGAAAACGGGAATTTGGTGTCTTGATCTCCATTGGAATGAAAAGAAGCAGGCTGGCTTTTATACTCATTTTTGAAATGATCTTTATGGGAATCCTTGGAGTTTTTGCAGGCACTGCATTAGGCTTACCTCTTTTGTGGATACTCCATAACAATCCTGTTCACCTCACTGGTGATATGGCCCAGATAATGGAAGACATGGGTTTTGAAGCTGTTATGCCATTGGCATGGATCGATATGTACGTACTATGGCAAGGATTGATCGTTACATTAATGGTGGTGCTTTCCTGCCTTTATCCATTACGTAAGGTCCTTAAAATGAAAGCAATTGATGCTCTCAGAGCATAACTAATTCTTAATACAAAATATCATGATACTATCAATTAGTTGGAAAAATGTATGGCGGAATAAAACACGAAGCCTGGTGGTGGTGGTTGCCGTTATGCTTGGAATCTTTGGGGGCGTAATGGCCACAGGGATTATGCAGGGATGGATCGAGCAACGTATTCACAGCAGCATATATACAGAAGTGTCACATACTCAAATCCATCATCCTGATTTTATGTACAACGAAGAAATTCAGTACACAATAAATGACTACAACAAGGTTGTCAGTGTACTTGATACCATGCCATCCATTTCAGCATATTCTCCCCGGGTGAAGTTTTTTGCCATGGCAAAAACATCATGGGGAGCTTCCGGTTTTGTTCTGAAAGGTATAGATCCGATGGAGGAGAAAAAAGTTTCCGAAGTATATAAAAATCTGGTTGAAGGTGAATTTTTTGAAGGAAATCATCGCAGGCCTTCTATTGTTATAGGAAGCAAGGCCGCCGATAATTTAAAGTTACTAAACTACCAGATAACAAAAGAAAAAACAGATACCATAAACCAGGAACTTTATCCTTCTGAAGTGATTCAAAAAATTAAGGCCATAGGTTCAAAGCGTTTTCGTAAAGAAAAAGATTTTAAAAAGGCCCTGGAAGAAGTCCTGGCAAAAGATGAAATGAGAAAATATTCAGACAAGCTTGTAAAGTACTTCTCCTTCTACAGAACCGGAACAAACATAGAACTTACTATACAGGATAAGCACGGAGTGATTACACATCCGGTATTCAAGGTACGTGGTATTTACAAAACAGACAACTCGGCTTTCGATGCGCTGAATGCATATGTGGAAAGAGAACAATTGAACAGGTATACCGGACTCACAGATTCTGAAGTTCATGAAATAGCCATTTTATCTTTGGATAATGAGACAGGTATTGCCGTAGCAGAAAAACTATCAGAATATTTGCCCGAGCAAGACATCATGTCCTGGAGACGCCTTTCGCCTGAAATTGCTATGTATACCGACTTTAGTACAGTAATGAGTTACATCTATGTTGGCATAATCCTTTTTGCGCTTGCATTTGGTGTAATAAATACCATGTTGATGTCGGTGCTTGAACGAGTAAAAGAACTGGGAATGCTTATGGCTATTGGGATGAATAAAAAAAGAGTATTCAGTATGATCATGCTTGAATCTGTATTTCTTACTTTGACAGGAGCAGTAGCCGGAATGCTCTTCAGTGGAATTATTGTTCATATTCTTAGCGAAACAGGGATCAATTTTGAAATGTGGAGCGAGGGATTTGAAGCCATAGGCTATGCTTCTATCGTATATCCTTCGGTTACCTGGTTCAACTATGTAATCATTACTGCCATGGTCATTGCAACAGGCATGATCTCATCTATATGGCCGGCACGTAAAGCACTTAGGCTAAACCCGGTTGAAGCTCTCAGAACAGAATAAACTTTACTTGAAATCAATCATTTAAATGCAAAATAATGAAAGTAATAGACATTAAAAACGTAGAAAAAATATACAACGACTCAGAAGTAAAAGTACATGCTGTTAATGGCGTAAACTTGTCGTTTGAAGAAGGTGAATTTGCCGCTATCGTTGGCCCGTCCGGATCAGGAAAAACTACTCTCCTGAATATGCTTGGGGGACTGGATAATCCGACTGCCGGAGAAATCATGATTGGCGGAACGAACATAAGCACTCTTAAGGGATCAAAACTGATTGATTTCCGCTTATATAATATTGGTTTCGTATTTCAATCGTACAATTTAATTCCCGTGCTTACCGCTAAGGAAAACACCGAATTTGTGATGGAGATGCAGGGGGTTTCAAAAGAAATAAAGGACAAACGCGTAAAGGAACTTCTTGAGGCGGTTGGCCTGGGTGATCGTTTGGATAGCCGTCCATCAAAATTATCCGGAGGACAGCAGCAACGTGTTGCTGTTGCAAGAGCCCTTGCATCAAAACCCAAATTTATACTGGCCGATGAACCCACTGCGAATCTCGACTCCAAATCAACAGAAAACCTGCTTGACATCATGGAAAAGCTTAACAGAGAGGAGAAAGTCACTTTTATTTTCTCAACTCATGATGCCCGGGTTGTAAAAAAAGCCCGAAGGGTAATTACCCTGGAAGACGGGAAAATATTAAATGACAAATCCAAGTAATACCAATTTTTAATACCCCAACACATGACCGCAGAAAAATTTTGGATGGGCTGGTTAAAGATCACCATGATCATTATCATTGCAGCAGGTTTATTTCTTGTTGTACTTGGAAATACAGCCTATGCATAAATACTCAATCAGCAAATCAACCGGATATTCTATTCGGGACGAATACCTGAACAATCTGTTCTGCTCATGAGAGGATGGTTAATAGGAGTAAGCGGAGCTGTTATGGCAGGTTGGGGCAGTTCCATGTTATACATTGTTCACCATCCATTCCAAAAAAGAGAAAAATGGTCCTGGAGAAGCATATTCTATCCTTTGCTTCTCTGGTATATCCTCGACTCAACAATTTCCGCTTATTATGGTGCAATGGCTTTAGTTTAATATAGCGTTTAATTTTGTACATTTACAGGAAATCTTACAG
>CAYQDZ010000201.1:0-2769 GCA_964416375.1 uncultured Bacteroidales bacterium
GTTTTGCACAGTACCATCAGGATAAGTATAGCTGCTGCCATAGCAAACATAAACAATCTCTGAAGCATTGTAAGTTGGTGTGACATCAACCTGAACCGGAACCCTTGTGTTTCCGGGACAAACATCATGAGTTTTTGCATAATAGGTTATTGATTCAGTCAAGGGGCCCGTACTGTATGTAAGACCTTTTGCTATGGGAGTAAAGCAATTCTCTACGGTATACCATTCTATGGTTCCGCTTCCATCAGCAAACAACATCGCTTTGTCACCTTCACACGTATATGTATCATATACAATAGGGTCGTCCGGTAATTTAATGGATTGAATAGTAAGCTCAGTGCTTGTTCCATTATTTCTTAAATTGTAGTCGGTGGCAGAAGATCCAATGATGCTGGCATAACTTGTGGAAGATTCCAGTTTCATGCCTTTGTTGACAAAGCCATCGATGATCAGGCTTGCACTCTCTTTAGGCGCAATGGAAGCAATTTGCCAATAGCCCGAACGTCTGGTATATGATCCATTTGATGTAAATGAATTGTCGAAAGTATATCCTAACGGGAATGCGGCAGTTGCGACTACGTTAAATGCTGTATCCGGACCTGCATTAAAAACATCGATTTTATAAAGAATATCACTCATTTCACACAAGACCGAATCTGACTGTGTCATCCTGATCTCCAAATCAGCACTTTGCTTGGGGATATCCCCAAATACCATAATCCTGTTCATAGATCTACCGGCTACCCATAATCTTCCATTCAAATCCTTTGTAATATCAGATAGGCCACTAAAATTATTTTTACCGGGGAATCCTGACGGGGCAAAAATCGTATTGGAATAAAAATCCTGTTGACCCAACACAACATTTGCATTTGCACCACTTTTTTCCGGTGAAGAGTTGAAAATCAAAATCCTGTTATTACCAAATTCTGCTTCAGCCAATTTACCATCATGAGTTATAATAGCTGAATATGGCATATTCATAGTAGAATCAGAGGTCCCGGAAGATGAATTTCCGAATTCTTCATGACCAATAACAAGAGTAGCTGATTCCGCATCTGAAACAGGAATTGAATCGAAGACAAAAACCTGGTGAGATAAGACGTTCGTGACCAGGAGTTGACCGTTAGGAGCTAAATGAACACCATGGGGTCGATCCAGCCGATTCGCATCAGCTCCCGCAATATTGTCATTAAAAGTTGTTTGTCCGATAACAACATCCGCTTCATCTCCATTAGTCTCAGGTATGGAATTCCATATCATAACCCTGTTGTTGTTCATATCTGCAATAAGCAATCTCCCATCGGGTGTAACTGTGATACCTGCCGGATAGCTTAATATATCTTTTTTCGTCGATGGATCTGTTAAAATGAAATCTTTTTGTCCAATGACAACATCTGCAGGCTGGCCATTTTTTTCCGGAATAGAATTCCAGACAAGTACCCTGTTTTGCATGCCACATGATGCTAGTAATTTGTTGCCATCAGGACTCCAGGCAACACCATCAAAACTGCTGGAGTAGTATTCAGAAGGTCCGGGATCGCTGGTATTAAAATCCGGGTTACCTACCTCTACATCTGCCGGTTGGCCATCATATTCAGGCAATTCGTACCATATCTTTATTGACCCACCTCTTTGTTCCGCTACTGCTAACATTCCCTGTGAACTGATTGCAATACATGATGGGGTAATGGTGATAGAATCGCTAAGATTTAATACTTGCGACTTAAAATCAGGCTGACCAATAACCATACTGGCATCCTGAAAATCCGTAAAATCTTGCTGGCTATAAGAGCAAAATGCTATCATTATCCATGCAAGCAGTGAAATAGACTTTTTCATAACTCCATCCTGTTTCAAAACCAAGTTGAGAGGTAAATTGGGACAGTCACAGCTTCTTTCTGATGGTAAAAGCCAGTTAGTTAGCGCTTTACTATTTTTTAGAATAAAATTTTGATGATTTACCTCACTTACTTTTACTCCTAATGCATTTTCAGAGTTGCATTATTTATAAGAAGAATCTGTTGGGGAATTCATAGACTTGGAGTATTTATACCCTGTTATTCACTACCACAACTGCATTTCAGAGACACCATAAGTAATATTCTCATAAAAATCAACCGGCTATAAGATTTGACGAAAATCTGTTTCCTGATGACGAATAATACATGATGTGGTGGATCCGGTTTATTCTGTTTTCATATTAATGATTGATTATCAATTATTTAACGCAATGAGATGTGGGAATCTAAAAGTTACAGATACTATCTGATCAACATTTTTCGTCCAATCAGGCCAAAAATTTCTGTTATCCGTTCTCAAAGCAGAATAAAAAAGGGCAATGAGATCTGAACATCGCTGGGTTGTCTGTTCCTTGTTACAGCGACTTGTTACCAACAATGTCATGCAAAAGAGAAAAAAGCAAAAACTATTTGATTGTTCTGTATGATGCAATTTAAGCTTCTTTCCTTTTCCTTGTCAAAAAAAGATGTATTTTTATGAGCCTTTGGTAAAAAATTTTACCCGCCATTAAGGGTAAGTGATGAGTTTTGCTTATTATTAAAGAAACAATAATCGAAAATACAATGACAACTGATACTCAAAAATTCGGGAAACTTTCTTTTAAAGAAAAATTTGGCTATTCACTCGGTGATGCAGCAGCCAATGTAGCCTGGCGACCACTCATGGCATTTCTCCCCATTTTTTATACTGATACATTTGGACTGCCGGAAGCATCGGTTGCTCTGTTGCTGGGATTAACCAGATCAT
>CAYQDZ010000201.1:2779-5482 GCA_964416375.1 uncultured Bacteroidales bacterium
GGAATAACCGATGTGATTATGGGGACTGTTGCCGACCGTACTGAAACCCGTTGGGGAAAATTTCGACCCTGGCTCCTATGGACAGCCGTCCCATTTGGATTGTTGCTGGCATTAACATTTACCACTCCCGATTTTTCCATGACTGGAAAATTGATATGGGCCTACACCACTTATGTTCTTCTGACTCTGGCTTATACCGCAAACAATGTTCCTTATTCATCCTTATCAGGTGTCATGACAGGAAATGTTTTGGAACGAACAAGTGTATCTTCATTCCGGTTTTTTGGTGCCTATCTCGGAGGGTTGATCTCCATAGGTTTTCTGCCTAAACTGGTTCAGTTTATCGGTTCTAAAATGGACCCGGAGGGAATAAACAGCGATGCCCTGGGATATCAATATACTTTTTATATTTTGGCATTTTTACTGGTTGCATTTTCGATCATTGCATTTACATCTACCAAAGAAAGAATAAAACCACCGAAGTCTCAGAAAGCAAACTTTAAAGCTGAATTTAAAGATCTTATAAAAAACCGGGGATGGACGATTATGCTCGTTGTCGGATTCCTATGGGTCACTTACAATTCCATCAGGCAGGGAGCGGCTCCATACTATTTCAAATGGTACTTTGGTAAAGAAACTTTGGTTGGCGCATTTTTTATTGGAGTAATATTGGCTTCCATGGTATCTTCTTTTATTGCTACTCCCTTAACAAATTTCTTTGGGAAACGACGGCTCTTCATTATCGTTATGGTGGTAAGTGCTGTATTTACCTGCGGTATTTATTTTGTGCCTCAAAATAATATTCCTTTATTTTTTGTATTGGGAATACTAGCTGAACTCTCGGCAGGAATTATGCCCATTCTGTTCTTTGCTATGTTGGGCGATGCTGCAGACTATTCAGAATTTACTTTTGGCAGAAGAGCTACCGGACTTACTTTTTCTGCAGGTACCTTTGCGATGAAGTTTGGTGGCGGAATGGCAGGTGTTGCCATGATGATAGTTCTCAGAATTCAGGGTTATTTAGGACAAGGAGTAATTGAACAAACGCCGGAAGCATTAAAAGGGATTCGTTTGATCAACAGTTTCGTGCCGGTTATTTTTATTATACTTGCTATACTGGTTATTCAGTTTTACCCTCTCACTACCGAGAAAATGACAGAAATAGAAACCGAATTAAAATCGAGGAAAGAAAAAGAAGAATCTGAATAATATCAATAAAATATCATAACAAAAGCCTGACAGGTAAAAACTTGTCAGGCTTTTTTCATCGATAGTATGTTATCATTCCTTAATGAGCCTGAATCTACTCTCTAAACAATCTCTCGAATTGCCCCCAACAAAAACAGCAAAGTCCCCGGATGCCATGCATAAAGAATAGCATCATAATAGGGTTCCACATTACTTAAAGCTAATGGTCTGCCTGCCATAACTACCACAATAACCGGTTTGCCTGTGCTTTTGAGTGCCTTCAGAAGCTCGGTCTGTTTTCCCGGCAGTGTAATATCTGCCCTGCAATGTGCCTCTCCCGATAGAATAGATTCTTCACCAACAATAGCAATAACAAGCTCAGCCTGTTTTGCTGTTTGAACTGCCACGGAAAAGCGGGACTCGTCTTGAAACAATTAAAAATTCAAAGCCAATCCTACCCCAAATACTTCTTTAAATTGAATTTTAGGATCCTTTGCAACTCCCGCATCATCCAATTCCCTATAATTCTCGTCATAAATCAGATGCGTATTAAAGTTTACAGAAAGTACCTTTAAGACTTTCATATTAATAAGTACCTCCCAGCTAATGTAAGGAGATTTGGTCCTTTCAGTGCCATCGTAAAGCGTGGTTTTGGTATCAAGATAGTCATAGAACAGATCCAGCTTTGTAAGGAAATTAACACCTTCAATAATATCCTTCTGATATTTGAATTTCGCAATAAAGCCCAGTTCTGTTTTCAGGTGTTCATCAGCTTCAATCGAATTGCGTACACTGAACCTTGTGTTATTTACATAGGTTAATTTCAGATTTAAAGGAGATAGAAAAGCTGAAAAATAATCGTTGGGTTTATAAGCCATACCCAAAGCCAGGTTAATATACAATGGGGAAAGAAAATCGGAAATCGTATCAAACGGTTCCGTTGTATAATCATATCCTCTTGAAAACTGGCTCTTGGCATTAAAGACTGCACTATAATACCAATTCTTAGCGGCTTTATAACCATAAAGAGAAGTGAACTCGATAAGATCATCATTCTTTCTGAATCCTGTACTTTTTTGTTTTGAAAAACCGTATGCCAGGTCTAATGTATTTTCCCACAAAACTTTGTTCAATTGGTATTTTGCAAAGGCATTAGCCCGACCGTTTAATGATACAGATTTTTCACCCCCTGCCGCCCAATTATCAAAATAGGCCTGAGAGAATGTAAAGCTTATTATACCACCCGTTTTCCATGCAGTATCTTTTGCAGAGACAACAGGAATATCAGGTTCTGTTGTTTGTGCCTGAGCAAAAGTTTCTAATAAAATAATGCCCAGAGCAAGAATAAAAATTGTTTTCTTCATATTATTTAAAATTTATATTGTTTGAATCATGTGAATATCTCTTTGCGGATAAGGTATTGTAACTTTTTCCATAGTAACATAATGATTTAATTTAACATTTAGCCTGCATTATTCATGCATCAAGTTTGGGGCAGATGCGAGGCGTCGGAAG
>CAYQDZ010000202.1:0-5439 GCA_964416375.1 uncultured Bacteroidales bacterium
GCTTCCGACGCCTCGCATCTGCCCCAAACTTGATGCATGAATAATGCAGGTTAGAGTCTTTGTGGCTATCAAATAATACAAAAATAGCCACGAAGCCACCAAAACACTAAACTCCCTCAAAGAATTTGTCATAAATACTTGATTAATACTATTTTTAATCTCGAACTCACGTTACATTAAGTAATTGCTGTGGGTTGTCTGAATAATTGATAAAGATGAAGGAGTTTATTCTTTTCGGTAGTATGCTTTATCTCCATTCCTTTTCGGGAATCTTGTGAAAGGTGAAAATTATACCCCCGTTAGCATTTTACTAATTTTGTGTTCAGTAGGAGTAACAATCGGAAATACAAATGGTTTATTTTCCGGCAATATTGTTATTTCTTCACTTCTTTATTCGGTGTTTTTCGAAAGGCAAGTATTAAACCGGTAATGATGAAAGGAATGCTGAGTATTTGTCCCATATTCAGAGCCATGCCGTTTTCAAAAGCGACCTGATCCTGCTTCACAAACTCGATAAAAAAGCGGGTGGCAAATATCAAAATAAAGAATAATCCGGTGATTAAGCCTGGTTTTAAATCAGGGTATTTTCTGAAATATAAAGTGATCAGAACGATGAAAATAATAAGATAACAAATGGATTCATAAATCTGTGCCGGATGCAGGGGAATGATATGCTCAACCGGCATATTTACCGGGGCAAGTCGTATAAATTTTACTCCCCAGGGTAAGGTTGTAGGATTACCAACAATTTCAGAATTGAACAGATTTCCAAGTCTGATCAGGCTTCCGGCCAGAGCGGTGACCATTGTAACCCGATCAAGAATCCACAAATAGGGTTTTTTAAATTTCCGTGAGTATAAATAGAGGCCGATCAATATACCTATAGCACCTCCGTGACTAGCCAAACCCTGATAACCTGTAAATCGAAAATTCTCACCTATCCTACCTTCAAAAGGCAAAATCATTTTCAATGGATTTTTCAGATAGATTTCAGGTTCGTAAAACAGACAATGCCCGAGTCTTGCACCAATAATGGTACTTATTACTACGTAGAAAGTAAGCTTATCAAGCAATTCAATAGACAAACCTTCCTTTTTAAATACTTTGGTAAGTATGTAATAACTAAAAACAAAACCCAATAAAAACAAAAGACTATACCATCGCAATTCTATAAAACCTAAATCTGCAATTTGTGGCTTTACATTCCATTCAATATAATTAATCATAGTGCAAGTATATGAGGAAAATAAATATAAAGATAAGGATTGATATGAAGTTTAAGCTCAGCTTTAATTTTTTTTTAGGTTTTGATCAATTTGTATTAAAAACCGGCTTACTCCGAAAATGAAAGGAATCCGTTGAAATAATTCTTTGTATTGTTATGTATCTTTGAATCCGTAAGAATTTCATCAAGTGTGGCCCACCAATAATCACTATGCTGATTTAAAGTAAGTTCTAAGGTGGAATCTGTTAGTTTAATTCTGTAAGCAATTACTACAGTTCCAAAATCCGGATCAGCAAAAAAGTTCTCATCAGGATATATATGTTCATAAATACCAAGGAAATTAGCATCTTCAAGTTGTTTGCTCAGACCTGTTTCATTTTTTACTATTCTCTGAAAAGCTGAGTCGAAGTTTTCGTTCTTAAGGATACGCCCTCCGGGCACAAACCAATAACCTTTAGCCGGTAAGTTGTTTCGCTTTCCAAGTAGAATATTGCCTTCAGAATTTTCTATGACAAGATCAATGGATATTAATGGTGTATTTTTTATTACAAGTCTGAAATTCTCAGGAGAAATTTTCTTCATAAACAAAAACTTGAGTGCATAAAGTTAGATAATAATAAACATGTCAGTTCATATTACTTTCCGACAGATGAATACTATGTTTTTATATGTTTTCACAGCTATTTTAAAAAAACAGCAAACAGGCACTAATTTTAGATGAATATTTTCACTTGTTCGTCAAAGCTATCCCTATGGTTATCTAAATATTGGAGCCTTATCGGAAGGCATTCGTTAATTTTAATACTTATATCGCAAAAACAATTGTATTTCACAAACTCAACTTGCAGGCAACAGTATGAAAAAAGCGATTATACCTTCCATTATCATTCTCTTCTTTTCCTGTTTTTTACAGCAAGTTTTGCATGCAGTTCCGGCCTATCCAAAACCCGTTACTTTTACTCAACCTGATGGTACAACAATAGAAGTTACAATAAAAGGAGATGAAAAGGTTAAATGGGCTGTTACCAGCGATGGCTATACAGTACTTTTTAACAATAAGGGATTTTTTGAATACGCAAATCTGGATACCAAAGGAGATTTAATTGTTACAGGGATGATTGCAAGCGATCCTGAAAAGCGCAGGTTGAAAGAAAAGAGCTTTTTATCAGATAAAAAGAAAGAATTGAGGTATAGCCCGAAACAGATTTCTGCTCTGAAAAGTACCTGGGAAGTAAAAAGTTTAACCATTCAGAAAGCCTTTCCAAAAACGGGTTCACAAAAACTAATCTGCATACTCATTGGGTTTACTGATCTTGCATTTAGTAAATCGCAAAGTGATTTTACTGCACTTTTTAATCAAACAAGTTATACTATTGATGGGGCAACAGGCAGTGTAAGAGACTATTATTCAGAAGTTTCATATGGTCAGTTAGATTTGACAGTAAATATAGCCGGGCCTTATACTGCCAGCCACGACATGTCGTATTACGGCGAAAATAATGATGTTGGTAACGATGTTAATCCACGTGCTTTGATCACAGAAGCCATAAACCTGGCAGACAAGGATGTGAATTTTTCTGATTATGATAATGACCATGATGGCATTGTGGATGGAGTTTATATTATATATGCCGGTCATGGAGAAGAAGCCGGAGCTTCCGATGATGCCATATGGGCTCACGCATGGAGCATTTCACCTGTAACTTTAGATGGGGTTACAATCAGCAGGTATTCCTGTTCAGCAGAATTAAGAGGCAATACAGGCTCTAATCTTACACGGATTGGTGTTATCTGCCATGAATTTGGCCATGTTCTGGGAGCTCCTGATTTTTATGATATTGATTATTCCGGCTCCGGAGGAAATTTCAGAGGTACCGGAAGGTGGGATATTATGGCATCAGGTTCATGGAATAACAATGGAGCCACACCGGCACACCACAATGCGTTTACTAAAACCAACATATACCATTGGGCGGATGCAACAAATCTTGTTTCAGGAACCACCGATACATTAAAGAATGCGGTTTTTAATCCGGGAGATTTTTATCGTTTTAATACAACAACCCCAGGTGAATATTATTTGATGGAAAATCGATGCCAGCTTGGCTTTGATGCTGAAATACCAGGTGAGGGTTTGATTATTTATCATGTGCACAGTGATGTACTAAATTCAGGCAATCAAATCAATGTGGGGCATCCCCAGAAAATGTACCCTGTATGTGCAAACTCTTCATCAAATCCGGGGTCTTCACCAGCATCCTATGGAAACATCAATTCTTCAGAATGTCCATTTCCCGGTGCAGGCAATGTATCGTCCTTTACAGACATGGCCGCGCCAGCATCAAAATCATGGAGCGGGGAAAACACGAATCAACCCTTGACAAACATTGTTTTTCATTCAGCAGATAATACTGTGACATTCGATTTTCTGGGTGGTAATTCAGGAGATCAGGGAGAAGATTGTTCCAATGCCGTAATATTAGCAGGTAATATTGGTAGTAAAAACTCAACAACAACAGGGTTTCATGATGATTATTCAAGCAGTTGTGAGACGAGCGGAGAAGACCGGGTATATTATCTTGGCACACCCGTAAAAAGCGGGGGCACATTAGAGATCTGGACTACTGATACCGATTATGATGTTGTTTTGTATGCGCGTTCAGGAAGTTGTACAGGAACAGAAATAGGATGTATGAATGATCCTGATAGTGAAATCTTGCTTTGGGAAAATACAACCGGCATGGATCAGAATATTTGGATATTTGTAGACGGTAATGAAGAGAGTAACGGGAATACGACTTTAAACTGGCATATAACCCAAGCTATTCCACCGGGAGAAGATTGTGAAAATCCACAAATAATTTCAGGAACTTCAGGCAGGTTTGATTATACAACTACCGGATATAATAATGATTTTTCAGGAGATTGTGGAGGAAGTGCTGAAGATGTAGTTTTTTATCTGGAAACTCCTATCCCACCAGGAAGTAATATTGTATTCTGGACATCTGCAGACAATTATGATGTTGTTCTGTATGGGCGTTATGGAAGTTGTACAGGTACAGAGATAGCATGTGTTGACGATCCCGACGGTACTGTGTTAAGCTGGGAAAATACTACACAGACCGAACAAAACATATGGATCATTGCAGATGGTTATGATCAAAGTAATGGCAGTGCCGTACTTAACTGGGAGGTATCCACACCTGAAGAGTCCGGGGAAAACTGTGGCAATCCTATTATTATTACCGGCAATTCGGGAAGTGTTGAATATTCAACAGAAGGATATGCTGATAATTATACTGGCATTTGTGAAAGCACCGGAGGAGATATAGTCTATTTTCTGGATACTCCTGTTCCTGATGGATATACACTTAAATTATGGACATCAGAAGAAAATTATAATGCATGTATTTACGGGAAATATGAAAGTTGTGATGGACCGGAGATAGGATGCTTTAATGAAAAAGGCGAATCTGCATTAAGCTGGGAGAACAAAACAGGAAGCAATCAGGGAGTATGGATAATTGCAGATGGTTTTGATGGCAGCAGAGGAACAGCGATATTACACTGGGAGGTGATCACTATTATAATCGGATTGAATGAAATCACTGATGAGAGTTCTATAAACCTATATCCAAACCCGGCATCAGATCATGTTATGTTGAAAATCAGCAACAACGATGTAAGCATTAAAAGTGTAAATGTTTACAGTATTATTGGAAGTCTTATTGAAAGCATTCACATAGCCAATCCTTTTTTGAATGAATTTGCGTTAGATATATCGGGTTTTGCAATAGGAACCTATATTGTTGAGGTACATTTATTTGATGGAGTAGTACGGAAAAAGATTGAAGTTATCAGATAGTATCATTCTGTGTGAAAAACAGCACTTACGTTTCTCATTCTTCCATCATGTTTATACAACCTGTTTCTGAAGATTATACCACAAAATCAGTGTGAGTTTGAGTGTGAGTACTGAGGGAATCAGAGTGAAGCCCACGCTCTTGCTCACTCTGATTAAGTGGGGCGTACTGGAATCGAACCAGTGACCTCCGCCCTGTCAAGGCGGCGCTCTAAACCAACTGAGCTAACGTCCCTGGAATAATATTACAATGAAATCTTCCAGTCTTTTTGCAAAACAATTTAAATGATGCGCAGCAAATATACAAATTATGGAATTAGGCTTTTCTAATCTTTGCACAGATCATAATGGA
>CAYQDZ010000203.1:0-5406 GCA_964416375.1 uncultured Bacteroidales bacterium
ATAACATTTTGAAAAGTAGCTCTTACTTTGATGGACAATTTTATGGTTATCAGTGAAGGAATCAATTCTTCGATGCAGCAAAATACCTTTTTTGATTTGTTCCGGGAAATTATCATAATCTCTTCCTTTTACATAATCACCGATAAAATTACCAATCATGATCTCATCTTCGATTCCGGAAAGAAATATATGAGCCAGATAATTCATTAATAATGATGCCAGTATTTTATAAAGATAGCTGGCTGCCTGTGATTTATTGTAATCTTTTATTAATTTTTTTTGTCTCTTCTTCAAATCCGGGTTTTTCTAACAAGGCAAACATATTCTCCTTGTATGCTTCAACACCAGGTTGATTGAATGGATTTACACCCAATAAATAACCACTTATTCCGCAGGCTTTTTCAAAGAAATAAATGAGTTGTCCAAGGTAGTATGCACTGATTTCCGGAATTCCAATTTTAATATTTGGTACTCCACCATCAACATGAGCTAACATTGTTCCTAACTCTGCCATCTTATTTATATAATCTATGTTTTTACCAGCAAGATAATTCAGCTTATCCAGATTATCATTGTCAGAAGGAATGGTAAGCTTATGTTTTGTCTTTTTTACAGATAGCACTGTCTCAAACAAAGTGCGTTCACCTTCCTGAATGTATTGTCCCATAGAATGCAGATCGGCTGTCAGATCTATACTGCTTGGATAAATTCCTAAGGCTTCTTTTCCTTCACTTTCGCCATAAAGCTGTTTCCACCATTCGGAGAAATAATGTAACTTGTTTTCGTAGTTCACTAAAATTTCAATTTTTTTGCCTTTCTTATACAAGGAATACCTTGTTGCCGCATACATGGCAGCAGGATTTTCTGCGAATGAATACTTTGTGCCACACAATTCTTCCATTTTGGAGGCTCCCTGCACCAGAGACCTGATGTCAACCCCTCCCAAGGCCAGAGGCACAAGGCCCACAGGAGTAAGTACAGAATAGCGTCCTCCGATGTCATCAGGAATTACATAAGTTTTGTATCCTTTTTGATCAGCCAGAGTTCTTAGTGCACCTCTTTCTTTATCTGTTACAGTAACAATTAGCTCTTTGGCTTTGTTTTCTCCGACTTTTTTCTCTAGCTGTCCTTTCAATATTCGAAAAGCTATTGCAGGCTCAGTTGTTGTTCCTGACTTTGAGATTACTACTATTCCGTATCTTTTTTTATCAAGCAGTTCTACCAGTTCTTTCAAATAATCTTCACCTATATTTTGTCCGGCAAATAATACTCCTGGGTAAGGATTGTTTTTTTTTAAAAATGAGAAGTTGTCAGACAATGCTTCAACAACGGATTTTGATCCCAGATAAGAACCACCAATGCCAATAACTATAACAAGATCAACCTGTTCTCTGAAGCGGGATGAAAAGTTTTCTATATCAGTAAGAATTTCATTATCGATGGTTGAGGGCAAATCTACCCAGCCTAAAAAATCATTTCCTTCACCTGTTTTTTCATGAAGTGCTTTGTTCGCTTTATCTGCTTCTTCTTTTAATTCATAAATTTCTTTTTCACTGACAAAATTAAATACCTGATGTATATCCAGACTTATATCATTCATTTCCTTGCTTCTTATAGTGATTATTTTAATTTTTCTTCCAGCAGTTTAATTTCGATAGCAGGTGATATTTTATCGTGTAGTATATGATATACTGCATTTGTGATTGGCATATTCACCTTGTATTGTTCGTTTATCTCTTTGATGCAGCTGACAGCATAAAAACCTTCTGCTACCATGCTCATTTCAAGCTGGGCTGATTTAACCGAATAACCCTTCCCGATCATGGTTCCAAAGGTCCTGTTTCGACTGAATTGTGAATAAGCGGTAACGATCAGGTCGCCCAGGTAAGGTGAACTGTTGATTTTACGTTTGCTTTTGTATGTTTTATCAAGAAACCTTTTAATTTCCTGAAGTGCATTGGAAACTAAAACGGCTTGAAAATTATCTCCATAACCTAAGCCATGACTTATTCCAACAGCAATAGCTACAACGTTTTTCAGTACGGCTGCATATTCAGTACCATAGATATCGGTAGAAACTTTCACTTTAACATAATGGCAGCTTATGAGCTCAGAAATGAATCTTGCATCTGCTTTATTTTTTGATGAAATAGTTAGATACGAAAGTCTTTCAAGTGCAATCTCTTCAGCATGGCAGGGACCTGAAATAATGCCTATAGAACCAAAAGGTACTTTGTGAATCTGATTGAAAAACTCAGCAACAGTAAGATTATGACCAGGGATAATTCCTTTTACTGCAGATACTATGAATTTATTCTTAAACAATCCCTGACAATTTTCCAGCGATTTCTCCAGAAAAGGAGCGGGTATGGCTATGATCAAGAGATCGGATGACTGAATAGCCTCGTAAACATCCTTATAGAAAGATATTTTTGAAGTATCTAACTCTATGGATGTCAAATATTTTGGATTATGATAATATTTTTCAAAAAACTGAATATCCTCTTCATTTCTGATAAACCAGTTCAATTGCTTCACATTATTCAATAATAATTTTACCAGCGCTGTTCCCCAGCTGCCTCCTCCAAGCAAAGCAATACGTGTTTGAGGTCCCATATATTTCCAAATACATTATGAAGCAACAAAGTTAACATTCTTAGTATTATACAGTGTTCATAAATTCTTAACTTTTTGATTTGCGAGGAACGGACAACCAATCTTATAAACTATCTTGATAATTATTTTAAGAATTTGTAACAACTCTTTTAAAAAGTTTTGTCTCTTGATTTCTATCTGCTTACAATTAACTTTTGAGTTACAATGACAGTGTTTTTAGCTCCCTGGTAAAAATTTTCTGTCAATTTTCATGAAATACTTAAGCGTTTTTTTTGGTTGTTCATACTTGGCTGGAACTGGCATTTTGGAAAAAGTCTGATAATACAGCAGGCAGGCATCACGCCATTCAATAGCATCATGTACCTGGATCTTTAATAAAGACTGCACATGTTTAAAGCGGCCGTCATCAATTTTCCCTTCCAGGGTGTTCCATGTATTCTGCATTTTGCGAACCTGATCAATGCCTTCGTAATATTTCATACACAACTCATCCCAGAGTGTATTGCCCGATTTCATTTTGTAATTCCAGGGAACATGATGGAACCATAGCAGGAATTCTTCAGGACATGTTTCGATGTTTCCAAACCTATCATCAAGGGGAGGAAAATATTGGCTTACGGCATTGCTTCCGGTTTTTGTTCTGTCAAAACCAATTCCTTCTTCATCAGCCCGGTGATAATATGCGGAGGTCCAGTCGGCGCGGGGTTTGTCTTTAATCCATGGGCCGGGGCCATAGTGGTGGTGCCATGCCATTTGGTGGTGCAATCCCAGAGGGGTTCTGTAGTTTACTCCTGCTTCCCGCGATGCCAACAGAATTTGTAGCATGGGTGCTATCACTTCCTCATTGTTTGAGTAAGTCATCCGGATCCATTCTTGGGCTATTTCCTCTGAAGAGATATCCGGGTTCCACGCAAGTCGTCCCAGAGCGAACCAGTTGGATTGAGCAATAGGATGTCCGCACCAGTTCCTGTCGTTACCTATGTTAGACACTCCTGCCATACCTGTTAAGCTATAATCATAAAGAGTTCCGTCGATTACTTTTGAAACAGTTGAACCTTTTCCTTTTGCATAGGTATCGGCATCAAGGCATTCTTTGTACAGTGGAGCAAGGTATGTGAGATGTATATCCTGTCCAAGGTACTCCTGTGTAACCTGGAATTCCATCATGGTTGGGGTTTGCACCATGGCTCCGAACAAGGGGTGAAAAGGTTCGCGTGGTTGAAAATCAATAGGGCCATTCTTTACTTGTATCAACACATTGTCTTCAAACTGTCCGTCAAGAGCTTTGAATTCATTATAGGCTTGTTTGGCTCTGTCCTCCGGCTCCTCATTGGAATATACAAATGCCCTCCACATTACAATTCCTCTATAGGGTTTGACCGCTCTGGCCAAAAGGTTTGCTCCTTCAGCATGAGAGCGTTGGTAATTCTGTGGACCCGGTTGTCCCTCTGAATTGGCTTTCACCAGAAAACCTCCAAAATCAGGGATGTAGGAATAGATCTCTTTGGCTTTTTTATTCCACCATGCAATTACTTCTTTATTCAAGGGATCGGCAGTTTCCAATCCACCAATTTGGATGGGTGCGCTGAAACGGGCGGTAAGATATACTTTCAACCCGTAAGGCCGGAATACATTAGCCAAAGCAGCTACCTTTTCAAGATACTCCGGAGTGAGAATCTGAGCGTTTGCATTTACATTGGTCAGTACCGTACCATTTATTCCGATGGAAGCATTGACACGGGCATAGTCCGTGTATCTGGGATCAATATAATCAGGTAATTTATTCCATTTCCAGAGGGAAAATCCTGCATACCCGCGTTCCACTTTTCTGTCGAGATTATCCCAGTGATTTAACAGTCGGTGTTTTATTTTTGGCGAACTTTTTATATCCAGTTGGGCAATCGGTTGCCGGGTCTGGATAAGTTTCAGAAAATGATATACCCCATAAAGGACCCCGATATCAGTATTTCCAGTAATTATGGTCAGTTGTTGATCTTTATCTTGAGTTGAAAAGATATAAAAACCCTCACTTCCAATGTCTTCGATAACTTTATTCGGCAAAAAATCTCTGATTGTTGATGAGCTTTCAGGCGTGCCAACCAGCAAAGCACCATCTTTGACTTCATGATTTTCAGCAATAGCTGTTCCAAACAGACCGGATAATCCTGTAAAGATCTCTTCACAAATTGCTTGTATAATTGACGATTCTCCGTATACCACCACATGTTGGATTGTACTTTTATAATCGATTAATACCGACTCATCCTCAATCTGGTCGTATCTTAACCAAAGTCGATACCCATCTTCGGCATAAGAATTTTGCGAGCAGTTGATAATGAGTGTTCCTATCAGGATTGTTAAGATGGAGAATAAATTTTTCATGTTTCAGCTTTTTCTGATGAATAATATAGATTGAATTATAAAAATAAGGATTTTCTTACTGAATGCAACTTACCGTAAACTGAGTATAAATTGTAACAAGTTTTAAACAGGAAGAAAATGTATAGTTTTAATATTCAATATTTTACAATAAATAAGTTTCTGTTGATACTGGTTATTAGTTACTTACAAATTTTCCGTTTAATAATTTTATTATGTTTGTGGATTATCACGAATAATCTATTACTATGCCAAGTTTTGTAATCAATGAAAAATGCGATGGATGTAAGGCACAAGATCGCACAGCCTGCCAGTACATTTGTCCAAACGATCTGATGGTACTGGACAAAGAAAAGAACAAAGCCTATAATCGTGCTGTGGAAATGTGCTGGGAATGTTATAGTTGCGTAA
>CAYQDZ010000204.1:0-5306 GCA_964416375.1 uncultured Bacteroidales bacterium
ATTACTATGAATTTGTGAGCGATGAATACCTTATTTTTTCAGCAGAACATCATTTCCAAGGATTTTTCTTTAATCGGGTCCCTTTTCTCAGATGGCTGAAACTTCGTGAAGTAGTCACTGGAAAATTATTGCTTGGAAGGTTAGGAAAGGAAAATTTGAATGTGATGGAATTTCCTGAAGGCTTAACAACTCTTGAAAAACCTTATTCTGAGGTAAGTATTGGTATTGAAAATATCCTTCAATTATTCAGAATTGATGCTATGTGGAGATTGGCCTATCTCGATCATGAAAATACACAAATTTTCGGTTTGAGGGCTACCATGCAACTGACTTTTTAGAATTTCTGCCTACTTCCTCTTCTTCCTTGGAAATTATTAGAAAAACTGTTGAGAAACTTTTTTACATTTGACACTCTAAAACATATACAAATGATACTTAGAACGGAAAATCTGATAAAGAAATACAGAAATCGCACAGTTGTTAAAGGTGTTTCATTTGATGTTGAACAGGGTGAGATTGTTGGATTACTTGGGCCAAACGGAGCTGGTAAAACCACATCATTCTATATGATTGTAGGTTTAATAACCCCTAATAACGGAAGAATATTTTTAAATGATGAAGAAATAACCCGTGAACCTGTTTATAGACGTGCTCAAAAAGGAATTGGTTATCTTGCACAGGAGGCTTCAGTTTTTAGAAAACTTAGTGTGGAAGATAATCTGAAAGCCGTTCTTGAAATGTCAACTCTCACTAAACAAGAACAAAAAGACCGGGTGGAAGCGCTTCTGAAAGAATTTGGTCTGCAAAAAATACGAAGGAGTATGGGGATTCAACTCTCAGGAGGAGAGCGAAGACGTACTGAAATTGCCCGCGCACTTGCTATCGATCCGAAATTCATACTCCTTGATGAACCTTTTGCAGGAGTAGACCCGATAGCTGTTGAAGATATTCAGGAAATTGTTTCCAAGTTAAAGGAAAAAAATATTGGTATTCTGATTACGGATCATAATGTACATGAAACACTTTCCATTACAGACAGGGCTTACTTATTGTTTGAGGGAGAAATTCTAAAATCAGGTACAGCACATGACCTGGCTGAAGATGAACAAGTGCGTAAGGTGTACCTTGGAAAAAACTTTGAATTGCGTTAACATTTATATTCGTCGGATTTCACTTAGTTTGTATTATTGATTAACTTTCTGAGGTTCTATTTTCACCATCAAAATATCAGGCAAATGGGTAAACAAAAACAACCGAAAATCTATGTTGTGGAAGATGATGCTCCCGTGAATACTCTTTTATGTCAATTTCTGGAAATGCAGGGTTACAAAGACGTAAAAGGTTTTTATTCAGGAGAAGAAATGTTAAATGAGCTTTCACATAGCCAGGATACTATTATAATTCAGGATTTTGATTTACCGGGAATGAATGGATTGGAAATCCTTGATAAGGTAAGACCGGAATATAGAAAATGTGAATTTATATTTTTATCGGGACAGAGCAGTATTGAAACAGCAGTTGATGCAATAAAAGGAGGTGCTTTTGATTACATTATAAAGGACAATTTTGCCAAAGAGAATGTACATACAAAAATAAATAACTTACTGAAAATTAAATCATTATATCAAGAAAAAAATCGATTTAGAAAAGCATTTATTTATTTGGCTATCCTTACTTTCATTTCCTGGTTAATCATCCTCATCCTGTTTACCCTAAACTAATCTTTTACTTGATGGTGATAATAAAATCACTCCCTCCGTTTTTACCCGGATTATAGCTGATTTCAAAACCATGGGCATCAAGTATTTTTTTACAAATACTAAGCCCTATTCCTGTTCCTTTTTCTCCTTTGGTGCCTTTGCGCGATTTACGAAAATCATCCTGAAACAGATCCTGTTGAGTAAGCTCATCCGGTATGCCTATGCCATGATCCGATACAATAAGCTTTAGGCCAGTATCATCTTGCATGGAACTGCATTTTACCATTCCTTTAGGTTGAGAAAATTTTATTGCATTGCTGATGAGATTAGCAATAACCTGATGAAAAAAAGTAATATCAACCTTAATTACCAGTTGATTATCTATCTCATTTATCATTTGTATCTCCTTATCTTGCGCTTTGTTATCAAATACCCGAAAAACACCATCAATAAGCTCTGCCATATTTTTATCAGCAATGCTTAACTTCAGATCCTCAGAATCCAACATGGTCCAACTCAGCAGTTTATTAAAATAATCGTTACTGAATTCAACGGATTCTATGATGTAATTCAATGATTCTTTTTGTTTTTCCGAAAGATTATCAGCCTTCAATAACAACTCTGCCAAACCATTAATGGCAATGAAAGGTGAACGCAGGTCATGGGATATGATTCTAACAAAATCATCCCTCTGTTTGATCATTTCTCTTAAATGGTCCTCTTTAAATTTTAGGCGTAGCCCGACTTTTACCCTTGAAAGAAGTTCGAGCTCATCAAAGGGTTTTTTAATGTAGTCAATTGCTCCTATTTCCAGCGATTCCTTAATATCTGCTGTAGTTGTTTTTGCCGACACCATTAGAACAGGTATGTGCTGCCATTCCTCAGACTGCATTAGCAATTTCAATACTTCAACACCTGTCATTCTTGGCATCATAATATCAAGAAGTATCAAATCAGGCTGAGTAGTTTTCAGGATTTCGAGACATTCTTCGCCGTCACTGGCTGTTAAGGTATCATAATCATGTGCATTTAAAAGCCCCTCAAGCAAAAACTGGTTTGCATGTTCATCATCTACAACAAGAACAGTTGGATTTTTCATTTTTTTGTTTCTTTTTTATCAGGCTTCTTTGCTATGGAAGAAGTTGCCTTTTGCATTGCTTCTTCAAATGAATCCTGATTTTGTATCCTGTGAAGTTCCAGTACATGGCAGTTGGGTGTTGCTTCTATTTCCTTCGAGACAATATCAAATGGTTTATCACGAAGCACAATAACCAATGATTCAGGTAAATATTCTTTATTTTTTTTCATCCATTTCATGAGTTGCAGATTTACTCCTTCCAGGTTAAGGCCATCAAGTATCAACATTCTTATCTTTCTTCGTGCTAAAATAATCTTTGACGATTCAAGCGATTTATTATGATAACATTTGTCCTTTTTAGTAATGAACTTTGCCAAATGATTTTCTTTTTCATACAATATGAATCTCTCATTGACCGGAATATCCAACCTCTTTGATTTTATCTCCGAGATGATCCCCTCTATAAGATTTCCTTTTTTTGCTTCATACAAAATTTTGGAATGCTTATTCAAGCCATCGATATGTAGTTTCTCAGCTGATGTTATGATCAATACCGGTATATTGCATAATTCATTATCCTTGCTGATATCGTTAATAAAAGTATGTCCGTGAATTTTAGGCATTTCAAACTTAAGTACAATCAGATCAGGTGAAAATCTATGGATTGATCGTAATCCATCGCGTGAGCTATTGTAGCTTAATGTTTCAAATCCGTTTGAATTCAGTATATTACAATAATAGAATTGATTCTCTTTGTTGTCATCAACAACAACTGCAAGAGGTACTTTAAAATTTATAATCTCATTTGAATGCTTTTGATTTAATTCTATTGATTCGATTTTTAAGTCTGTTGCCTTTTTTTGTTTTTCCTGATCAACCAGTGGTATGTAAAATTTCATGCTTGTCCCCCTGTTTAACTCACTTTCAACCCGGATCTCACCGCCCATTAACTCAATAAGATTTTTGCATATATTCAAACCCAAGCCTGTTCCTTTATACTCCTTGGCCTGTGAATTGTCTAATTGTTTGAACTTATCGAAAATATCTGTCAGGTGTTGCTCTGCAATTCCAATACCCGTATCGGTTATCTCAAAATACAATGTGTTTTCAATAGTATGAATAAACAAATGAATGCTTCCTTTATGTGTGAATTTTACTGCATTCCCTAAGATATTAGTCAGTATCTGATTCAGTTTCTTGGCATCAGATTTTATGAACTCGGAAACATTAGAGCTCTTTCGAATATAAAATTTTATGTCTTTCTCATCAATCAGACTTAACACGATGCTGTGCAATGAGGCCAGAAATTTATCCAGGTTAAACTTTTCGTTGCTCACTGCTTCTTTTTTGGCATCAATTCTTGACAGATCAAGCACATCATTAATCATGTCAAGCAAACGTGAGCCGCTCTGATTAATGATTTCAAGTCCTTCAATCTGTTTTTTTTCAAGGTTTTCCGAATTGTACTTCAACAACATGTTTGAGATACCAAGAATTGCATTCATAGGTGTGCGTAATTCATGACTTACACTATCCATAAATTCTTTCATTAATTTATTTGATTCATATAATTCCTTGGCCTTCAAAGCTTCACTTTCCATTTTAATCCTTCTTGTTATATCTCTGATAATGACGGTATAATTAATTTCATTGCTGGCAGTTTGAAAATAGGCCAATGACAATTCAATCGGAAATTCAGTTCCTGATTTGTTTTTACCTGATAACCTGATGGTGTTAATAATTAATGAAGGCTCATTTTCAAATAATGAACCAAAATATTCTTTTAATGGTGCATGTGATCCGGGAGCAATAAGCTTTTCAAAAAAATCTTCATAGACCATTTCATATTTTGAATATCCAAAATATTTTTTCGATGCTTTATTCCAGAACCTGATCTGGTATTGTGAATTGAGGACTACAATTGATTCAGTGGCAGAATTTGTAATCTTTTTAAATTTCTTCTCATTCTCTTTTAAACGATCATTTATAATTTCAAGCTTATGTACCAAGGCATCAAGTTTTTTTTGCTTCTCATACAATTTCAAAAAATTGGATACTTTCCTGCTTAAAATGGTAATATTAACCGGCTTGGTAATATAATCAATAGCTCCCCTTTCTATGCCTTTAATAATGTATTCCTCCGAATCAAAAATCGCTGATATCAATACTACAGGGATTTCCGCTGTTGCCTCATTGCTCTGCATCTTTTCCAAAACCTGGTATCCATCCATACCTGGCATCTGAACATCAAGAATGATCAATGAGTAGCTGTTTTGCTCCAGTAAATTTAAACATGTTTCTCCTGATGCAGCTTCATCTATAATTACATCTAAAGATTCCAGATATTCAGTTACCAACATTCTATTATGCTCCTTATCGTCAACAACCAGAATGCGTGGCAATTCTTCTATAAATTTCATTTGTTACACCTGATTTTATATAATTCCATTCCGAGAAATTAGCAAAAAAACCTTGTCTATCCAATACAATTTATCAAAGATAAGATACCCTGACAGGGTACCCCCACC
>CAYQDZ010000205.1:0-5254 GCA_964416375.1 uncultured Bacteroidales bacterium
GTTGGTTCCAGCCGAACTTCGGTTACTTCACCGTTAAAAAACCTATCGGGATATGCATCAACAGTAAATTCAACCCGTTGATTTTGTTTTACCTGGCCTATGTCGGCTTCGTCAACATCTGCCTCAACCTGCATTTGGGTTAAATCGTTGGCAATGGTAAAAAGGGTTGGGGTGTTAAAACTGGCGGCTACCGTTTGTCCTTCTTCAACGGCACGATTTAAAACAATTCCGTCGATTGGCGAGTAAATAAGAGCATAATCCAAATTAATCTTATTCTTTTTATACTGAGCCAAAGAATTGTTATAATTGGCTTTTGCCTTATTTTTGTTGTACACGGCTTGATCGAAATCGGATTGTGAAATCAGCTTTTTTTCATTTAACGGTGCCAGACGGTTATAATTTGCCTGCTGGTAATCCAACTCGGCTTTGGAATTGTCCAGAGTTGCCTGACTTTGTTCAAGAGCTGCTGCCAAATTGGTAGTATCTATTCTTGCCAGTAATTGTCCTTTTTTAACGTATGAATTAAAATCAACATAAATATTTTCAACAATTCCTGATACCTGGGTACCCACATCAACTGTTGTTATAGCTTCAAGTGTGCCAGTGGCAGTTATTGTTTTACTAATTGTACCAGGTTCTGCTTTGGCAGTTTCGATAGTTATTTTTCCTGCATCAGCTGTTTTGGGTCGAAAAATGAAGATTGCTGCAATCAAAATCCCTACGGCAATCACAATAATAATATAAGTTCTCTTTTTCATTTTATTATATTTTTTACTGATTCTAATTACAGTTTTATAGGATTACCCGTGTAAAAATCGAGTATCTTATAGCTAAAAATCAAGTTGTATTTTGATTGCAGATATTCACTTTCGGCTAAAATCATATTTGTTTTTTCGAAAATAAAATCGACAGAATTTATTAACCCGTTTTTGTATTTTTCTTCGGCAAGTAGATATGATTCTTCTGTGGCATCTAATTGTTCTTGGCTGGCTTCATATTCAATCTGTGTTGAAACAACATCAACACAAGCCTGCTCTATTTCTTTTCGAAGTTGGTTTTTGGTGTCAATTTCCAAAAGTTCCATATTCTGATAATTTATTTTTGCCAGTGAAATATTGGTTTTTACCTGCTTCTTCTGAAAGATTGGAATAGAAACTGAAAGGCCAAGAGAAGGTGAAATCTGATCCTGTAACTGTCCGAAATAGCCAGTATTAATAAAATAGGAATAACCGGTTCCGATACCTGCATCAGCAGAAACTGTAGGCAGGAAACCTGCTTTTGCTATCTTTTCATTGAGTGCTGCGATTTCTTTTTGGTATTCGGCACTTTTTACTTCGGGTTTTATTCCTAATGCAGTTGCATATACTTCGGCAGCATTGGGTGAAATATTAGCATTAATCGATTCACCAAGTTCTGGATGACTTATTGCGAAATTATCGTTAATCGGCAATTCCATAAGTTGCATTAATGTAATTTTGGCAATAGAATATTGACTTTGGACTTTGGCCAGGTTTAACTTTTCAGAAGCCAACTGCGATTTTACCTGCAAATAATCGGAACGAGAAATAATACCCAAGGTTAATCTTTCCTCTGCCAGATTTAATTGTTCAGTTGTGGCCTCAATTTGTTTTTCTGCATTTTTAACTTGTTCTTCATTGAAAAGAACCTGTAGGTAGGCATTCAAAATACTTAAACTAATGGATTCTTTAATGGTTTCCGAATCGTAGATTCCACTTTGCATATCAAGTTCTGCCTGATTAATCAAAGTATTCAATTTTGACCCATTGTACAGCACTACGCTGGAACTTACAGAATAACTGGTACTGTTATTTCCCGAAAAGCTGGAAGTGTTCGTTTCTGAATCGGTTGTATTTGCCCAACTGAAATTTTGCCGAATGGAGCTGTTGACTGACGGTAATTTATTATTGACAGCCTGATTGGCATTTAACTCGTTTGTAATATTCGTTAGAATACTTTTTCGAACCTGGACATTCTGGGTCAGTGCGTATTCAATACAGTCGTTTAAACTCCACGTTTGTATTGTTTCAGTTTGTTGCGCATTCAGAAAGAATGGAAGAGTTAAAATAAGTAGAATAATTATTGCTTTTGTTTTCATAACCTAAATAAATTAATGGATCAAACTTACTTCTGTTATGACGATTAAAAAAGTGAAATAGAAGAACTGCTCTTTTTTAACGACGTTTGGGGAATTTTTCTCGTTTGGAGTTATGTGCGTATTTTCATAAATATTGATTTCTCTGAAAAATGAATTTAAAATGAACCAAAAAGTATTTTAACGAAGTGAATGTAGGTCAATATTTTAATCGGGAGAGAATTACAAAGATATTCATCGACTTTCTGTAAGTGCGTTTGAAGAAATTTGGCTCTTTTGCAAGCTGAAGTGTTAGCTTGAGTGTCGGAGCTTGCAAATGTGCCACATTACCACCATGTCTTTATCTTCCGGTTCCAGTTTCCACTTCTGATTAAGTATATGTTCAAGTATTTGTGCCGGCGAAGCATTTTTTATTCCTATACGGGTATCATCAAAAATTCCGAGCCATTTAAGTTTTTCAATAATGCTTGAGTCTGAGTCAATATGCATGTAATGGAGTAGTTTTAATTCAACAGAGTCACCTTTGCTGTAATACAGGAATGAATTAATAAACTCCTTGTATGTCATATCTTCCGTATTATCCATAATATAACTATCGTCTGTTGCACCTAACTGGACAAATACATTCCATGCTCTGCAAAATCCCGGTCTGCGTAATGTTCCGCGATAAATGGTAGGAATACCCTGCAAATTATATTTATCAATGTATTTCATGGAATCTCGATTGGCATAGCCTTCAAATTTGCCGAATTGATCTATATCAATAATTTCAGTACGCCGGAAAAGTCTGTTATAGGGTATGTATTTAATTTTGCCTTCCTGGATAAATTTTGCGGTACCACCCTGTCCTGCTCTGACTACTTTTTCGGGGTTCCAGGAAAACTTATAATGCCATGGATTGTTATCAGATTCGGGAGCCACCAGTCCGCCGGTAAATGATTCAAAACCTAATATCTGATGTCCGGCCTGCTTGATCCTGTTAAGTATTTGCATCGCTGACATATGATCAATACCCGGATCAAGTCCCATTTCATTTAAAAACAGAATATTCTTCGCCTTTACCTCATCATGCATCTCCCTTACCTCACCCGACTCATAAGAGGCAGTAAGAAGTGATTTTGCGTACTTCAGACAAGACCTGGCTATATGGATATGAAAATCCGCGGGGAGCATAGAAATCACTACATCGGAATTTTGTATTGCCTTATCTCTCTGATCATTATTTAATATGTCAAGCTTCAAAGCTTTGGTATCCGGACATATCTTTTCTTTCACAGAGCTAATATCTCTGTCGGCAACAACCAATTCCCATCCATATTTTTTTGACTGTTCTTCAAGATATTGAATGAGGTATATACTTGATAAGCCTGTTCCAATTATTAAAATTCGCTTCACTTCCTAAAATCCGCAGGTCTGTTGTTGAAAAAAGCTGTAAAGCTTTGTATATATAGGCTTTACAACTAAGGTATTTTCACCTAAATTGGTGTTACTTACAAAATACCGATATGAAAATACTAAATAGTTCCCCTGTATCCTCTTTTGGAGGATTAAACTTTGTTTTAAAAAGAGTTAAACAGTCTAAAATTTGGCGCTATCCTTAATAAATATCTTCCATGTTTGCCTTCGCAAACCAAATACAAATGGGAAGATATAATTTTTAGTCTTTGGTCAATTTTCTTTTGCGGAGGAGATTGTTCAGAAGATTTATCTACCAACCTCAAAGATGTTTTTTATAGAAATCCCTTTATAAAACTACCCAGCCCTGATCGGGTACTTAATAGATTAAAACAGCTATCTGAGCCAAAGCAATTATTTAAATCTCCCAGAGGTAAAGCTGTTCATGAGTTTAGTTTTAATGATCGCTTAAATACGATGAATCTGGCTATTCTTAAGAAAATTAGTCCACTTGGCCATCAAAAAAATATTCTTGATTATGATAATACCCTAATTTTTACTGCAAAATCTGATGCTGCCAATACTTACCAAAGAGCTACAGGTTATTGTCCAGGAGTTGGGATAATAGGAAACAATATCGTTTATCTGGAAAACAGGAATGGCAATAGTGACGCTCAGACCCTTCAGGAAGACACTCTTACAAGGATTTTTACCTTATTGAAATCTAACAGGATAAATACAGATGTGTTTCGAGCAGATGGGGCTTCCTATAAATTGTCAACACTTTCAGTAATTAGCAAGAATGTAAAGAAACTTTATATCAGGGCAAGAATGAGCGAATCTATTCATGAAGCGATAAATGAGATTAAAGAATGGAAAGAAATCGCGCTTGGAGATCAAACTTTTTATCGTGGGGAAACAATATTTACTCCTTTCGAGAAAATAGCCCGAAGGACAAAGCAAGAGCAGCTTCTCAAAGAATATCGACTTATTATTACAAAAGAAGCACGTAAGGATGGACAGCTTAATCTTTTTACAGGTGAAGCGTGCAATTATCACCCAATTATTACAAATGATTATGAAATGTCAGCTGATCAAGTGGTATGCTTTTATAATCAGCGTGGAGCAATAGAACGACAATTTGATATATTGAAAAATGATTTTGGATGGAATAGAATGCCTTTTTCAAAACTCGAATATAATACAGTATTTCTGCTGCTCACTGCCATTTGCCGGAATATTTACCATTTCATAATTTGTAAGTTCTCCAAAACTTTCAAGTATTTATCCTCTCATTTTAGGATTAAGAAATTCATTTTCAGATTTATTTGTATTCCTGCAAAATGGATTTTAACTGGCAGACAACGAAAATTACGGATTTACAGTTCTGTTGCCTTTAAAACATAGAGGCGCTATACTGACTTTAAAATATCAAGTCATAAACATCCATAAAATTGAAAACCGTATATTGGAAATAATATACAAAGAACTTCTATGCTCGAAATACAAGAAAAGGCATATCTCACAGAAAAATACAAACTATAAATAAGCAACAAAGCTTGATATAATATCAATTTCTTTACTCAACAAGACTAAATCATAAGAAATTTGAAGTGAATATTAAACTACGATGAAGACCTGCGGATTTTAGGTACAAACGCGCGGGAGCGGGGAAAGGCATGGATTTGTAGTCAGTATTGTACGAAACCTGTATAACATTCATATTTATAATGTTTTACATTTAAA
>CAYQDZ010000206.1:0-5252 GCA_964416375.1 uncultured Bacteroidales bacterium
ATACTTAATACTCAATACTCAATACTTAATACTCAATACTTAATACTCAATACTTTTCCCTTTATATCTTCTGAATTAAATTTATGCAGATTTACGTATCTTGTAGCTCAAGATCAGGTAAGGATGCCATTGAAATGGATTGCTTACAGGTTTTCATATCAGAAAACCAGATCTGAACCTGACGATTTCATCAATAATAACGCTTTAGCTGTGAACAGAATAACCCGTTCTCTCGTTATTTTATCTTATTGCCTGTTTTTCTTTTTTTCATTTTTCAGGACAGGCAGTGCAAAGATTTCGGCTATACAAGATTTTTCATCGTCTGATACCGCCCGGATTAACAGGACCAACAAACACGCATTTTCTTTGTACAGAACAAAGCCTGATTCCTCCTTTATGCTTGCCCGAAAAACTTTAGTACAATCAGAACAGATTGGATATAAAAAGGGTGTTGCCGATGCCTGCAATACTTTAGCTTACACCCACTTGTTGAGTTTACCAAGAAATGACAGTGCACAATATTATTACTCAAAAGCATTTGATCTCTATCAGAGTATACATGATATAAGAGGTATGGGAGTTGTTTATTACGGTTTAGGGTATTTAGAAAGTTTCAAAGGAAACTTAAAGGAATCTGAAATACTTATGAAGAAGAGTCTGAAGCTCTTTCATTCAATTGAAGACAAAAAAGGAATTTTTAATTCATACCATGCCCTATCATACATTTATAAAGAACGTAAAGATTACAATAAGGCAGAGGAATATATAAACAGAGCTATAGAAGTTGCAGAACAAACAACTGACTTATCAGCACAGGCAGATCTATACAATACGAAAGGAAATTTATACAAAGACCAGGCATTGTTTGAGCAGGCCATCGACATCTATTTCAAAGCTTTAAATTTATCGGAATCTGCAAAGGATTCATTAGGTCTCTCCCTGGCTTATGGAAGCATTGGCAATATGTACTATTTTCAAAAAGATTACAGCAAAGCACTTTACTACCTGAACAAGAAACTCCCGATCTCCATCAGGACAAATAATAATTGGGAAGAAAGCAAAACATACAATAGTATTGCTTCGGTATACAACGCACAGGAGAAAAATGATTCTGCACTCATTTTTCTGAAAAAAAGTCTGCAGTATAACCTGATGATGAATTACCCAAGTGGTATTGCCGACTCTTACCACAATCTGGCCAACACATATTATCTCATGTCAGATACCGATTCTGCCTCCTATTATGCTGATAAAAGCATCATTATAGTAAAGAACATATACGACAGGGCAAAGTTAGCCTCCTATTATATTCTGAGAGGAAAAATCTATCTGAAAACGAAGGATAAAAACTTAGCCCTTAAAAACATACAAAAAGGTTACTCTCTGGCAAAAGAACTTGAAATGCCCTTTGCTGTTTCTGAGGCTGCTGACTTATTGAGCAGGATTTATGCGCAGAACAATAACTTCCGGGAAGCCTATTACAAGCTACTGGAAAATAAGCTCATGCAGGATAGTCTGAACAAAGATGAAAACATCAAAAAAATCACACAGATGGAAATGCAATATGAATTTGACAAAAAACAACACAAGATGGAATATGCTGCTGTTCAGGAGAGACAAGCTCATGAAGCCGCTATGAAACAACAGAAGATCTATCTTATCGGATTGTCGATCGTATTGATATTCCTTATTCTGATTGGCGTATTAATTCTAAGGCAGAAAAACCTGCAGGTAAAATTCAAAACCACAGAACTGGGGCAAAAACTGCTCAGAACACAGATGAACCCGCACTTTATTTTCAATTCACTTTGTGCCATACAGGATTATATGTATAACAACGATGCAAAAGAAGCCGGTAATTTTCTTTCACGGTTCGCAGCACTGATGCGACAGATACTGGAGAATTCAAGAACAGAATATGTAACGGTTGAAAACGAGATAAATACACTCAACAATTACCTGGAGATACAAAAACTCCGATTCGATAAAAAATTTACTTATGAGATCGATGTGGATGATCGCATTGATACAGAAACATATGCTATTCCACCTATGCTGGCTCAACCCTTTATCGAAAATGCCATAGAACATGGCTTGATGCCGAAAAAGGAAGCCGGGAAAATTCTTATCCGCCTTCAGTTACAAAACGGATTGCTCCATTTTGAAGTGGAAGATAATGGCGTTGGAAGACAGCAATCAATAACGATACAAGAAAAGAATAAAGCCGATAAAAAATCACTTGCCACTACCCTTACACAAGAACGTCTTAGTTACCTGAAAAGGCAAACCGGGAAAGATATTTCGTTTCAGATAGACGATATCACAAAGAATGATCAGCCCGCCGGCACAAGAGTGACTTTCCGTATTCCGTATCAGAGAATTTATGGTTAAATTAGGGGCAAAGAATATTGTGCCCTATGAAAGCAATTATCATCGATGATGAAAAAGGTGTCATTGGCACTATCAGTAAATTACTTGAAGATCATTTCAGCGACATCGATATTGTCAGCACGGCACATGATATTATTACGGGATACAATGTCATTATCGAACACGATCCTGATATTTTAATTCTTGATATCAATCTGCCGGATGGAACAGGTTTTGATCTTTTGAAGAAAATAAACTCTCCCCGCTTTAAACTTATTTTTGTTACTGCGTACGAAGATTATGCCATAAAAGCCTTTAAGTACAGTGCCATTGACTACATTTTAAAACCCATTCAGCCAGATGAATTTGTTGCAGCCATAAACCGTGCAAAAAGCATGAAAATGAAAGAAGATCAGCAACTGAAGTTGACCGCATTGCTCGATAATTACGATGAAGGTCATGTTATGAAAAAAATTGTTCTCAGAACAGCCGACAGTCTCCATCTGGTACAAATTGACGATATCATTCGCTGTGAATCAGACAGTAATTACACCATGTTCTATATGTGCAATAATAAAAAGATACTTGTTTCCAGAACCATGAAGGAATATGCCGAACTACTAAAAACTGCGGGATTTCTGCGAGTCCATCAATCGCATTTAATCAATGTGAATCATATTGAACGTTATGCTAAAGCTGAAGGTGGGGCCATGATCATGAAAGACGGCTCAAACGTGCCCATCTCGCATGAAAGAAAAGCCTATATCTTAAAACACCTCGAATCGCTGTTATAGTCAATTGTAAGATATAATTTTCCTTCCACTTTCAGTCCGATTTTCAAATTCTAATAAAACAGTACTGAATTCTCATTTGCATTCAGACTATTCTCATCTGCCAGTAATTTCTGAAATCACGGTGTTAAATTTGTTGTATTCCTTTTCAGATGCATCATATTCATTGAACCAATTAAACTACGAAAAATGAAAACAATCATTCTATCAATCATTATTATGCTAAGTATTTATTCTTTAGCGCCCGCTCAACTAAACGTTCTGAATAAACTGGACAGAGAAGCCAAAAGGCGCGTTGATAAAGGGGTTGACAAAGGAATCGATAAAGGTCTGGACTCGGTTGAAGAGGGTGTTGAGGATGCTATTAAAGGTGAAAAAAAAGAAGAAAACGGGAAAACAAAGGATAAAGAAAAGAAAGACCAGGCTGCCTCAAGTTCCAAGACAGAAGACTCTTCTGACGAAACAAAAGCAGATGAGAACAAAGAAGAAAAAGCATCGGAATTAATCTGGAGCAAATACGATTTTGTGCCGGGTGATAAAGTCATATTCGAAGACAATCTTGAAGATGAAGAAAATGGTGAATTTCCTTCACGTTGGGATTTGGCAAGAGGAACTATTGAAATAGCAAATTTTGGAGGTGAAGATGTGATCATGTTCAGGGGAGGACAGCCCACAATAGTCCCTTATCTGAAAGATTCAGAAAATGATTATCTGCCCGATGTGTTTACTGTAGAACTTGATGTTCATTTTAAGAGTGGGACCACAGTTGATCTATTATTTTGGGACAGTAAAAATCAGAAAAGGGGATCAGGCAGCCAATTCAAGCTGCAGGTTGGCAATACCAATATGGAGATTTATGGTGCATCCAGTTCTCACCCTATGAAAAATCAATTAAAGCCCGAACGGTGGATACATGTTTCCCTGGCCTATACCAATGGAAAAACGAAAGCCTATATGGACGATACCCGTTTGGTAAATATTCCACATCTAGACTTTAATCCTTCAGGTATTTCCGTATATAACTATCATGCCAGTGATCAGAGTAAGGTATACATAAAAAATATCCGGATTGCTGAAGGAGGTGTAAAATATTACGACCGCGTTTTGGAGGACGGAAAGATTGTATCAAACGGAATCAGGTTTGATATTGGTAAAGCTACTCTTCGACCGGAATCAATGGGAGTGATCAATAAAATTCACAAATTATTGGCGGACCACTCCGATCTTAAGTTCAGCGTTGAAGGCCATACCGATAGTGATGGAGATGATACTTTCAATCAAAAGTTATCGGAAGACAGAGCTGAAACAGTCATGAACACCCTGGTTAAAATGGGTATAGCAGAGGACCGTTTGAGCAGCAAAGGATTTGGTGAGAGTACACCTATAGATACCAATGGGACAGCAGAGGGTAAGGCAAATAACAGGAGGGTAGAATTTGTTAAAATGTAAAGGCCATGAGAATAAAATCCATTCTTCTGCTCTTTTTCCTTATTTTTTCTGTTGGAATTATCCCTGCACAAAACTGCAAAAAAGAAGACACCTATACACCCGAAAAAGGAACGGATGAAAGAAATGCAATACTGGATGCATTGCGTGAGAAGATCTGCGAAATGCATAACATCAATGTAATCTTCGTTATGCATTATTTGAAGGTTTATAACGGATGGGCCTGGGTGCATACCCTGCCACAGGATGCCAACGGTACAAACCATTATGAAGATTTGCTGGCACTTATCCGTAAAGAAGACAAACATTGGATCGTACTGGAAATACCCTGCGCTGAAGAGGATAATCCCGATTGCATCACCAGTGAAGACTATTACCGTGGACTGATAAAAAGACACCCGGGTATTCCGGAATGTATATTGCCCATAGAATAGATATAGAATAGTGCTACAATACAAACATTTATTATTCACAAATACTTATAATCAATTAACTATAACTCGGAACTTGGTGCCATAAAAATGATATAAGTTTAAATTTCACCTGCATCATTCCAGTCGTCAGGGTTAAAAACCATGAAAAATGCAAGCGAAGAGGCTGTCCAAAAAGTAAAAAAAACTTGCTCAATGAGATGTTTTTACTTTG
>CAYQDZ010000207.1:0-5234 GCA_964416375.1 uncultured Bacteroidales bacterium
AAAGGATATAAATAGATATTATTCAATTAGTTGAAAGTGTTAAAGTAGAATTATAGAAATAATGAAAGCAAAAGGAATTATTAATTCCGGAAAATTGAAAATTCCCCATTGATTTTTAGCTTTATTATAGATGAGGCAATTCCCGGTTTCTCAATATTTTGTCGCCAGGAAACAATATAGTCCACTCCCTCTTTGATTTCTTCGGAGATCTCACGAAATGTTTCCGGGAATTTATTATCGCTAATATTTGCTGATGTTGAGACAATTGGTTTTTTGAATTTGCTGATTAATTTGGTGCAAAATTCATCATCAGGAATGCGTATCCCAATGCTTCCATCTTCAGCAACCAGGTTTGCAGCAAGATTTTTCGCTCCCGGATAAATTATTGTCATGGGTTTATCAGATACTTCCATGAGTTGCCAGGCTATTTCGGGTACCTCTTTTACATATTGCCGCAATCTTATTTCGGTATCAACTAAAATCAGCATCGATTTTGCATCATGCCTTTTCTTCAGGGTATAGATTTTTTCCACTGCTTCTTTGTTTGTTGCATCACAACCAATACCCCATATCGTATCTGTCGGATACAATATGATGCCTCCACATTCGAGTACATGTATTGCGTTGGCAATATCCTTATTCATTCCGTATGCTTGTGTATAAATTCATGATTTTTTCAGCGATGGATTCATCTGAAAATTGCTGAGCATATCCATATCCTCTTTCTGTTATTTTTTCTCTGAGTTCAGAACTGGCAAGAATACTTTTTATTGAATGGATCATTTCTTCAATATCCACAGGATTTATATAGATTGATGAGTCTCCTCCTGCTTCAGTAAAACAACCTCCTTTTGATGTGATTACAGGCACACGTGAATAAAGCGCTTCAAGAATAGGAATTCCAAACCCTTCAAAAATGGAAGGATAAACAAACAAACTTGCCATCTGATAAATTCCCGGCAATTCAATTACCGGTACTTCTCTTAAAAAATAAATGTGTTTTAGAGAGTGCGTATCTATATAGGCCTTCACTTTCTTGTAATAATTCGTTTGTCTGCCGACCACCACAAGGGGTAAAAAGATTTTTCCCAGATGCATCGATTTTACAATGGAAAGCAGGTTTTTTCTTTCTTCTATTGTACCAACATACAATATGTACTCATCCGGCAGTTTCCATTTTTCCTTTATTTTTTGTTTTTCAGTATCCGTTAGTACCTGTTGGAACGCCTTGTTGCAACCCTGGTAAATAACTTCAATCTTTTTCTCATCAAGATGAAAATATTCTACCAGATCATGTTTTGTTTGTTGACTGATGGCAACTATTCTGTTGGCAATCTGACTGCTGTAAAAGAATTTTTTTTTGTAGATAAATCTGTCTATAGGATTGTACCATTCCGGGTTACGTAAAAAAATCAGATCGTGAATGGTAACCACCGATCTCACATTGCTTTTACCAAGTTCTTTCGGCAACTCATTGCTTAGTCCATGGTAAATATCCACCTTATCTTTTATGAGTTGCTTTGTGAGTTGAAATGAACGCCAGTAACTTTGTCGTAATCTATTGCTTGCTTTTTGCGGTGTTATTGCTTTGAGTTCCCTGTTCTCAATAAAGTCAATGCTATTTTTAGTACTTGGAGTATAAAGCAGATATTCATTATCAGGATATTTTTGATGTAGCACACGAATTATGTCCCGACTGTAATTTCCTAATCCACTGCGATTAAAGAAGGCTCGTTTGGCATCAAATCCTATTCGCATAACAAAGCTTTGTTTTAAAATGGCAAGTGTAAGTCCTGCAAAACTTCTTCACTCAAAACTCCCCTGACTATTTCCCTTACCTCACCTGTCATTCGAATATTCCAGTTTTCATCGATTTGTATCTTGAGAGTTCCCCCCTGCATATTCATTGTCAGATTGCCATCAACTAATCCCCTCTTCACCAGTACGGAAGCAACAGCGCATGAGGAACTGCCCGAGGCGAGTGTGTATCCTGCTCCTCTTTCCCAAATAAGTATTTGCGCTGCATGATTTGAAAGCACTTTTGCAAACTGAACATTGATCCTGTTTGGAAACAGCTTGTGGTTTTCAAGCAAAGGTCCATACTTTTTGATCTCCTCTTCATTCAATTCATTCTTTATCACAACACAATGCGGATTGCCAACCGAAACACAATTTACTTCCAATTCTTTATCACCAAACAGGATCTTCTCTTTGATAAATTCCGGTTTCTCTGAATTGACGGGAATGTCGGAACTTTTAAAAATTGCTTTCCCCATATCAACAGTTATCCTATGTGCCTTGCCATTTTTCTCTTCAACAACATTTGCCTGAACAATATCTGTCAGTGTTTCAATGGAAAAGAGTCTGCTTTTTGTAAAACCATAATCATACAAATATTTGCATAAGATTCTTAGGCCATTGCCGCTTTTTTCAGCTTCTGAGCCATCAGGGTTATATACTCTGAATCCAAAATCGGCATTGCCGGATGGAACTTTCATTACAATTCCATCTGAACCTATGCCAAAATGTATATTGCATAGCCTTTTTATAGCATTTTGGGTCAACTCAAAATCAATATTTTCACTATCCAAAATGATGTATTCATTCCCAAGTCCGTGTGATTTTACAAATTGATTCTTCTCCATTGTTTTCGATTCGTTATACAAAATTTCTTACCAAATCATCCAGGGTGTCTCTTCTTCTGATCAGCCTGTAATTTCCATCTTCCTGAATTAAGACCTCGGCAGGTTTTAATCGGTTATTATAATTTGAACTCATTGAAAAGGCATATGCCCCTGAATCCAATATCCCCAAAATATCTTTTTCAAAAATTTCAGGAAGTTTTCTGTCTTTTGCCACAATATCCCCCGATTCACAAATATTACCAACTATTCTTACTACTTCTTCCTTCCGGGATGCTGTTCCTTTGGATCTGTAGATTTCAATATCGTGATGAGAATCATACAAAGCGGGACGTATTAAAACATTAAATCCAATGTCTGTTCCAATGTATTTAATATCGTAATTTTTTTTGATCGTATGCACGGTTCCCAGTAATATACTACTTTCTGCAACAATATACCTGCCTGGCTCAATCTTAAACTCTATTTCTTTACCATATTCAATCACCCATTGATTTATTGCTTTTGACAGTTGATCCCCCATATCTTCCAAATTCAACCGGGCCTGATTTTCCTGCTTTTTATAGGGAATCCCAAACCCTCCACCCAAGTCAATAAATTCAAGATCATCAAATTCTTTTGCCAGATTGAGAATGGTTTCGGCACTTCTAACGTAATTTCCACCATTCATAAACAATGAACCAATATGCTGGTTAATCCCAATCAACTTAAGCTTATATTTTTTAAGCATTTTTTTTACTTCCGGAATATATTTGATTTCAATCCCAAATTTGGTTTTTTTACCTCCTGTTACGACCTTTTTATGATGTCCTGCCCCAAGTCCGGGATTCAGTCTGAAAGCAACTTCACCTCCCGGATTAAGTTGCCCAAATAGTTCAAGTTGTGAAATTGAATCAACCGATATCTTAACACCAGCATCCAGAGCATATAAAAATTCTTCTTTACACACATTGTTGCTGATATAAAAAATTTCATGAGGCTTATACCCTGCTTTCAGATTAACAAATATTTCACCCGGCGACATGGCATCAACTCTGAGCCCTTCCTCCCGTATAATTTTCAGCAATTCCAGGTTACTGTTTGCTTTAGGAGAATAATTAACAACAAAGTTCTTATAGGAAACCAGGCTTTTTAAATCGCGGCATCTATTGCGCAATATTTTCTCACTATAGACATATAAAGGTGTTCCAAATTCATCTGCCAGATGAATCGGCGTAATGTTACCAAAAAAATTCTTTTTCTCGCTTATCTCGGAATAATTATAATTCATCGCTTTACTCTGACAGATTTGTTATTTATATTAGCGCCAAAATTATAAAAATGGCTCAGATAAACGAAAATTATTTGAAACTGCAAGCCGGTTACCTTTTCCCTGAAATTGGAAGAAGGGTGCGAGACTTTCAATCAAAAAATCCACATGCAAAGGTAATAAAAATGGGTATCGGAGACGTTATTCTTCCTCTTGTTCCAAGTGTGATCCGTTCATTTCATGAAGGTGTTGATGAAATGTCCAAGCAAGAAACCTTTAAGGGATACGGTCCGGAGCAGGGTTATGAATTTTTGCGCCAGGCCATTGTAAAAAACGAATACCTGAACAAAGGCATTGACATTCATGAGGATGAAGTATTTATTTCAGACGGTTCAAAATGCGATACAGGCAACATTCTGGAAATATTCGGACAAGACAATGTCATCGCCATACAGGATCCCGCATATCCGGTATATGTTGATTCCAGCGTAATGGCCGGCCGTACAGGTAAAATAAAAAAGAACGGGTATTATGAAAATCTTGTCTATCTGCCGTGTACTGCTGACAACGACTTTATCCCTGAGATCCCATCAGAAAGAGTTGATATTGTGTTCTTATGCTATCCTAATAATCCAACAGGTACTGCAGCCAATAAAGAAGAATTGAAAAAATGGGTCGATTATGCATTAAAGCATAATACGGTTATTCTTTTTGATGCAGCTTATGAGGCATACATTTCGGAAGATAATATTCCGCATTCCATTTATGAAATCGAAGGGGCCAGGAAAGTCGCTATAGAATTCAGAAGTTATTCTAAAACCGCAGGCTTTACAGGCACACGCTGTGCTTACACAATCGTGCCGAAAGAGTTAAAAGGCATGAATTCCAACGGAAAAGAGCATTCTATACATGCGCTCTGGTACAGACGACAATCGACAAAATTTAACCAGGTTTCTTATCCTGTTCAGAAAGCTGCTGCTGCTGTTTATTCAGATTCAGGAAAAAAAGAAATTCAGCAGACCATACACTATTACATGGAAAATGCCAGGATTATGCGTGAAAGCATCGCTAATATTGGTTTTAAAGTATATGGAGGATTGAATGCTCCTTATGTGTGGGTAAATTCCGGCAAAGGCCTAAACTCCTGGGAGTTATTCGATAAAATCTTACATGAAGCGAATGTTGTTGGAACTCCCGGTTCAGGTTTCGGGCCTTCGGGTGAGGGGTATTTCAGATTTTCTGCTTTTGCCTCAAGGGAAAATGTTATGGAAGCAATGAACAGATTGAAAGCTTTGACGTTTTAAATTAGCACTTTATTTTTTTACAAAGGACCATCTATTAAT
>CAYQDZ010000208.1:0-5206 GCA_964416375.1 uncultured Bacteroidales bacterium
CTTATCTTATCTTCATAATGCAAATCCTCGTCTTTACTCACCTGGATCTTCAGGAAGGAAATCATTCCTTTTGCGCCATAGGCAAGGCATTCAATTTGTATTTTTTTAACCACTTCCATAATGGTATCGTAATCACCTTCCATTACAGTTTCAAAGGGACAAACACTGTGTTTGATACCTGCGGCTTTAATAATTTCTATGGCCTTATCAACAATTTCGTACGGATGTTTTTCATCTGATGCAGGCAAAACCTGCAAAGTAATATTAACGGTATGCAACATAATAAATAGTTCTAGAGAATATTATTGACAGCCAACAGCTCACTGATTTCTTCTTTGGATAGTATTCTGACATTTGTTATGATGTAGTCATTGAAAAGGAAACTGCCAAATTCATTGCATTCCTTAATGACGTTTTCAAACAATTGTTGAACAGGTATGTGAATGGGGATGATTGTCAGTATCGAAGCAAAGCCATCTTCAAAAATAATATCTTCTATCTCTGTTCCATTTTTTTTACAAGCAAACTCCAACTCACTCTGAATTATTTTTTGCTGTGTTTCAGTAATAGTCGATCCATCAGTGGTAAAAAACACAATAAAATATCTCAGCTTATTTCCTTTTCCTCCCAAGCCGGTTGTGATAAGCACCTTATTTTCTTCCAGAAATTTGCTTTCCAGGAGAAGTCTGCTTTCCTGCAGTGCCATATAAGCCCAGTGATAAAGCATAGTATTGGGTTCATGCAGGTATTTTTCAATGGTACGATAAGCTTCTACACTATTTATTGAAGCAAGCTGAACAAGAATACTTTTCTTATGATCAACAGAAATGCTGTTATCAAATATTAGATCCTTATCTTTGATTATATCTTCAATGCTTCTAACGTTTTCAGCATGGTTTGAATATGCAAAGTATTCAGTTTGAATCTCAGAATCAATTTGCTCTTCCAGTAAATTGATGCCTTCTCTATCTACATGCAGATATTCACTCAATAAATCGTATATATTATCACTTTTTTCCACGTACAGTTACATCAGTAGTTGTTGTTATGAATAAGCTATACTCTAAAGTATGAAAAACAAATTGCAAAGTCAATTTATTTTCAATATTTAGGATAAGTTTTTAATACATGTTTCTGAACAGGCTTTTATACCTAGAAATTGGTATAGGAAAAACTCAAGAATTGAACTAATATTGCGGTTTACATAATATTATGGTTTTATCGGAACTGAAGACTGGTGATGAGGGAGTAATTCAAAGGGTGAGAGGGAGAGGAGCTTTTCGTCGGCGAATGATGGAGATGGGTTTTATCAAGGGGACGAATATTAAAGTGATTAAAAATGCACCGTTAAATGATCCGATTGAATACAGTTTATTAGGTTATCGTATCTCCCTGCGCCGTTCGGAAGCAGAATTTATTGAAACCAGAAGCATAGCAGACAACAAAGAAGGAAATGCCACTTTCAACGGCATCATTAAGACTGATTCCGAGCGACAGATAAACGGAGACAGTAGCAATACCATTCATATAGCTTTCGTTGGAAATCCAAATGCCGGAAAGACTTCATTGTTTAATTTTGCCTCCCGTTCATATGAACATACAGGCAATTATTCCGGTGTCACCATTGATTCAAAAACGGTTAGAATATCGCAGGGCGACTATACTTTTAATATAACCGATCTTCCGGGAGTATACTCAATATCTGCCCTGTCAAAAGAGGAATTGTTTGTACGAAATTTTATTGTTGAGAAGGTACCTGATGTTATTGTAAATGTGGTAGACGCCTCAAATCTTGAACGAAATCTTTTTCTGACTACCCAGATGATAGACATGGATATAAAGCTTATTCTGGCTTTCAATATGTATGATGAACTGGAGAAAAGAAAAGGGATTGTTAAGAATCATGTATGATTTGAGTGTTCCCGGGAATGAATGGATGCATAAAGTATTACTTTAAATACTGGGGCGAATTCTCATATTGCTCAAACATTAAGCTCCAAAAGACAAAAAAATACTTATATTTGGTTTGATATACCGGGAGATGTTTCGTTTTTCATATTAACTGAAGTCTGTCTTTTGAGCATGTTTTAATCAAAAGGTGTGGCGAAACATTCTATTATAGTGAAAAAATTTACACTTGGGCAAATAATAGAAGGCATTAAAAACCGTGATAATAAAGTACTTACCTTTGTTTACAAAGAAGTCTTTCCTGCCGTTAGGTATTATGTAATTTCAAATGGAGGAACACAGGATGATGCTAAGGATGTTTTTCAGGAATCGATAATTATAGCTTTTAAACAAATATCAGAAGATAGCATTGAGATCAAAACAAGTTTTGATGCCTATTTGTACGGCATGTCCCGGTTAATATGGCTGAAACTGTTACGGAATAAGAAGATCCATGAAAAAAGCATATCCCAGCTGAACGATTCTGAACCGGACTACCATCCTGCCGACAAGCTGATCGATGACGAATTGGAGATGAGACTTTTCAGAAAACATTTTTTGCGACTCGGCAAGGAGTGTCAAAAAGTATTAAAAATGTCGTTAGATAATACGCCTTATGAAGAAATTGCTAAAGAGCTGGATTACAAGAGTGAGAAAATTGTAAGGAACAAAAAATACAAATGCAAAGAAGCACTCATTAAAATGATAAAAGAAGATCCTGAATACAAAGATTTTATGAAGGATTAGAAGCCGGCTTTCTGTTTCTGTATCTTAGTATTAACAGGAATATAACAATCGCTGCGCCCGAAAAAAGCAGACTGATCATTAAGGATCGTTTATTTGTAAAAAGAGGTTTTGTATTGCCCATGGTAATGTATGCCGACCAGAAAAAAGGGTGTGAGTTTTCTGGTTTGGCTTCTTTGATAAATTGAATTTTAGAATTTCGCAGGGCTTCAGGTTTTGTCTGACCTTTCTTAAGGTTGGCATAAAAATATTTCATGAGCTCAACACCTGATCTGTCTTCAACCTCCCATAATGTCATCAGCATACTGGGCGAACCGGCATATGCAAAACTCCTGGCAAGGCTGATAACACCTTCTCCCTGATTGTAATTTCCTTCACCTGTACTGCATGCACTTAAAACAACCATTCTTGCATTTAATTTCAGGCTAAAAATCTCATAGGTATTCAGCAAACCATCATTTAGACTATCTCCTCCAAGTGTAAAAATGAGTTTTGAGAACATAGGATTTTCATTATCAATAACCGTATGCATGGCAAGGTGCAATATATCATAGTTCTCTGCAATATTCCTGAAATTTGTTTCCGTGGCATCTTTTCCAATAAATACATCCGATGGGATAAGATTTCTTATGGCATTAACCTCATCAATAACACCGGGGATAGGATAGAGATCCTTGCGGTATTTTTTTTGCCGTGTAATGAGCCATGGTTTTTTCATTGATGTAAGAACATCCGTATCATATTCCGGTGCAATAGCAAGTAATTTTTTTATTCTTCTGGGTAATGATTTCTTATTCAATTCACTAAACAAAGTGGAAGAATAGGAATAAGAGATATTGTAATCGTATAAGAGATAATCTGCATCTTTAAAATATTCATTGGATAATGAATCAGGAATATCTTTAATTAAAGTTTCAAATGGTAAGAAGGATAAAATACCATCCGGAATGATTTGTAAATTTTCACATTTCAAAAAGTCTTTCACAGGAAGGATCAAAACATCATATAAACTTTTGCTGTTCCAGCAAAATTCAGTAAAGCTGTTGTATGATTGTTTGCTGAAATCAAAATTCCGGTATTCATTTAAATAATCGTTAACCAACTGAAAGAAATTACTGTCAATTGCTATGGATAACAATTGAAAATCGTGTTTGGAAATCACAAAGACATGAAGCATGTCTTCCAGAATGCTGTATTCCAGAACAGTTACATTCCGTGACAATTGTTGCTGCAATTTGCCGGGAGATATCACAGAATTATTGTATTTGAGTGCGAAGTAATTCGGGTATTCCCGCTCGTACTGTTTAACAAGTTTCTCCTGTTCTCTTTGCGATTCAAATAAATATGCTTCCCAGGTTTTTATTTTCTTTACGTCCGGTTCATGGACTTGTTTTTCTTCATAAATGTTTTCTTTATAAAAGGCAATTTCTTTCAGTATTTTTTTTTCACGAATGAGGAGATTTTCGGGAATTCCCCCAAATTCCCGGGCATCCAATTCACGCATCGAAGAAAGAAGTACGGATGACTTCGATTTTTCTGAAATTTCAAAGGCCAGTTTGCTGTATTTGACATCTCCTGTTTTTTGGAAAGCTTTGTTGGCAAGATATAGAGACGTTTTGTAGGTATGGCTTTCATGCTCGGCTATTTGTAATTTTGCTTCAAATGACTGGTAATTATTTCTCATGTCTTCGATCAGTTCAATTTGCAGCATGGATGCATTTAACGCAGCATCAAGATATGCAGGTTCTCCTTCCAGATTATACAAATTATCCAGGCAACCCGATTTGGCTTTTAATATATTCAGAGTTAGTAATTTATTGAATATTTGATACTTATCCGGGTTGAGCAGAAGATCATCAGGTGAAAAATTAATGGTAATGATCTCTAAGGCTTGCTGGTAGTATCTGAGTGCTTTTTTATACTCCTGTTTTCTTTGATAAAGATTAGCAAGACTCTCATGCAATTCCGCATAACTCTCGCTTTTTTGTGAAATACTCTTCTGAATGGTGATGCCTTTATTAAAATATTCTTCAGCCGCATCAAATTGACCAAGTTCCAGGTAGTCCAAACCAATGTTATTATACAAAACAATCAATTTATAAGTATAGGCAGAAGAATCCCTCTGACACAATTGGATTGCTTTTAATTGAAGATCAATGCTCTTGTTCAACAGGTTCATTTTAGCATAAGTATTCGCCGCATTGATGTAATACATTGTCAATAAATTGGAGTTATCAGTCACCTTTCTGATGACATTGAATGCCAGTTCCAGATTTTTCAAAGATTCGGAATACTGATTGAGTGATGTGTTAAGAAAAGCATTGCGGTTATAAAGCAAAGCCTCCCAGCTTATAAAAGGCTGTTGAGTTTCATAATGAAGAAACCGGTATGCATAACGATAGTATTCAGCAGCATGAAAGTAGTCTCCCAGGGTTTTATATATCCTGCCCATGCTTGAGTATATATAACCCAGATAGGCTTTGTTCGCATGCTTTGAGTTGAGGTAAATTTCTTC
>CAYQDZ010000209.1:0-5169 GCA_964416375.1 uncultured Bacteroidales bacterium
ATTAAAAATCAATAGCATACAACATTTACATTATATCGAACTCACGTTATATTAAGAAATTTTCTGTTATCCATACAAATACCAACGAGTATTTCTGCATGTGAATATTCTTCATGCTTTCTATTTAAATTGTGATATTCCAGAAACAATCCGATGGCTGTTTCCCTATATTCGGGCAGGATATCTTCCTTTTTCGTAATGTCTATTAGTTTTTCCATTCCATTTAGAATATTTGCATTAAGAGTTTGTTTTGATACAAAGATTGCATGCTCATGTTCAACTAATAATACTCCAGTCGACAGCAGATGTTTTCATGCTCTCCAGTATTTTATTTAACAATTTGTTTTTGGGTTCTGTCAAATCAGGATCTTCATCAAGAACTTTTTCTGCAATATTCCTTGCATATTGAAGAATCTGCCCATCGCGTGCAAGGTTTGATATTTTTAGGTCAAAAGGAATTCCACTTTGCTGGGTTCCTTCAATATCTCCGGGACCACGAAGTTTCAGATCTACTTCCGCAATTTCAAATCCATCGTTTGTTTGTACCATGGTTTCTATTCTTTTTTTGGCTTCATTTGAGAGTTTATATCCACTCATCAATATGCAGTAGCTTTGGTCAGAGCCTCTGCCAATTCGTCCTCTTAACTGATGCAACTGCGAAAGCCCGAATCGCTCGGCACTTTCAATTACCATAACAGATGCATTGGGAATATCAACCCCGACTTCAATAACCGTTGTTGCGATCATAATATGAGCCTTTCCTTCCTTAAATAATCTCATCCCGTATTTTTTGTCATCTGTTTTCATGCGGCCATGAACACATACTACAGTATATTCCGGTGGTTTAAAAAATTCAATAATGCCGGCATACCCGTCTTCAAGAGCAATGTAATCGAGTTTTTCAGATTCCTCAATCAAGGGATAGACAATAAAAACCTGTTGCCCTCTGTCAATTTGTTTGCGAAGAAAGCCATACATAGTTAATCGCTTGGATTGGAAATAATGATAGGTTTGTATCGGTTTTCTGCCAGGAGGCATTTCATCAATAACAGAAATATCCAAATCACCATAAAGTGTCATGGCAAGAGTACGTGGTATAGGTGTGGCGGTCATTACAAGAACATGTGGCGGTTGAATATTTTTTTTCCAGAGTTTTGCTCGTTGAGCTACTCCGAACCGATGCTGTTCATCTATAACGACCAATCCTAAATTTTTGAACTGAACAGGATCTTCAAGCAGTGCATGAGTTCCGATTAGAACTTGCAACGAACCATTTTTTAAATCAGAGAAAAGTATATCTCTTTCTTTCTTTTTTGTAGAACCCGTAAGAAGCATAATACGTATCGACAGATCATCAAGCAATTTAGCAAGCGTATTCAGATGTTGCATGGCAAGTATTTCTGTCGGAGCCATTAGACAAGCCTGGTAGCCATTGTCAAGCGCCAACAGTATGGACATTAATGCAACCAAGGTTTTCCCGCTTCCCACATCGCCCTGGAGTAAACGATTCATCTGTTTTCCTGATCCCAGATCATTTCTTATTTCCCGCATCACTCTTTTTTGTGCAGCTGTAAGTTCAAATTGAAGATTTTTATTATAGAATGTATTGAAATAGTCTCCAACCTTTTCAAAGACAAATCCTTTGAATTGCATCGAATGGCCATGTTTTTGTTTGAGGATTTTCAACTGAATACTAAATAGTTCTTCAAATTTCAGACGATATTCTGCTTGTTTAATCTCTTCAGAGCGGGAGGGGAGATGAATTTTATGCAGGGCTTCCTGCAGGGGCAATAGTCGCAAGCTTTTTGTCAGATGTTCAGGCAGACTTTCAGGTATCGTTGCAGATTTTGACAACAGGATACCGGAAATCAATTTTTGAAATGTTTTGGAATTAATATAACTGGATCGAAGTTTTTCTGTAAGGCTGTATTGAGGGTAAAAAGAGGCTCCGACACTATTTTCGAACAAGGAAGCCGGCTCAATTTCAGGATGGGCAATATTTATTTTTCTGCCAAAAAGAGCCGGTTTGCCAAATACAATATACTCAACACCAACCTCATAGCTTTTTTCTACCCATTTGGCTCCCTGAAACCATATAAGTTCTATGCTGCCAGTCTGGTCCCTGAACGTTGCAACAAGTCGTTGTTTGTATTTCGCTCCTTCCTTTCTAAAAGATTCAATACGTCCGCGAATTTGAATATGGGTCTGTGTGGAATTGATCTCTGCAACAGAATAAATTTTTGTCCGGTCAGTGTATTTGTAAGGATAGTATCTTAAAAGATCACCAACAGTGAAAATACCTAACTCTTTAGCGAATAGTTCCGCCCGTTTAGGTCCCATACCTTTCAGGAATTTAACACTGGTATTTAAAAGGTTTTCCATTGGTCCTAAATATCGTAATATCCGCTGTAATATAAAATTCTATTTTTGTATTAATTCTTAAAGGTCTTATCGTAAACGCATGAAAAAAGTCCTGAGACAATTATCAGCACTGCGGGAGTACTTCCTGTATTTTGTGAAGGCAAAACATAGAAAAGGACATGGGATTCATTCCCCCTTTATATATCATCTGGTTAGCAAGGTAATATATGATAAGACAAAATATGCAGATTATAGCTTTTTTAGAAGCATAAGAAAAAAAATGTATGGATCTGATGTTAAACTAAGAGTGGAACAGGTTGGGGCTAATTCCAGACATTTTAAGCTGAATTTGAGAACTGTGGCCGATCTGGCAAAAGTATCTTCGGTACAGTCAAAATTTGGAAATCTGCTTTACAGACTAGTAATGCAATACAAACCTGCAACAATTATTGAATTAGGGACATCCATCGGACTTAGCACAATCTATCTTGCCAAAGGAAATAAAAATTCGCATGTTATTACGGTTGAAGCTAATTCTAGCTTATGTGATTTTGCAAAAAGTAGTTTTCAGGAAAATAAACTTTACAATATTTCGGTAAAACAAGGAATGTTTGATGATTTACTGGATGAGTTATCAAATAAAATTACGAAACCGGCATTCATTTTTATTGATGGCAACCATACCTATGAATCCACTTTGTATTATTTCAATTATTTTGCTGATAGAATGGAAGAAGGAATAATAGTATTGGATGATATCCACTGGTCTGAAGGCATGCACAAAGCATGGAATGAGATTATTCAGAATGATGAGAATCAGGCGACAGTAGATTTATTTTCTATGGGCATCGTTGTGTGCAGGGAACAAATTACCCCGCGTAATTATACAGTCAGATTTTAATATTTACACAACAATAAATGAATTTTTATGTTACAAATAAAAAATGCTTTCTTTAACTTTTATCTAATCTATAGAATGCCATGAAAATATATACTAAAACCGGAGATAAGGGTACAACAGCATTAATAGGAGGCAAAAGAGTTCCGAAGAATCATGTAAAAATTGAAGCGTATGGGACAATAGATGAATTGATAGCTTACATTGGTGTTGTTAGGGATCATTCAGAAAATAAGGAAGTTACAGATGATTTAATTCGTATACAAGACAAATTGATGATCTCTGCGGCAGTTCTTGCATCGGGAGGAGATGAATTCTATGAAAAATTACCGAACCTTTTTGATAAGGACATCGTATGGTTAGAAAAACGAATAGACAAGATGGAAGAACATTTGCCAGATCTTACAAGTTTTATTTTGCCCGGTGGACATCCGTCAGTATCATTTTGTCATGTGGCACGTACAATTTGCCGGCGTGCCGAAAGAGTGACTTTGAATTTATCTGACTCTGCAAATATACCCGATGCAGTGCTAAGATTTTTAAATCGATTATCTGATTATTTGTTTGTATTATCAAGGTATTTGAGCAGTCAGTTTAAGACAGAAGAAATTCCATGGCAAACGGCGTTGTAGAAGTTATATAAATTTCTATATTTGCAGAATTTTTAAGAAAATCAATTACAAAACTATGTATTGGACACTTGAGTTGGCTTCAAAACTGGAAGATGCTCCATGGCCTGCAACAAAAGACGAATTAATCGACTTTGGAATTCGATCTGGTGCGCCGCTCGAAGTTATAGAAAATTTGCAGGAGATTGAAGATGAAGGCGAAATATATGAAAGTATAGAAGATATCTGGCCGGATTACCCGAGCAAAGATGATTTTTTCTTTAATGAAGATGAGTACTAGAAAATAAAAGGGACTCAAGAGTCCCTTTTTTGTTTAAAAATATCGTCCTTATTTTTTGGTCTATCCTCCTCAAACCACTGAAAATCTTTAAGAATTAGTTCATTTATAGGAGCCGTATCCAATGGATACATAATGGCATCAGGTTGTTTTATTAAACTAATTGTATTTACTTTTGCTTCTTCCAGATAGATAACCAGATCTGAGCATTCTGCTTTATTTACACCTATGACCCCGTCTTTATCAACCGGATAATAAACAGTTTGGCCATTTCCTTTCACATCAACACGGAACAATTCGTTATTACGAAAATGACAAACCATATTTTTACCTTTAATCTGGTTGAATTTTGAAGGATCTACTTTGCTGATAATAAATGAGGATTTTTCAAGATACATGACTTTTGCCTGATTGTTCTCCGTATGCATTTCAATATATTCTGCTGTTAACTGGTTCACATCGGACCATAAAACAGGTTCATAATAAAATCTGATTACAGAATCAGAAAATGAGAATGCGAGGGAATCGCATTTTCCCTGTAAGTTGTTTCTGAAAATTCTGACACCGTAATATGCTTTTAAATATTTTGTACCCAAAGTATCAACTTCAGATAATAAGGTGTCAGCATGCAAGAAAAGAGTATCTTCAGGTGTGATTTGCATAAACTCGGCTTGTTCAGTAAGTCTTGCATAGTCTTGATTCTCATAATAAATACCGCGGTTACCTTTGAGTACGATATTCTGTTCAAGATCGTGGATCTCCACATTATTTATTGCTCGTCCAAAGCCGGTATATTTCTCATAGTAAAGACTGTCGCCTTTTACTATCTGTTGAGCGTTTTTTACTATTGCATTCTGATTTAGCTGTGAGATATCTGTTTCGGTATTATACCAGCCTCTCTCGCAATATATATAATTGCTGTCACTAATGATTTCTGTTGGACCAAAAAAATAGGTGATCTTGCTCTTTGTGTTATATTTTAAACGATCAGAATAGATGGTATA
>CAYQDZ010000210.1:0-5117 GCA_964416375.1 uncultured Bacteroidales bacterium
GTATCACAAATAAATAATTAAAATTCATTCATTTTTATGAATAATGCAGGTTAAACTGCCGCCAGAAGTTCTTTTAGAAAATCCCAGAATTTTTCAACAGATCCAATATGTACCTTTTCATCAGGTGAATGAGGGTGTTTGATAGTCGGACCTATCGAAATCATATCAAGATTTGAAAATTTTGCGCCAATGATACCGCATTCCAGGCCGGCATGTATTACTTTGACAACAGGTTCTTTATGAAACAATTTTGAATACGTCATTTTTGCAATGGATAAAACATCCGAATTTGTATTGGGCTGCCAACCCGGATAATCTCCCAGAAATTCTGTGTCTGCATCAACCGGTTTAAAATGTTCTTTTATCTCTCTTCCCAGGTACTTTTTCTCAATATCATCTGAACTCCGCACCAAAAGCTGAGCTTCACACATACCCTCACCAATTCGTACAATTGCCAAATTTGTAGATGTTTGGACAACCCCGGGCATAAAATCAGACATATTCATAGGTCCGTCAGGACAGGAGTTGATTGCTTCCATCGACTTGTTAGAATCATAGGCAGACATCACTTCTTTCACAGAACTATGCCCGGATAATTCTATTTCCAGATCAGGCTCAACGGCTTTGTATTTATTAAGAACTGCCTCCCTGTATTTTTCGACAGCTTGTTTTAAACTTCCTACATTACCATCCCGGACAGAAACAATAGCTTCTGCTTCACGCGGAATGGCATTCCTCATATCTCCTCCTTTGAAGCTTGAAATTCTTATGTCACAATCTTTCCTGAGAATAAGTAACAATTGTGAAAGGAGTTTATTTGCATTGCATCTTCCAAGATGAATATCCAAACCAGAATGACCACCTCTTAATCCTTTAATACCAATTTGAAACGAACTGCCTGAGTTGGCTGGTTCCACCCTGTATTCCCAGGAAATGTTAGCATCAACTCCCCCGGCACAGCCAACAAATAACTCTCCCTCTTCTTCCGAATCAAGATTTATCAGAATATCACTATGCAAAAAATCGGATTCCAATCCAAATGCCCCATCCATCCCCGTTTCTTCATTGATGGTGAACAAAGCTTCAATGGGGCCATGTTGAATATCTGTTGATTCCAAAACCGCCAGACTAGCCGCAACCCCTATTCCATTGTCTGCCCCAAGAGTAGTTTTATTGGCCTTTACCCAATCTCCATCTATCAGGGTCTCTATCGGATCTCTTGTAAAATCATGATCCGTATCGCTGTTTTTCTGCGGAACCATATCGACATGAGATTGCAGTACAACCGACTTACATTTTTCTTTTCCCTTGGTAGCTTCTTTTCTGATCAGCAAATTTCCGGCTTTATCGCTGCTATATTGCAAACCCTGGGTTTTTGCAAATTGTATCAGGGAATCTATTGCTGCTTTTTCATGGCCGCTTGGACGTGGAATTTGAGTAAGCATGTAAAAATGTTTCCATAAAATTTCTGGTGACAGTTCTGTTATTTTCATGTGAGTTAGGTGTTTTTGTTACTTGTAAGATAAGTTTTGTTACTTTAAGTTAAGTATTTTATTTTCTTTAACAGAACTTTAACAAAAAATTGAAACAAAAATTTGTTATTTTGCGTTCTTCTGAAAAAGATACTATAGGATATCCCGTTATGAAAAAAATTATCGTAGTTGTTTGTTTGTTTGTGACATTATCCATTTATGGTCAGGAAGTGAACTGGTTAACATTTAAGGATGCCGTTGAAATGAGCAAAAAAGAACCCAGAAAAATCATGGTAGATGTTTATACCGATTGGTGCGGGTATTGCAAAGTAATGGATAAAAATACCTTCAGCAACGGATATGTTGCCGAATACCTGAATACAAGTTATTATCCTGTGAAGTTTAATGCGGAGCAAAAAGAAGAAATTCTTTTCAATGAAAAAACATATAAATTTGTTGCTCAGGGAACAAGAGGATTTCATGAGCTTGCAGCCGCACTTCTTAATGGACAATTGAGTTACCCTTCAGTAGTTTTTCTTGATGAGCAGATTCGAATTATACATGTTCAAAAAGGTTTTTTGAAACCACAACCTTTCGATGAAATCATTAAATTTATCGGTGGCAATCATTACAAAACCGAATCCTGGCAGGATTGGAAAGCAAATTACAACTCACCGATAGCTAACTGATTGTTTGTTCAACTGCCATTGAAAATCCCAATGGTTTAATCATTATATCCGAATTGCTTCTGTGTATCCGTGTTTTAAGGATTATAAATCATGCTTTTACTTGTGCGAAATACTCATAGGCACAACGGATCCGTATTGAAAAACTTTTATTTCTGCATCTATAATTGTATTGCTGCTATAAAATACTTTAACAGAAGCCATGTCGGGTATTCTGTAGAACAATATATTTTCATAAACAGGTCCGCTTATCGGAAATTGCAGGTTGTGTAATACTTGTGTAAAGTGCATGTTTCTCAATTCCAATACCAGAGGCTTACCAACTGTTCCCAAAGCGTCCTGGAATCCTGTTTCATCAGAAAACCGGCACAACACATTCCTTTCCAATTCCTGGCTTATTTGCGGAACATAATAAAATGTCTTTGTAACGGTATCCCTATATGTTTTCCCAACAAACAGGGAGAGGTATTCCTTTTCCAGTGCATTAAGTTCTTTAACGCTGATTTCCAAAGCTTTACCATCAGGAAAAACATCGTACTGACCTGCCAGCAGTTTAAATCTTCTTTTACGGATTTTAATAATATAATTTGCAGCTTCCTCAGCCTTCTGCTGGATGGTTTTAGTCCCTTGTTTTTGTTTTGTAACAGCAAGATCAACGGGCACCTTTCTTTGAGAAGATTTTGTTTTGTCGCCCATTTCTATCCGGTTACTTTTCACGGATAAATCTGTAAAATGTATGGATTCAGGTATATCTTCATATATCTTCTCAAACTCAATAAAAGGATTGTAATCATCAAGCTTAAGAATCATACCATCCTGTGTAAGCTTAAGAAATTCATTGAAAAATAAACCGGGATTATCCGTTTGAACAGAGAAATAATAATCCGGATCAGGTTGCTGAATGGCATCCAATGCAACATGTTCCAGTTCCCATTCTGTTTTTGAAATGGATGGGGCATCCTGAATTCCGAGAAATTTCTCGGCATACTTATTATATGGTCCCGGTATGGTATGATGCCTGACAGCTGAAGCCCTGAGGACAATACGCGAGCGTGGAAGAGAATAAATAATGCTATTCTCGTTGTAGGATGCTAAATCCTGAATGTTTGTGACAGTTATTTTGCTTGCAGGGGAACAAGCAAATATCAGGAGAAGCAGAACGAACAGGGTATTAGTTTTTTTCATTTTCTAATTTCTTTTTTTCTAATACGCAAAAAGCACACCCAATATTGTTGACGATATCAGAAGCAGTTAAACCATGTTGTCCAAAACATTTTGCAGATTCATCACCTGCCGATCCATGTAAATAAACTCCCAGCAAGGCTGCAGATTTAACAGAATAACCCTGTGCCAGCAATCCTAAAATGATTCCCGTAAGGACATCCCCGCTCCCCCCGGTTGCCATTCCTGAATTGCCGGAACTATTAAACCACACTTCTCCTTCAGGTTCAGTAATGCAGGTGTTAGCTCCTTTTAATACAACCACACATTTATGGTTCATTGAAAATTCCCGCTGGCATTGCATTCTGGAATAACTGTTATCAAAAATACCGAACAGTCTTTCAAACTCTTTTGGATGAGGAGTGAGTATACAATGTTCAGGCAGTAAATTCTGCCAATTTTCCAGCGAGGACAAAATATTCAAACCATCGGCATCTATTACGATAGGTACTTTGACCTCCTTAAGCAGACCTGTCAAAGCTTTCTTTGTGTTCGGTTTTTGGTTGATACCTGGTCCTACCCCAATGGAAGAGTACTTTTCAAGAGATTTATGTTCGGAAAACAATATGTCTGATTCATCCATACTAAGAAGAGCTTCAGGTATGGAAATTTGTATGATCTCTACGCCCAGCCTGGGTGTGTGAACAGTAAGAAGCCCAACTCCCGATCTGAGAGCAGCCCTGGCCGAGAGAATAGCGGCTCCCATCATTCCAAAACTACCTGCAATAAGCAAGGCATGACCATAAGTACCTTTGTGGGTAAATTTCTCACGTATTTTCAGTAAATCAACAGCATCATCTTCAATTAAATAATGGTAATTCGTGTTTTCGGTCCGGATGAATTCAGGATGCAGACCAATTGGCAGAACAATCCACGCCCCTGTGAATTTTGAATTTTCAGGGAAAAAGAACGATAGTTTCGGGAATTGAAACGTGAGTGTGTATGTGGCTCGAAGAATGTTCTTCTCTGAATTTACTGAATTATTCTCAACAAACAGCCCGCTGGGAACATCAATGGCAACCAGAGCCAGTTTTTTTGCCTTATTTATATAGCTGACAAATTCAGCTGCAAGATCCTCAAGTGGTCGGGTTAAACCCGAACCAAACAGACCATCGATAATTACATCTGTTTCATTTATTTTCGGGAAATCCTTTTTGTTCTGAATGACAACCAGAGGAACTTCTGTTTCCTTCTCACACCTCGATTTATTGATTTTTGAGTTCGGCGATAAGGATCTGCCTGTATTCAAAAGAACTATTGAACTGTTTCTATACCCTTTCTGCCATAACAATCTTGTCAGGGCCAAGGCATCACCACCATTGTTTCCGGAACCAGCTAAGATCTGAAAATGATTTTTTTTGGAGTATTTTGATGCCATCCATTCAGCCAGTTTACCGGCTGCTCTTTCCATGAGGTCAATGGATGCAATGGGTTCATTTGCAATGGTGTAAGAGTCTGCCTTACGTATTTTATCAACAGTAAAAAATTTCACTTTACATCATTCTTTGGGCAACGAATTTACATTTAATATATGCCAGATACACAAATTTATACGGACAATTACAAATTTCAGAATACGAATCTAAAAATTCTTCTATATTTGTTGAATTCTAGTTTTGAAACTTTATAACCATGGTTTATAGTTCAATCTAAACAACCATTTTAAAATTCTTCAAATGATTCTATTTCCTAAGCATCCGAAAGGATTGGCAGTGCTTTTCTTCTCAGAAATGTGGGA